>JACQDF010000305.1 GCA_016201205.1 Acidobacteriota bacterium
GGTCAACTGGCAACAGGAGGAACTCGCTGGTTTCGACGGAAGGCGGCAGCCTTCATTGGGTGGCACGAGCCGGATAAGTCGAGAGGCTTACGTCCGGTTCTGTGAGCGCCTCGGGGTGCAATTCCCCGGGGCGACTCGGCGGCGCCCGGCGCGACCTTTCGAGCTACCGTGTGCTGGCGTTCCGCGTCGCCGCCCAGTTCGATCCGCGCAATCCGAACACGCCAGCCAGCCAGAACTTCTCGGTGCGGCTCACCGATGCCGCCGGCAACACTTCGAGCGCGGTGGTCGCGGGCGAGGTGAAGCCGATTCCATTTCCCACGGGCTCCGTTTTCCGGCGCTCGGTGCTCAGCTCGATTCGCATTCCGACGGCGGACTTCCGCGGCGCCGACCTCAGCCGAATCACAGCCATCCGGTTCGTTTTCGACAGGCAGCGAGAGGGAGCCATCTTTCTCAGCGATGTCCATCTCAGCCCGCGCTAAAGGAGGCATGCCATGAATCGCCGCCGATTCGCTTTGCTGTTGGCAGGGATGCTCGGAGCCGCTTTGCCGGCGGTTCCCGGTTTCAAGGGCGTCCGCTACAAGGCCCGCCGCGCGGCGCGCCTGGACACGAAAGAAGGCCGTGCGGCCGAGGCCCATGGGATCGAGTTTCACGTCACCGCCGACGAGCCGTTTCCGGTGCGAGCCCTCGATCCCGTGCTGCACGTGGGCGGCTACGAAGTGCGCGCGTACCGCTACGGAAACATGCAGAACACGCTGCTGATCTTCACCTGCACGGAGCCCGACAAGCTCGAAGACAATGCTCCGGTCTGGCTGCAATACGAGAACGACACCGAGTCGCGGACGGACTTGACGCCGTTCCGGCGGAGCCAGGTGGAGTAAGCCGTGCCTGCGCCGCGCCTACCTCTCGTACACCGTCAGCTCCTGCTTCGTCGTCCCGCGCCATTGTTCGAGCGGCGGCGCACCGAGCCGTGAAAACCAGCCGTCCATCTCGGCGCTGAGTGACGCCGACTGCTTCGAGTAGGCCGGATCGTCAATGAGGTTCGTGGTTTCGCCCGGGTCGCGCTCCAGGTCGTATAGCTCCCCCGGCCACTCCTTGGTCCGCCGGATCAGCTTCAGATTCTCGGTGCGGACGCCGCGCACAAAGGAGTACTCGAAGAACAGCCGGTTCTCCCACGCCGGCTTCTCTTCGCGCAAGAGAGCCGCATAACTTCGCCCTGGACGCCTCGGGTCCGCCGGCGCAGCAATGCCAAGATAATCCAGGATGGTCGGGAAATAGTCGTAGCTGGAAACCATCGGCGTGAGGACCTGGCCCATCCGGATGCGCCCCGGGTGATTCCACAAGAGCGGCACACGGAGCGATTCGTCATACATGTTGAACGGCCAAGTCCCGTTGCCCTTGCCCCAAACGCCATGATGTCCGGCGTTCCAGCCCTGGTCCGCGGTGAAGACGATGAGCGTGTTGTCGCGCACGCCCATCGTTTCCAGCTTGCGAACGATGCGGCCCACGTTGTGATCCATGCCGGTAATCAGCGCCGAGTAGGCGCGCATGCTCCCGCGGTTGCGGTGATGCGTCCGCAAGCCGCGGTTCTGCCACGGGTGCATCGGGGTATCCGGAAAGCACGAGAACGCCGCGTCCCTGTACGGAGCGCGGTACGGCTCGGGCTGGAAATCGAACGGCGTATGCGGCGCATAGAACGGCGTCAGCAGATAGAACGGGCGGCCTTTGGTCTGGTCCAGGAATTCGACGGCGCAATCACCCACGGCGTCGGTCTTGTATTCGTTGATGTGGACGCGCACGCCGTTCTTGACAAACTCGGGATTCCGGTAGGTGCCGCCGCCGCCCGGCACGGTGGCCCAATAGCTGAAGCCAGCCTGCGCTTTGTCATCGCCGCCCATGTGCCACTTGCCGCACATGCCGAGCGTGTAGCCGTTCCTGGACAGAATCTCCGAGTACGTGGGATGCCCATCCAGCCAGCGGCGCGTCTTCTCTCCGAAGCTGTCCACCGGCCGCAGCCAATCCTGTACGCCATGGGTGGAAGGAATGCGCCCGGTGAGCCACGTCATGCGGCTCGGCGAGCAGACCGGCGTACAGGCATAGGCGCGGGTGAACCTGGCGCCCTCGGCGGCCAGCTTGTCCAGGTTTGGCGTGTGCATCTCGCCGCAACCGTAAGCGCCCATGGCCCAAGCGCCGTGATCGTCGGTCATGAACATCACCACATTGGTGCGCCGCGGCGCGGCACGGCGCGCTGTCTGCGACAGGGGCGCCGTCATGGAAGAAAGAAAGGCTCGCCGGTCCATGCTGTTTACTTTACACGGCTAACAAATAACACTGCACGGGCATGCCGGTGATCCTGCCGAGCGCCAACGCATACCAGGCGATTTGCGAGCGATAGCGCGGGAGCACGGGTTCCATGTCGGCATCGCTCTTGAAGTCGACAATGACCCACTGCCCGTGCTCCTCGAACGCCAGGTCGATCACGCCCTCGAGCAGCTCGCCTTCCCGCAAAGCCAGCGTCAGCGGATACTCGCGATGACGCCGGCGGGCGGTGCGGGCGCGCTCGAGCAAAGGATGCCGCAGGGCCATCCGGACGGCAAACGCCGCAGCCTCTGTTTCTTCCTTGGGCGCAGCCAGCAATCGCGCCTGCAATTGCGCCAGCGCATCGATCTGGTCCTGCCCTGCATCGAGCGGCACATCGCGCAGCGCATGGTGCACCAGCGTGCCGAAGCGCTTGCCGGAAGGCCGGGCGGGGTTTCGCTCCGCGTACTCGACCAGAACCTCGCCCGCCCAGCCCGGCGGCGGTTCTTCCGCCTCACTGGCCGTGCGCAACGTGACCGTCGGTCGGGCGCCATCGCGGAGCAGCGCCTCGCGCTGTTCATGCCATCGTGCATGCTCCGCCAGCCCGGCAGCCTCGGCGGCGGCGTCGTCTGCGAAAACTTCTTTCTGGCGTTCCCCAAAGCGCTCTTCTTCCACTTCCGGCAGCAGCGCCGGATCCCACCATACGACGCGATGTCCGCCCCCCCTCGCCTCGTGAAGCCCCGGCCGGATGCTGTCTTTTTCCTCATCGGGGTGGGGAGCGCCGAGCAAGGAGACCTCGCCAAACCTGGGACAGCCCGGCGCCGGCCGGGAGGCCCGGCGGTGCTGATGCGACGGATACACCGCCTTGTTCAGAGGCGAGGTCCACCACCCGGACGGCTCTGCCCCTCCGATCACCGGCGCCACCAGCAGATCTCGAGCCCGCGTCGCCGCCACGTACGCCACTCGTACGCCTTCGGCCTGTTCGCGCTTTTTCTCGAGGCTCTCCTGCGAGACAAGCTCCAGCGGCGCGCATCCCAGCAACCGCATGGCGCAAAGCCCACGCTGCGAATCCACGTGCTTTTCCGGATTCGCCAGCGAGATGTTGGCCGTCATGTCCGCCAGAATCACCACTGGAAATTCAAGCCCCTTGGCTGCGTGCACGGTCATGATGCGCACGCCATCCGCGCCTTCTTCGAGCACAGGGGCCTCCGCCGACTCGGCTTTATCAGCCTGCGAATTCAGCTCCTCGACGAAACCGCGGAAAGAGATGCCTCCGCCGGTTTCAAACTGCCGCGCCAGGTCGATGACCCGGCGCACATTCGACAACACCTGGTGGCCCGCCGGGCGGACAGCGAACGCGGCCCACGCGCGTGCCGCTTCCAGCAGCAGAAATACGCTTTCAGCAATCGGACGCCGGTTCCGTCCCAGATGCAGCTCCCGCAACAGCCCGAGCGCATCCACCACCGCCTGGCAATCCTTCGAGAAGCCGTCCGGCGCTGGGCGGAACGGATCGAGGCTCCCCGCCTCGAGCCGGTAGCTCAGCAAGACGTGATCCGGGACCGCGAAGAGCGCTCCTTTCAGCGTGGCGAACACGGCCAGCTCGTCCTCGGGCCACTCGATCGCGGTCAGAGCGGCTCTCACGGTGTCGATTTCCTCTCGCCAGTGGAACGTTTTCGAGCCCACCAGCAGATGCGGGATGCCGCGGTCTTCCAGGGCCCGGGCGTACGGGCGGGTGAGATCCTGTCCCCAGTTCATGAAGCGCCGGAACAGGATGCAAATATCGCGTGCGCGCACTGGAGCGCGGACACCCGGCTGTTCGGGATCTTCCACCCGCCAGCCGCTTTCCTCGAGCAGCCACTGAACGAAACCCACCACCGCGCCAGGAAAACACGAATCAATCGCCGCCTTCGTGATGCCGCGGAAACCGAAAGGACGGGGCGCCGGCAGCGCGACCACGGCCGGCTGCCCGGGTGGATCCTCGCGGTGCTCTTCCAAAGGCACGTAGTCCGGCTGCGCCGCCTGGCGGTCGCCTTTCATCTCCGCCTGGAAAGCCGCATTCACGCATTTCTGAATGGTGGGAACGGAACGGAAGCTCCGCGTCAGATGCACGACGCCGACTCCGCGTGCTTCGAGCCGCTCGAGCAAAGTCTGGTAGAGATGCACGTCCGCGCGCCGGAACTTGTAGATCGACTGCTTCGGGTCCCCTACCAGAAACAGCTTTCCCGGCGCGGGCCGCACTTCAAGCCAGTTGGTTTGCCGCGCATCATCGGCGGCGAGCAACAGCAGAATCTCCGCCTGCAACGGATCGGTATCCTGGAATTCGTCAATGAGCAAGTGGGTGTACTTGTCCTGCAAGTAGCCGCGGACTTGCTCGTTGTCGCGAACCAGGTTTCGCACCAGCAGCAGCAGATCGACGAAATCCAGCTTCCCGGCGCGCTGCTTGGCCTGGCCGTACAATCCGACCAGCTCCCACATCTCGGCGCGTACTTGGGCGGCCAGATCGGCGTTCATCACGGGGCGAAGAGTGTCAAGGGCAGCCAGAAGCCTGGCATCCGGAACTTTCTTGTCCTCCTTCTTCCACTCGCGCCACAAACGGAACAGCAGCCCTTCGAGCATGTCGTAATCCCGGGGCTGCCGCTCGATCCAGTGCTGCATGTCCCGGACGGGCTCCGCCAGTTTCTTGTTGTATTTCCCCAGCGCTCCAAGCGCACGAACATTCTCGATCAGCCCGTCGATCACCGTTTCCCGATCCAGCGGCGGCCGCTGCCACCCGGCCGGAAAGTCACGCCATTCCATCAGCCGCCAGCCGGCCTGCTCGAGCGACTCGAAGGGTGTGTACTCCAGCTCGCGCTCCTCCCGAACCGCCAGCCGTGCAAGCGCGCGCCGCAATCCCGGCGATTCGCAGTTCAGCTTTTCTTCGAGCCACCGCCGGAACACGCCGGCATAGATCCGTTTGGCCGCGGGTTCGTCCATTTCCTCGAAATCCGGATCGACACGCGCCTCGACGGGGCGCTCCCGCAGAATCTGCGCGCAGAAAGCATGAATGGTTCCGATGGCGGCTTCCTCGAGGTGGGCCAGTGCGTGTTCGAGACTGCTTTGCTCTTCCGGGATCCCCGATTCCTGGCGGGCTCGGTCCAGCTCCTGCCGCAGACGGAGCTTCAGCTCGCCGGCCGCCTTCTGGGTGAAGGTGACGGCCACGATCCGGTCGATGGTGGTAAGCCCCTGGCGCAGGATGTTCACGATTCGCCGCACCAGTTCCGTGGTCTTGCCCGTCCCGGCAGCGGCCTCCACCAGCAGGCTCTCGGCAAGCGAGTTGCGAATGCGATCCCGGGCCGCATCGTCGGCTGTTCTGGCGCCGGCAATCATGGCATGTTCCTCAGCCTTACCAGAAAATCCAGCGGCGGTTTGCGCTTCCGGACTCGTTCTTCTTCCCGAGGCCCGCAAACGATGCGGTAGTCGCAATACTCGCAGTGGCCGGAGTCGGGCGCCGCCGGCAGCAGCCCGTTTGTCACTGCGCGGTCGATGTGCCCGAGCGCTTCCTTCAGGTCCGCCTTGGCCTCCTCGCTTACGGCGATTGAGACGGGCTCATAGCCGCCACGGTGCGTGCAGTAATACAGCCGGCTGAATTTGACTGGCTGCCCCAGCTTTTGCTCCGCCGCCAGCGCATACAACAATGGCTGGAGCACGACGCCCCGGCCGATGTGGCGCGGCCGCAGCTTGGGCGTCCTGCCCGTCTTGTGATCGGTGACGCGCAGAAAGCCGGAAGCAAGGTGGCGCTCAATCCAGTCGATCGAACCGCGCAGCAGCACGCCGTCGAGGATTTGAGCATGTTCGGGTGAGCTGGCCGGATCGCGCCCTTGCTCGCCCGGCAGCCCGAAGGCATACTCGCAATGCAACAGCTCCCAGGAGGCGCGCTCGTCCAGCCACCGCCGCAGCCAGCCACGCAAGTCCGCTCGCACGTCTTCGACTTCGCCTTTCCAGACGCGCGGGATGGCGGGCGCCAGATCCTCTTCGAATTTCGCTGCCACTTCATCCAGCGCGCTGTCCATCAGGCGCTCCAGGTCGTTCCCGCCGCCGGCCAGGCGGCGAAAGAATCGGTAAAGCACAGTGTGGAACAGGGATCCGCGCGTCAGCGGGTCCATCTCTTCGAGCGCCACTGATTCCTGCCGGGGCTTGAGCCGGAAGATTCCGTTCAGCAAGAAACGATACGGGCATGCCGCGAAATGCTGCAAAGAGGATGCCGACCACGGCCGTTTCCGCAGTCCGTGCCCGGCCAGCAGCGCCCGCGTCTGCTCTCCACCGTGGAGGAGGCCGTCCGCGGTGGACCATTTCTTCTCCCATCGCAAGTGGCGCGCCGTGACGGCGCGTTTGAGGTGCGGGTTCAGGCTGAACAGGTAGCGCCCCGCTCCGTGCGCCTGTCCCAGCGGCCCGCTCAAGGCCGCATGAAGCTTCGCCAGATCGAATTCCTGAGCATCCACGGCCTGGCGCGCGTCCGCTGGCGCGGGCCAGCCCAGCCGCGTCAAAGCGCCGGCGGCCGCCCGCCGCTCGAATTCCTTCAGATCCGGCAACCACCCTTCGGCCGCCCGCACCACTTCCATCGCGTAGAACGAGGGGACGCGCGGCCGGTTTTGCGTCACGTCCATGCGCGGATACGAGACCACCAGCTTGCGGCGCGCCAACGCCGCGGCGATGCGCAGGCGCAGGCGTTCTTCGGCTACACGGTCGTCCCGGCAGGCTAACGCCGGCCCCACGCGCCTCCGGGCGCCATCGAGGAGCAGCGGATCCTCGAGCGCTTTTTTCGGAAACATTCCCTCGGCCAGCCCCGGCAGGAATACGATGTCGAAGGACTGCCCGCGCGCTTCGTCGATGGTTCCGATCCACACTTGCCCGTACCGCCGCTTCTGCGGAGGCCGCCGCAAGAAACGCAGACGCTCCCTGAGCACCAGGAACACCTCTTCCAGGGTCACCGGCCCCACTTCGCTCAACGCCCACAGCTCGTTCAGGGCGAGCAGCACGGAGCCCGGCCGCCGCAGCGTCATCTGCGCCAGCCCGCCCAGCAACTCGAGCCAATCGCGCCAGGAGGCGGATTGCGGCAGCGCGTCCAGTCTGGCGATCACCGGCAGCGCCAGCCGTTCCAGGTTGCCAAGCAGCTCGATCTGCCGCTCGAGATGGCTCCGCAGCGCCTCGTCCTCTTCCGCAAGTTTCTCGAGGCGCAGCGTAAGCTCGTTTTCAAGGCCTCGCAACCTGCGCTGCCAGCGCTCTCTTCCGCCCACGACGGCGGCGTCGACAATCAGCTTCTCCCACGCTGCCGGCGTGGCCGGCGCGGCGGTTTCCTGCTCCTCTTCCCCGCCTTCGGCGACAAACTCCTCGCGCGACAGCAGGTCGTCTTCCGCTCCGATGAAGCCGGCGGCGCCCGCCGCCATCACACGCTGCTTCTCAGAGGGCGGCGTTTGCCCCAGCGAAAGGTACTCGGCGAAGCGCGTGGCGGTGAAATTCTCGAGTGCACAAGCCAGCAAAGCGAGAAATGCGCGGCCCGCTGCATCCGGACGCACGCTGCCCCGGGTGAAGTAGAACGGAACCCCGGCGCGATTCAATGCTTCTTCGACGAGCGGCTGGTAGCGCTCCGGATTGCGCAGAAGAATCGCCATCGAGTCAAAGCGAACACCTTCGCCAGCGAGAGTGTGGATACGCCGCGCGATCTCCGTGCATTCCAGCCCCTCGCCGGCGGCCGAAAAAAAATCGAACTGCTCATCCCGCGGCCCCCGTTCGACCCCTGACGTCATGAACAATTGCCGCCGCAGGCGTGCCAGCGTGTTTGCCTCCGGAAGGGCCAGGATCTGTTCCCGGAAGCAGCACGATTCCACCAGCTTTTCGCGAGTCCCTTCATCGCCCGAGTGGACCACGGCCAGCGCCCGCGGCGCACGCAAGGCCAGCTCGGCAAAGCAGGACGCCACCAGCGAGGAATCCACGGCCACATCCAGCAGCACAAGAGGCAATCCATCGAAGCGATGGGCGCCTTGCTTGAGCACCGGCAACGCGAGTCGCAGCAGCGCCGGGAAATCCGCCAGCCGGCTTTCCGCCAGCACCTCTTCGTACACGCGGAGCAATTCGGCCAGGTCCTCGCCCGGCGGACCGGTGGCGGCCACGGTTTCCGGCGTTGCCTGTTCGAGACGCAGCTCGCGCAGTGTGCGCTCGAGCGCGCGGGCGAAGCCGGGGCTCGGCGCGACCGGGGCAAAATAGCGCAATTTGCCGGCGCTCAGCAGGCGGTGCACGGCGCGGGCAGCCATCGCTTCCGAGCCCAGGCGATTCAGCGGGGCCAGGCCGCGCTCCGCCATCGGCGTGGCTGTCAGCGCGGCGATCAGATGCGTGAACGTCAGCCGATGCACGCCGGCCGCGCTGCCGCAGCGCATCCGCACCAGGTCATCGGCCGCGCCACGCGTCGCCGCCACCAGCAGCACTTCGCCGGATGCGGCCTGTTCCGAGACAAACCGGGCAGCGGCATCGAGCAATGGTTCAAACTCGACTGCGGAAACAAGCCGGCGTCCGTTAGTCACGCTCGATCCCCAATTGCTTGATCTTTTCCTGTAAGCTTTGCCGCTCGACGCCGATGGCCGCGGCCGTCCGAGTGACGTTTCCCCCATGTTCGCGCAGCTTGCGTGCAAGGTACTCGGCCTCAAACAGGCGCCGCGCCTCCCTGTAATCGCGTGCCTGGAAGTACGGCTCGTTCGAGCTGCCGGCGGCGGCGATCGGCTCGAGCGCCATTGGCACGTCAGCTTCCGGCAGGCGCAGCGTCATGCCCGCCAGACGAAAGTACAAATCCTGCCGGAACCGGCCCTCGCGAATCGCAGTCGGCAGATCCTGATGGGTGGCGGCGATGATGCGGACGTCGACCGGAACGGGCGCGGTTGCCCCCAGCCGCTCGATCTGTCCGGACTCGGCCGCGCGCAGGATCTTGGCTTGCGTGGCCGGAGTCATGTCGCCAATCTCGTCGAGGAACAGCGTGCCGCCATGCGCAAGCTCGAACTTGCCCGGCCGCGCCCGCTGCGAGCGTGAATCTCCTGCGCCAGCAGATCCTTGCCAGTACCGCTTTCGCCGAGGATCAGGACAGCCAGATCGGTCGCCGCCACCCGTTCAGCGGCCAGGAAAAGCTCGCGCATCGCCGGTGAGTTGCCGATCATGCGCCCGAATTCCCCTTCGCCGGCGAGCCGCTGGCGCAGGTTCTCGACCTCACGGCGCAAACTCACGTGTTCGAAAGCGCGGGCGGTCATCATGATGACCGCGGGCGGGTCGCCGGCGCCGGCCAGCTCCTTGAGCAACGCCATGCCGTCCTCGCCGGGCATGGTGTAGTCCAGCAGAATCACTTCGGGATTCTCTTTGCGGATCTGCCGGCGCGCCTGTTCGACCGACTCGGCTTCGATCACCGAGCAGCCGGCTGCGAAAGCACGCTTCAGAGCGAACCGCGCCGCGGCTTCGTCATCCACCACCAGCAGAGTTTGAGACATCCGGACCACGGCAATTATCGCAAACGGAAAACGTAGCGGTCAGCGACCAGGTAATTAAAGGCGTACATCCAGCCGATGACCAGCAGGTTGGCGGGCACAACCGGCAAACCTAAGAGGCCGGCGAAGAACTTCATCCCGAGCAGATTGCCGGTGATCGACGCGGCTCCGGTGGTCGCCTGGAAGCGGAGCAGGCTGCGCAGGGGGGATTGCCGTTCCGCCCAGGTCCACTTCCAGTGCCACCACTGAGATCATCAACACGGCGAACATGCAGATAGCCCCGATCGCGCCGGCCACGTCAAAGAAGAGATACTGCTGGCCGAAGATCCTGCAATGCGGCCGAAAGAATGCGACGGTGTTTCCCAAAGCCAGCAGGAAGACGGCGCTCAGCGCGTCGAGGATGTGGTCGACGTAATAGCCGTAGCGAGGCCGCCGGCGGCCGCATAGCTGAAACCGGCGGCGATCATCGAGGCGAAGCCGAGCGCCGTGAGGTGATCCGCGCTCACCCAGCCGGGCATGCGCTGAGCCATCCGGATCAGCACTTTTTTCTCGACGCCTGCCAGCAGGCTCTGCTGGACTCGGGTGGCGTCACGGAACTCATGTTGTTTGGTCATCTTGTGGTTTTGGGGCACGCTGGACTCCATTATTCGGGGCCCGTGGAATCAACAAGTTGAAATGAAGGCGTTCAGACCCTCCGCCAGGCCCTGCTGACATGTGTCGGGTTCAGGCGACACCAGCTCTCATGAATGAGGCTTCATCATCTCCCTGCAACCGGCGGCCGCGGAGCCTCGTCTGTCCGAAACGAGGAGGCCACCAATGGCGATTTCCAGCCTGATTCGCTCGACATTGCTTGCAGCCTGCATTCTGCTGCCGGCAGGCTCTTTGCAGGCTCATGACAGACATTCTGCAAAGCACTACGCGAGGCACTACCGCAAGCACTGCCACCGTGGCGGAGGCTACTACACGCATGGCTCGTATTACCGCTACGATCCGCGCGCGCCCGTGTATCGCTACCCGGCCGTGGTGTACGAGCCGGTTCTTCGCCTCCGGGCTTCCGGGCTCTACTCCGCTCCTGGTTGCGTCGTTTTCTCCACTCGATACACAAGAATGGAGTAACCAGCGACGTGGACTGGGGCTTTCCCGCGGAACTCCTGGAAATAGTCCCGAAACTCATCGTCAAAGAAATGGCCGGGCAGCAGGTTGGCGCTGATGGCGTAATATCCTTCAGCAGGGCGGAACACCTTCTCCTGAACATGGTCCTTTGACCATGGAGGAGATTGCAGCACCATTTCCTCGTCACGGAAATAACGGTACGGTGTGTCCGTTCCGAAGTAAAAGAGGTTGATCTTCGAGACGCCGTTTTTCTTTACCCATTCCGCCAGCGCTGGCAAGCCGTGTCCCCAATCGAGGTTGCTGTCGGCCAGATAGCCCATCGAGCGGACGATGGAGCCTCCCCACAGATTGAAAAAACTGATGCCGTAAGGATAGAAACGCAGGCTCTCGACACCGAAGAGGAGGAGCAGAATGCCCACCGCGTACTGGAGGCGGAACCGGCACAGCGAGTCCGCCAGATGGCCACAGAGAATCGTAGCCAGTGGCAAAGCCGGCAGAATCAGACGAATGCCCAGTTGCAGTGAGGCGAACGATGCCACCGCGATGTAGAGGGCCGCAGGCCCGAACAAGAAGAGCGGCCAGGTTGAGGCTGTGCGGACAAGCGTCCACACCCCGCCGGCCAGCGCGAGCAGCAAGAGCGCCTGCAACGCGACCGGAGTCTTTAACGCCAGCGCAACCAGGAAATAGGCGCGGGAGCCGTGCGGTTCTTTCTTCCCCAGGAAGAAAACGGGCGTCCCTTGTCTTTCGGAATGGCATAAGGACAAGAAGCCATCCCAATAAGGCCGGGGAACCGGGATCAGCCGAAAAACCTTGCTGACGCGAAAGAATACCCAAGGGACGCTGCTATCAGCTCGAACGCTGCGATACTCGTCCGCCGACAGGCGGGAGGCTTCGAACCGGGAGGCGCAGAGTACGCCGAAATAGACGACCGCGACCAGTCCCGCGGCCGGCAGAAACACTTCGAGGACTTTCCGGGGGCTCCCCTTCCTGTAAAGCCCGCACAGGGCCGGCGCGGCCCTCCATCCCAGGGAGGAACTTCGAGTTACCTGCCGCGCCGCGCTCCGTTGTGCGGGCGAGTTTCTCAGAAGCGCAAAGGCCGCGGCCCGCGGCGCCAAGCCGTTGAGGAACACCGGAGTGTCTCTGCCGCGGGCGCGGTCCGTTTTGCGCGTGTTCCTCAGAAGACGGGCCACAACAAATACCGGGGCTATGGCGAGGAGCGGAAGCATGGAAAGCTTCGCCAGAACGGCCACCAGCAGACCCGCAGTCAAGCCTCCCAGGCTTTTCAGGCCCGGGTCACGCCAGAAC
>JACQDF010000306.1 GCA_016201205.1 Acidobacteriota bacterium
GCGGCTGCGGCTCAAGGGAGACGATTGCCGGCGGCTCTGGGGCGAGCCCGGCGGCGAGCAAGGCCCAAACAAGCCGGGACATTCACTGCGCCCCCGCGCGGATCGCGATGAGATGCCGGTCTGTGCGAATGAGAAGCTGCCTGCCGGAAATGGCCGGCGATGCGATGATCTGCTCGCCGATCGTGTTCCGCGCGAGCACCTCGAGCTTCCGCCCGGCGCGCAGCACGATGGCGTCACCGGTCTCGCTGAGCAGGTAGATCTTGCCATCGGCCGCCACCGGCGAGGCGCTGTAGATGCCGCCGAGGCGCTCGCGCCACACCAGCTCGCCGTTGTTCGCGTCCACACACGACACGATTCCCATTTCCCCGGCCATATAGAGGAGCCCATCGTGGTAGACCAGCGATGAGACGTAGGGCGCTCCGGTTTCCGCGTGCCAGAGCAGTTGCTCCTTCGAGATTTCGCCGCGCCCGCCGGGACCGAGAGCCATGTACGGGCCGCTGCGATAGCCGCGGCTCATGTACAGCACGCCCCCGTGGTAGAGAGGCATCGGGACGGCGAAGCGGGTGGATTCGGCGAACTGCCAGAGCGGCTTCCCCGTCAAGGGATCAAAGGCCTCGACGCGCTCGGTTGAATTCACGATCAGCTCGGCGCCTTGCCCGGTTTCCACCACCAGCGGTGTGCTGTAGGACCTGAGCCCGTTCCCGCGGTCCACCTTCCACAACTGCCTGCCGGTGAGTTTGTCGAGAGCCAGCAGGTACGCGGCGTCGCCGTGATAACAGAGCAACAACAGCCGGTCCCGGTAAAGCACAGGGGAACTCGCGTGGCCCCAATCCAGGTTGAATCCCGAGTAGTCGCGGCCAAGATGCCGCTTCCACACCAGCTTGCCGCTCATGTCGAGCGCGATGGTCTGCCCGTTGCTGAACCAGGCATAGACGCGCGCACCGTCGGTGACAGCGCTCGAAGTCGCCAGATTGCGCTTCTCGTGCACCGGCGGCAGCTCGCCTTCGGCATCGAGCGGATGTTCCCACAGCCGCTTGCCCGTCGAGCGGTCGAATGCGGCCACGACGAGTGTGATTTTCGCGTCGATCCCTTCGGAGCGTGCGCCGCCGAGCGGGTGCTCGCCGGCCGCCACCGGGTCGCCGCTCTGCACGAACGTCGGATGCCGCCCCTGCCGCAGGGCGCCGGCGCCGACCTGGTACGTCACGAACACGCGCTCGCCCCAAACGATCGGAGAAGAAACGCCGAGCCCGCGCAGCGGCGCTTTCCAGGCGATGTTCCTTTCGCTCCACTCGACTGGCAGTCCCGTCTCGGCGGAAACTCCGCTTCCGGACGGGCCTCGCCATTGCGGCCAATTCTCGCCGTCGAGTATTGTGGCCAATAGCAGAACAAGGAGAATGGGCCCCATCGTCACCTGGAGTCTACTGCTCCAGCCTGCCTCGATGCAACAAAGACTGTCCCCGCTGCCGGACTGTCTGACGGCTTCGCGTTCAGCGGCGCGCCGTTTTTTGGCGCGTCCGGTGCAACGCCTTGTTAGGCGGGGAGATCCCGAATTTTCTCTCAAGCGCCTCCAGGGAAATCGTCCTCCCCTCTCGAATTTCGTTTCGCGCTGTCTCGATGATTCTCAGGAACTGCGGATTCGTGCTCAAGGCGAGAGACTCGGCGAACTTCAAAAACGGCTGTAATTCCTTCGGCATTTGTATCGTCTTCATATGCGTATCTCCTCACCGGCGATGAACAGCCGATTCCCTGTCTTGATTCCGAGCGCAAGAATGTTCACGACCTCCCCTTCTTCTCCAACCACTTCATAGAATACCCGCAGGGAGCCGACTCGGAGTTCCCACGGCGCCACTGGATTCGGCCGCAGGAGCTTTCAATTGCGCGATTCCGCACCGGCTCATGAAGGAGTTGGCTCCTTACGGCACCCACCACGAATCGGAGAAGAAACGCCGAGCCCGCGCAGCGGCGCTTTCCAGGCGATGTTCCTTTCGCCCCACTCGACTGGCAGTCCCGTCTCGGCGGAAACTCCGCTTCCGGACGGGCCTCGCCATTGCGGCCAATTCTCGCCGTCGAGTATTGTGGCCAATAGCAGAACAAGGAGGATGGGCCCCATCGTCACCTGGAGTCTACTGCTCCAGCCTGCCCCGATGCAGCAAAGCAAAGACGCCGCGATTCTCGCGCAGATTGTCGCCCGCCTCGCGCAGCCTCACTTGACCCAGTTTTCGATTCGCAACCCTTTCACACGCCTGAACTCGCGTACGTTGTTCGTCACCAGCGTAAGGTCGTGGAAAAGCGCATGAGCCGCAATCAGCAAGTCATGTGCGCCGATGGGAGTTCCATTCCTTTGCAGCGCGAGTCGGATTCGCCCGTAAGTGTGTGCGACGCCATCCGTCAGGGGTAAAACGGGAACCTGCGCCCGGAGACGCTCCGCTTGGGCGAGATTGGCTTCGACATGCTGGCTCCGGTAGGCCCCGTAGACCAGCTCCAGGTATGTGACCACCGATATGCCTACGTCGCCCTGTTCGAGTTTTTCCAGATAGTCGATCACGCGTGCAGGCGCCCGGTTGGAGATGTACACGCAAATGTCGGTGTCCAGCAAGTACTTCATCCGAGATCCTCACGCTCCTCTAAATGCGGCTGCTCGCGTCCTTCGGCGAAGAAGTCCTTCGAGAAACCCGTGAGAATGTCGAAAACTTCACGCAGGTTTTGGCGAGGTTTTCTGAGCACAATTTCATCGTCTCGCTTGAGGATTTCCAGTTCCTCGCAATCGAACTGGAACTCCTTCGGTATCCGGACGGCCTGTGAGTTTCCGCTGCGAAAGACCTTGGTGATTGCCATGAGAACAAGTATAGCCCGCAACAGTTCTGCTACCGTCTTGCCGCTGTTCGTGTCTCCGCGGGCAAGCTCACTTTCATCCCGTTCAGCGCGCACCCCTTGTGGTTGTCGGCCGGATCGGCCACCGCGGTGACGGCCACCACCGGCTGCACGGTGAGATGGCCGTACGCCTGGTAGGCTTCGGCGAACAGCGACACCTCGACGAATCCCGTGTAATCAGCCAGTGTCAAGAACTTCATTGGGCCGCGGTCAGTGGGATGGATACGGTCGGCGACGATCAGCCCGCAGACCTGCACCTCTTTTCCGAAATAGCGCTGGGGATGGCGCCGCAGCGCTTCGGCGGTGACGTAGCGGCTCCAGTCCACGGGCGGACCGAAATATTCGAGCGGATGGACACTGACCGGGAAGCCGAGCAGTTCGTGTTCCCAGCGCGGAGAGGGGCTGGCGTTGTCGAAACCGGAATCGGGGCTGGATGTTTCAAACAAAGCGGACTCCTGCTGACGCCGGGGCAGGGCCGCTTCCAGGCGGCAGAATCGCCAGAACAGCCGGCCGCGCGGCTCCTCGAAGCCGTCCAGCGCGCCGGTCTTGAGCAGCGCCATCCACTCAGCCCGCTGCGGTTTCACTTTGCGAAAAAATTCGCCCGCATTGGCAAAGGGACGCACTTTGACGATGCGATCGGCCAGATCCTGGCCGAGCCCTTTGATCTGGTTGAGCGGCAGGCGAATGGTCTCTGCTCGCACCAGAAAACGCGACCCGTCCGAGAGGCGCACGTCCGGCGGAAGGAACCGTGCGCCGCAGCGCAGCGCTTCCAGCACGTACAGAATCGGCGCATAGAAGCCGCGGCGGTTGCTCAGCACCGAAGCGAGAAACTCGACCGGATAGCGTGTCTTGAACCACGCTCCCTGGAAGGCTTCCACTGCGTACGCCGCTGAATGTGCTTTGTTGAACATGTAGCCGGCGAAGTCCTCCACCAGTCGCCAGACAGCGGCAGTCTCCTCTTCCGAGCGGCCGTTCTTGCACGCATATTCGCGAAACTCGGCGCCCAATTCCACGATGCGCTTGCGGTCCTTGTTCTTCACCAGCGTGCGGCGAAGAATGTCGGCGCGGCCCCAGGGCATGCCGGCGAATCCGTTCGCCACCAGCAGAATGTGCTCTTCGTAAGCCATCAGGCCGTACGTATCGGCCAGCAGCGGCTCGAGCGAAGGATGCACATAGCTGACCGGCTCGAGGCCCTGATGCCGCCGCGCGAAGGCGCGTTTCTTGCCCTCATTGGCCGCGCCGGGCCGGATAATCGATTCCACCGCCGTCAGGCAGTCGATGTCGCGGCAGTTGGTCATGACAAGCAGGGAAGTCATGGCCGGCGATTCGATGTGAAACACGCCGCGCGCCTGGCCGGTGGCGATCGTCTCCCAGGTGGCAGCGTCTTTCCAGTCACAGGCGGTGTGCAGGTCCGGATCGAGGCCGCGATTCTCGCGCAGATTGTCGCGCGCCTCGCGCAGCACGCTTAAGCCCGCCTGGCCGAGCAGATCCATTTTGAGCAGGCCGAGTTCCTCGACGTCGTCCATGTCATAGTGCGTGGTGAGCAGGCCCTTGGCGCTTTCAAAGACGGGCATGTGGTCGGCGACCGGATCGGCGCTGATCACCAGCCCGCAGGGATGCATCATACGGTGGCGCGGGATGCCCTGAAATTGCGTGACCATGCGCAGCACGGTGCGGTAAGGCTCTTCCTGACAGGGCAGGTCGCGGCATTCGGGCTGCTCGCGCACGGCTGCTTCGGCGTCACCTGAAAAATGTGGCAGCCGCTCGGTGAAGCGGCGCACCTCGCGCTCTGGGATACCGAAGACTTTCGCGATGTCGGCGATGGCGGCGCGGCCCTGGAAAGTGTTGAAAGCGCCGATCATCGCGACGTGCTCATGGCCGTAGCGCTCGAAGACATATTGCACCACCTGGTCGCGCTTGTCCCAGGGCAGATCGAGGTCGATATCAGCGAGCTTCTGAAACTGCATGCGCTCACGATTGAGGAATCGCTCGAACGAGAGACCGAAGCGGAACGGGCAGACATTGCTGATGCCGAGCGCGTAACAGACCAGGCTGCCGGCGGCGCTGCCGCGCGCCAGCGTCTCGATGCCGCGCGCGTTCGCCCAGATGACAATGTCGTGAAAGATGAGGAAGTATTCGGCGTAGCCGACTTCGCCGATGACGGAAAGCTCGCGCTCGAGCCGCTCGAGCGTCTCCGCGCGTGGCTGGGCGCCGTAGCGTCGCCGGATGCCCTCCTCGGCAAGCCGGCGCAGCCGGGCAAGGGCGGATTCGCCTTCCGGCAGCGGAAAACGCGGAAAGCGGATATCGCCCAATTCGAAATCGAACCGGCAGCGCCCGGCGATGCGCCATGTATTCTCGATGGCTTGCGGCAGGCCGCCGAAATGCCGCTGGATTTCTTCGGGCGAATGCAGATGGTAATGGCCAGGGCCGCGCTTTTCCGGATGCGTCTGCTCGAGCAGCGTGAGCGTGCGCATCGAAGCGAGAATGTCGTATTGCAGGCGGCCGGCCGGAGCCAGGTAATGCGCTTCGGCGGCAGCCACCAGCGGAATGCGCAGGCGGCGTCCGAAGGTGGCGAACTGGCGCGACAGGCGCAAGTCATCTTCGTTGTGAGGCGCAAGTGCCAGCGCCAGGTTGCGCCCGAAGATCTCGCTGTATTCGGCGATGCGGCGCTCGGCGGCCTCGCCCCAGGACCGGGGCTCGCCCCGGCGGACCATGCGCGCCGGCTCGCTATCGGGGCCGAGCAGGCAGATGAGGCCTTCCTGGCGGCTTGCGAGATCCTGGAAGAGCACTCCTTCGGGATGCTGGACGAGCGTCGTGAGCAAGCGGCACAGATTGCGGTAGCCGGTGGAGTTTTCGATGAGCAGAACGATGGTGGAGCGGTCCGCAAGATGCACCTGGCTGCCGATGATCGGATGGAGGCCGGCGGCGCGGGCGGCTTTGTAGAACTGGACAGCGCCGGAGAGCGTGTCCGTGTCGGTGAGGCCGATCGCAGGGAGCTGCCACTGGGCGGCGGCCTCGACGATGGTTTGTGGCGAGAGGGCGCTGTCCAGCAGCGAGTGGAAGGAATGATTGAGGAGGGGGATATAGGGCACGCCATTAGTGTAAAGATTTATACTAGTAACGTCAACCGCCTTCCTCATCCCTGAACCGCCCCGCGGGCGAGCTGATGGTGAACCGCGAAGTGATGCTGCGCAACCTGAACGATCCGCGCCATCCGGTATTTGAACGGCGTCGGCTGTACCAGGCAGCGCTGGACCGGCTGCTGGCGATGCTGCTCGCCGGGCTGACTGTGCTCGACTATGGCTGCGGTCCGGGAGATTGGGGCGTCTGGATGGCGACCTGAGCTGGTGCGCGTGCTGCGCCCGGGCGGCACGCTGCTTCTGGCCGAGACGTATGGCGACAACGGGCTGTTGAATGTGGCGCGGCGGCTGCGCGCGTGGCTTGCCGGGGAAGCCGAGGAGCAGGGTGAGGGGATCATCCTCGGCAGTCGGGAAATCCGGCTGCTTGAGACCTGCTTTGCGCGAGTGGAGATCGAGGGAATGAACTTGCTTGCCATGGCGAAGCGGCTTCTTCGCGGGCTGGAGACGGCCGACGCATTCCTGATTCCGATTCTGCCCGCGTCGCGGCGCTACTGCGGAGAAGCGCTGATTACCGCTGTGAAGTAGTTCCGCGCCGCTACAACTGATCGCGGTATTGCTCAATCGCCACCCGCACGAGCTGGCTGCGCGTTCGCACGCCCAGCTTGTCAAACAGCACGCGCAGCGTGGCTTTGACGGCACTCTCCGACAGCGACAGCGTCTCGGCGATCTCCTTGTTCGCCATCCCCTGGAAAATAAGCCGCAGCAGCGTGATTTCCCGTTCCGTGAGCCGGGGCTGTGCCGAAGCGTGAGCCGGGTCGACCGTTTGAAAGAGCGGCTTGAGGTAGCGCTGCTCGAGGTAGACCTCGCCGCCGGCAACCTGGCGGATGACATCACAGAGGGACTCCGGCGAGTTGTGCTTGTGAAAAATACCAGCCACGCCAGCCTGGACCAGTTGAATTGCTTCCTGATCACCGACGCCGGCGGTGACTACGAGGACCCCGCCGGCATATCCGTTCTGGCGCGCCAGCCGCACAAAGTCGAGTGCCCGCTCGGGACCGAGATCGACGTCCAGGAGAATGACACACGGATTCAGCGATTCGAGCGCCTCGAGCGCGGCGCGGGCGGAGTCTGTCTTGGCGATTACCTCGAGGTCCGGCTGAGCATCCAGAACGCGGGCCAGGCCTTCGCGGAACAGAGCGTGGTCGTCGACCAGCAGCAGAGTGATGCGGCTCAACCGGCTGAAACCTCTTTGGCGGCTACTCGCAGATCGGCGACGAAGCGGCAGCCGGACGATGCAGGGACGTAGCGGAGATCGCCGCCGTAACTGCGAAGGATGGCCCGGGAAACATAGAGCCCCAGTCCGACGTGGTCGGCGCCCTGTTGAAAGGGCTCGAAGAGTTTTTGCGGTTCCTGGACGCCCGGGCCGGAGTCCTCAAAGGCGATCCGGATTTGCCCGTCGTTGCGGGCGGCCGAGATGTGAAGCTCCCTCCGGTCGCAGTCGGCCACGGCGCGCAGGCTGTTCTGCGTCAGGTTCAGGAAGGCCTGGGTGAGACCAAATGCGTCGGCGAGAACCGGCGGCAGGTTTCGCGGAAGGTCCCAACGAACGGATCCGCCTGCCTCCTGCCATGCCGGCTCGATGATGATCCGCAGGTGATTCAGCACTTCGCGAAGATCGAGAGGATTCAGGTGAGGGTGGGTCTTGGATTGCAGTTCAGTCGCGGCAATCCTTTCGAGCGCTTGCACCAGCGTCCCCAGAGCCCGGAAATCTTCCGTTGCCGAAACGCCGGGAGTGCGGGTGAGACTGGAAAAGACCAGCGAAATAGCGCCGCACACATTTCGGATCTCGTGGGAGACGGCGCCGGCGATGATGCGGTTATGGCTGAGCAATTGGCGCAGGTTCTGTTCCTCTCGTTCGCGAGTTTCCTCCGAGGAGTCCACTGCAATGGCCGCCAGGCGACGGCCCTCCGGGGTTTGATAGGTAGAAAACCAGATTTGCGCGACAAAGACAGAACCGTTCACCTGACGGCCCTGGCATTGGGCTGCCGTGCGAAAGACCTGCGCACGGGTGTCAAGCTTGAGCGCATCCGCGAGGACGGGAAGGTGGTCGGCAATCGAGTGGCCTGACAGGCTCGTCCCGGCGGCCAGGCCGAGCAGGCGGCCGGTGGCCTGGTTGGCCGAAAGAATGCCGGCCCTTTCGTCCAAAGTGAAGATGGCCGCGGGACTGCTTTCGGCGAGCGCGCGCAGGTGCTCTTCCGCTTCCTGGCGCAGAGACTGCTGCTTCTCCAGCGCGCGGTAATGTTCAACGGCCAGCCTGCGGTTCCTGACGAGCTCGGAAATGAAGAGTCCGGTCGTACTATGAGCGACCACGGACAGCAGAAAGCGGAAGACGGTATCCAACGGAGATTTCACCGGGAGGAACGGGATACGGGCGAGGGCGCACAGTATGGCGAACAGCAGCAACCAACGGCGCTCGAGAGCAATCGCCGCGGGGAGAATGGGAAGAACGTACAGCACTCCCAGAGAGACATCAAGTCCGGAGGACCAGTCCGCCAAAGCCGCCGTCAGCAGCAGAAGCATGGACGCCAGGAGCAGCAGACGCCGGTCGGCCTGCAACAAACGCTCGACGAGGTCCGGGCGGCGTGCTGTTGAAGCGGTCATCATCCACCTCAATAGTCAACATACTCCATCGATTCCATGCCGTCATCATGGCCGAAAGATAGGGTGAACGTGGCCGAAAGATAGGTATCTCGACGGGAGCGCCGGCAGTAACCTTTCGGTTTGACCGAACGACAAGCCCAACCACTCTGCCTGGAATGGCCTTCGTGTGTCACCGGGCAGGCGACCCACGAAAGAACCTGGCGTTTGTTTTGCGTTTTGGCGCTTGCCGTGTTCGTCGCGTACATGCCCTTTCTCAGGCTGCCGTTTATTTCCGACGACTACACTCAGATCTATCATAGCCGTCATTACGGCACGATCGACGGGTTTGGCGACCTGGCCGGAGACGTTTTGTACCGTTCCCGGGGCACGTCGCTGGTTCTCACGCATCTGGTGGACAACCTTTTTGGCTTCTCCGCGCAATCACACCGGGTGGCCGGCGTCCTGCTTCACATGCTGAACATCGGGCTGGTGTGCGCGCTCGGCTCCTGGCGGGTCATCGGCTGGAAGTTGTCGCTTCCGGCGGCCGTCTTCTATGCCTTTTCCATGGGGCACCAGGAGGCGGTGGTATGGACGGCGGCCTTGCCAGAACTGCTGGTGTTCGCTTTTAGCATGATCTCGTTTCTCTCGTGGCGGCGGTGGCTGGACACGCAGCGGCCTGGCTGGTTGCTGGCTGTGGCCGGTGCGTTCATGCTGGCGCTGTTTTCCAAAGAATCGGCCGTCGCCGTTGTGCCGCTGATGGCCGTTGCATGGTGGCTGGACCGAAGTTGCGGCCGCCGGCCCTGCTGGGTGCTCGCCGGAATGACACTTGTGGCGATGGTCTACGCGTATCCGATTTTTCGCTCCGGGTCAGAGCATCTTCACTTGCACGACGGCACTTTTTCCTGGCAGGCCCCGTTTTGGGTGACGCTGCCGCACAGCATCTGGCGGCTGCTGTGGGTCTGGGGCCTTGCCGCACTGGCTGTGGTCGCGGTGCTCAGGGAAAGAGAGTGGAACCGGGTGCTGCTCTTTGCGGGAGTGTGGATCGTCGTCACGCTGTTGCCGTACAGCTTTCTTGTCTAC
>JACQDF010000307.1 GCA_016201205.1 Acidobacteriota bacterium
ATGCTGTTCGATCAGTGCACGAACGCGCACCCACCCTGGATTGCTATTGAGATCCCCGGCAGTACGCGACTGTCCAAAAAGACAGCAAGCGCAAACGATTGTGAAGAAATTTCGTAGTCCAAACATTGACCTGCCACTCCTTTGCATTCTGCGTTTGACAATATACTGCATTTCTCAATCGCATGGACCCCCCCCCCGCGGCTCACGGACATCGCGCTTCGCCACCCGCCCTGCTGACGGAGTACAATGCCACCATGCTCCGCAGAAGAGAATTCCTCGGCATTGCCCTCTCCGCTCCAGCCTGGCCCGCGGTCGACGTCCCCACCCGCCAGGTCAGAGTCGAGCAAGTCTACAAGTCCCCCGGCCCCAAGCCGAACGGCCTCCAGGCCGCCAAAGACGGGCTCTGGATCCTCGACCAGGGCGACAATCGCGCCTATCTGGTCGAGTACGAGACCGGCAAGGTGCTCCGCGCGCTGGAAACCGACTCGAAGGCCGGCAGCGGCATCACCTTCGACGGCGAGGCGATCTGGATCGCCTCCACGTACAGCCGCGAGATCATCCGCGCGGATGCCAGGACCGGCAAGACCATCGCCAAGTACCCCAGCCCCGGCGCCGGCGTCGTCAAGTGGACCGACAGCCGGCGCAGCCCGCTGGCTCCTGCTCCACAGAAAAAGCAGCTCGCTCCGCAACGCCCCCCCGTCCAGAAGGAGCGCCAGGCCACCGGCGCCCACGGCCTCGAGTGGCAGAATGGCAAACTCTGGATCGCCAATCCGCCCTCTCAGCGCGTCTACCGCATGAACGTCAAAGAGTGGCGCAGCGAGCTCGACTTCCCCACCGCCGGCGACCGCCCGCACGGCCTCGGCTGGGAAGGCGAATGGCTCTGGTGCACCGACTCCAACCTCAACGCCTTCCTCAAGCACGACACCAGGACGGGCAAGATCCACGAGCGCATCCAGCTCGCCGACAGCGATCCGCTCCCCCACGGCATGACCATCTGGAAGCAGCAGATGTGGTACTGCGACGACGTCGGCGTCGTGTGCCGCTTCAAACTGCGCTGATACTGATTCAGAAAAACCACCGCAGCCGCACACCCAGCGTGCGCGGCTGCACCAGTCGTGTGCCCACAAACAGCGATTGGAAATTGTACAACGCCGTCCGGTTCGCGAGGTTCGAAATTTGCACCGTCGCCTCCCATTTGCGGCGGCCCTCGCGGATCCGCTCGTAGCCGGCAACAGCATCCGTAATGGTGCGAGGCCGTGTGCGCGGCGGATTCGAGCTCAGGTTCACATACGGCAGCAGGTCGAAGTAATCCCGATCCGCGGCCACCACCGCCGAATCCGACGGGTTGGTCACCAGCCCGCTATCGTGCCTCATCGTGGTGGTGACGAAAAATCCTTTCCGCGAAGAGTAGTTCATGACCGCGTGCGCCCCGATCTTCTGGTCATGATCGATAACAAACGGGCCGGCGCTCAGCAACTGAATCGCCGAGCTGCCGATGAACAGCCCGCCGGTGAACGGCGGCGTCGAGACCGCTCGCGCGTGCGTTACGCTGAGCGTCGCCGAAAAGCCGCGGTATTCGGGAATCACCAGCCGCCCCTGCACGCCGTTCACGCGAATCCGCGCCAGCGCCGTCGGAAAGATAATGCCCGTATTGAAGAAATTGTCGTTGTCGTGCTGATCGCCCGCGTCTTTGTGATAGTAGGAGGCATTCAGGCTCAGCCAGCGCCCGAACGCCTGCTGGACGCCCGCTTCGTAAAAATTCTGCCGTTCCGGCCGCACCCGTACCAGCGCTCCGCCCAGCCTCTCGCGCACGTTTCGCGGCACCAGCACGCTGGACTCCTCGGAGTTGGACAGCAGCAGATTCTCGTTCGGCGGAGTCTGGTAGGTGCGGTTGTACGAAGCGCGGAAAACCGTGTTGGTCTCTCGCAAGTGATACGCCAGGCCGACTCGTGGCTGTGTCTGATAGCCGTGCACCAGAAACCGGTATCCGTCATAGCGCAGGCCCAGGGAAAGCTGCCACCGTCCGAGACGCACATTGTCCTGGAGGAAGCCTGTATAGAGGCTCCCGGCAGCGCTCTTGCGGAACCGGAACAAACCGCCCCCCCGCGAAAGATCGTGCGCCAGCAACGTCTGGATGAAATTGCCTGACGCGGGATCATTGAAAGCCGGATCCGTAACGCCGAAACGGAATTCCTCCCGCACCGGAAAGCGCTGGTAATCGAACCCGGCCTTGAAGTTGTGCACGCCCCGGAGCGCGGTCACCCGGTTCCAAACCGTGAACGTGGTCAATTGCCGCGATTGCGCCGCCGTCACCGGTGTGTCGCCCGCGCTCGGCAATAACTTCGCCCAGGCGCTGCGAAGGCTCGCCGTCGAGTCGAACGTGGTCGCCGGCCCCACGGCTCGCACCCATCCGACGCTTCCACTCATGTCTTCGAGCGCTTGCCGTTGATCCATGCCGCGGGCGTGCTGGGACCGCAAGTTCGCCAGTTGAAACGACGAGCGTCCCGCCATCCAATGGAACCGCACCGTGTCCCGCTCGGTGGGCTGAAAGTCCAGCCGCGTGAACGCCCGCTCGACGTTGCCCCCGTTGTGCAGGTTGTCCAGGGACACCTGGTCCAGGTAGCGGTTCGATTTCATCGCGTGGAACGAAGCCGAATATCCGAAGCGGCCGCGCTCGCCCGCCACCTGCCCCAGCATCGACAGCGTGCCGTACTCCGCTCCGCTCAGCATCAGGCTCCCACCAGCGCTTCGCCCGGAGCCGAGCCCGGACTTCGTCGTCACGTTGGCCACGGCCGCCACCCGCATGCCGTATTCCGCTGGAATGTGGCCCGTGTACAACTCCACCGTCTGCACAATGCTGGGATCGACGGAGTTTGCGAAGGCGCCGGTGAGCTGATCCGTGATCGGCATCCCGTCCACAACGAAAGTCATCTGGTTGTGCGCTCCACGAGGATGAATCGCCCCGTTGGCGTTTTGCGAAAAGCCGGGGAATGTGACCAGCACGCTTTCCAGCCCCCGGTTGGCTACTTGCAGCGGCAGCCGCTCGATGTCGCTCTGGCTCATCTGCGCTCGTGTGCTGGTTTCCTGCGGGTCGATCAGCATCGCCTTGTCGACCGCCGAGACATCGACTTTGGTCTTGGCGTCTTCCAGCCGCAGAGTGAGATCCAGAGTGGCCGGGACGTTGGTCCGTAAGGAGACAGTCTCCCGGGCCGCCGCGAAGCCCTGCTTCCGGGCGGCAATCTCGTAGTTCTGAAAGGGGACGTTGGTGAAGCTGTAGGAGCCGTCCGGCAGGGTTTGGGTGGACTTGAGAAAGCGTGCCACGGGATTGGAGATGGTGACCGTAGCGGCCGGGATGCCGGCGCCGGAGGGGTCCAGGATATGGCCGGAAAGCGAGGCAGTGGCTTGAGGGAAGAGGGGGAGTGCGGAGGAAATCAAGGCGAAGGCGAACTGCTTAATGCCACGCAACTGAGCCACGTTTACTATGGTTAAGCATTCCGCCCCTCTTTGTCAACCCCTCCCGCAACTCTCCCACAACCTGACGAACCTGCTCCCCTCAATCGTCTACAATCCACCCGTCCACCAGCTTGATGATCCGGTTCCCGTAACCCGCGTTCGTCTCCGAATGCGTCACCTGGATGATCGTGGTCCCTTCCTGATTCAGTTTCCGGAACATCTCCATGATCTCCTTGCCCTGGCTGGAGTGGAGATTGCCCGTGGGCTCGTCAGCCAGAATGATCTTCGGGTTGGCAATCATGGCGCGCGCCACCCCCACAAGCTGCTGCTGGCCGCCGGAAAGCTGGCTCGGAAACAGATCCTTCTTGGCGACAATCTGAAACCGGTCCAGCGTGTCGCAGACCATGCTGTCCCGGTCGCTCTTCTTGATGTTGCGATAGGAGAGCGGGATGTCCAGGTTCTCGTACACGGTCAGTGTATCGAGCAGGTGGTAGCTCTGAAAGACGAAGCCAAAGTGCTTCTTGGAAAGCTCCGAGCGCTCCTTCTTCCCCAGCTTGTGGACGGGCCGGCCGAGCAGGTGGTACTCGCCGCTCCAACCCATGTCGTGCATCCCGAGCAGATGGAGCAGCGTCGACTTGCCTGCCCCCGAAGGACCCATCACGGATACAAACTCGCCGTCCTGGAGTTCCATGTTGATGCGGCGCAGAACCCAGGTTCTGGTGGGCCCGTGATCGTAATAGCGTTCAACGTTGACTAGCTTGATGAGTGGAGTAGACATTACTCATGCCTTAACGCCAGAACGGGATCGACTTTGGTGGCGCGGCGCGCCGGAAGCCAGCATGCCGCCAGCGCAACCAGGGCCAGCAGCGCCGCCGCCGCCAGATAGGCCGGGACGTGACCGGAACTCACGCCGAACAGCAGGCTCGAAATCAAACGGCCCAGCGCCGCCGCCGCTACCAGCCCCAGCGCGACGCCCGGCGCCACCAGCGACATTCCCTGGCCCACGATGGTGCTTAGCACATCCCCGGGCCTGGCGCCGAGAGCCATGCGGAGGCCGATTTCGCTGGTGCGCTGGGCCACCGAATACGATGTCAGCCCATAGACGCCGACCGCCGCCAGCAGCACCGCCAGCAATCCGAAGATCGCCATCAGAGCGGCAATCAGTTTCTGCGCCCACAACGAGCGGCCGATCTGCTCTTCCACCGTCCGCACCGGGCCCAGCGGCAGCCGCTCGAGCTGCTGAATCTCGCCGCGGATCATGCCCAGCGCCGGCCTGGGATCCTGGTGAGTCCGCACCAGCAGCGTCACCAGCGGAAGGTAGTCCTGCGGCAGAGGAGCGTAGACGCAGGCCATCTGCTCCTCACTGAGGGTGAAGAACCTCATGTCGGGCGCTACCCCAACCACTTCCCTCGGCTCGGTGTCGCCGGAAAGCCACACCCGCTTGCCGGTGGCGTTTTCCCCCGCCCACAGCCGCCTCGCCATGCTTTGGTTCACGATGACCACGCGCCTGCCGTTCGCGTCGTCGGCCGGCAGGAATTCGCGCCCCTCCAGCAGCCGGACACCGGCCGTTTCGAAATAGCGCTCCGCGATGTTGTTTTGCAGCACCATCACCGGCCGGGCGGCCGCATTCTGCCCGTCGACGCGCACGGCGCGCAGATAGCCGCCGGTCGCGAACGGATGGATCGAGGACAGACTGGCCGCGCGCACAGAGGGGATTCGCGTGATGCGCTCGAGCAACTGCCGGTAGAAAGCCAACCCCTGCTCTTTCTTGTAGCCCGCCGATCCGATGTCGAACCGGGTGGCTGCCAGATGCTGCGCTTCAAAGCCCGGGTCCACCTGCTGAAGACGCCGTAGGCTTTCGATGAACAGCCCCGCCCCCACCAGGGCCACGATGCACAGCGCGGACTGCCCTACCACCAGCAGGTTCCGGAAGCTGAAGAAGCGCCGCTCGCGCGTCCCCTGCGTGCTGCGCTCTTTGAGTTCGACCGCCAGGTCCTGCCGCCGCGCGCTCAGCGCAGGCGCCAGCCCGAACAGGAGTCCGGTCAGAGCGGACACGGAAAAGGTGAACAGCAGAACCGTCCCATCGAGTCCTATGTCCAGCTTCGCGGCCGCTAACATCGGCGGCCGGTAGGCCCACAGCAGGTCCCTGCTCCAGCGGGCGACCAACAAACCAGCCAGGCCGCCGATGAGCGATAAGGTGACACTCTCCGTTAGCAATTGGCGCGCCACCCGGCCGCTGCCCGCTCCCACCGCCAGCCGGATGGCAAACTCCTTGCTTCGGCCGCGGGCGCGCACCAGCAGCAGAGCGGCGACGTTTCCACAAGCCACCAGCAGCACCAGCCCCACAATCACCATCAGCAGCAGGCCGGCCCGTTCCAGCACCGGACGCATCGAGGGGTGAATGGTGGCCTGCGCCACCGGCAGCAGCTTCACACTCCGCCCCTGGTGCACCGCCGGGTAGTCACGGGCCAGTTGCCGTGAGATGGGATCGAGCGCCGCCTCCGCCTGCCCGAGCGTCACCCCGGCCAGCAGCCTGGCCACCACCTGAAAATGCAATGCCCGACGCTCCCGCAGCGCCTGCGGTGTTTTCAACAGGCTCTGCGCCATGGACATCGGCGTCCACATCGCCGCTTCACTGACCTGGCGGATTCCTTTGAAGCCATTCGGCATCACTCCGATGATGGTGAACGGCAGACGATTGATGCTGATAGTGGAGCCGATGACGGCAGCGTCGCCCCCGAGCTTTTCGGTCCAGGTCCCGTAGCTCAACACAGCCACCGCTCCCCCGCCCGGGACGCGGTCATCCTCCTGGGTGAAGGTGCGCCCGAGCAGAGGCTTTACGCCGAGCAGCTCGAAATAGTTGCCGGACGCCACCTCGGCTTCCCAGGTTTCAGGTTCTCCGGAGCCGGCGGCGGCCGTGACCCCGCTGGACATGTAGATCGCCATCGCCGAGAACACGGACTGGCGGTCGCGGTAGTCCTCGAAACTCGGAAAGGAAATGGGAAACAGACCGGGCATCTTCTCGTCAACGGTGAACAGCGACACCAGCCGTTGCGGCTCGCGCACTGGCACTGGCTGAAGGAATACGGCTTTGATGAGCGTGAAGATGGCCGTATTGGCGCCGATGCCCAAGGCGAGCGAAACAACAGCGACGAAGGTAAACGCCGGACTCTTCAGCAGAGTACGGAGGCCGTACTTGCAGTCCTGCCAGAGAGTTTCCATGAGGGCAATTGTCGCACTCCGGCGGCGGTTTCGTCAGCCGGACAGGCGGCTATTCGATGGGATGCGTGCGATGCGGCAAGGCCTCGCGCAACTCGCCCTTCAGCCTGCGCAGATCCTCGCGGGTCTGCTCGAGATCCTGGCGCAAGCCGTCGCCGTTGCGGCGGATCTCCTCCTCCGCCTCGCGAATCGCCTTTCGCATCTCGTCGTGGATCTGCCAGACCTGCGGGCGGATCTCTTCGATCACCGGCTCTGTCCGATGGATCAACCAGGGCCCGCCGAACACACCCGAAAACCACGAGCCCATTCCGGAAAACAGCACGATGGCCGTCAGCGCCACCAGGTCCACGTTGCGGCTGAGCCAGTTGTGCCCGTTGGGCCGCGTTTGCTGAGCAGAAGCGGACATATCAGACCACCTCCACGTTCTCCTCGACGATGCGTCCGTCGAACAGGTGAATCGACCGGTCGGCGTGCCGCGCGTAGCGCGGATCATGCGTCACCATGCAGACCGTGGCGCCGCTGCGGTGCAGCTCACGGAGCAGTTCCATCACCGCCTCCCCATTGGCTGAATCGAGGTTGCCGGTCGGCTCATCAGCCAGCAAAATCGCCGGCTCGCCGACCAGCGCACGGGCCACCGCCACCCGCTGCTGCTGGCCGCCGGAAAGCTGCGAAGGATAATGTTTCACCCGGTGGGACATGCCCACCCGCTCCAGCGCTTCATGCACCCGCTTCTTTCGTTCGGATGAGCCCATGCCGCGGTACGTCAGCGGCAGCTCCACGTTTTCGTACACCGTCAGATCCCCGATCAGGTTGAACGCCTGGAAGATGAAGCCGATCTCCCGGTTGCGGATGCGGGCCCGCTGGCCGAGCTTCAGATTCTCCACCGGCTTGCTCTTGAGCAGATAAGCGCCGTCCGTCGGCGAATCAAGCAACCCCAGAATCGCCAGCAGCGTCGACTTGCCGCAACCAGAGGGCCCGGCGATCGCAACGTACTCGCCCTTTTTGATCTCCATGTGGATGCCCGCCAGTGCGTGCGTTTCCACTTCGTCGGTGACAAACACCTTGGTGACGCCGTCCAAACGGATCAACGTGTCGCCTGTTGCGTTCATGCCCTTTCACCTCTCGGCCGCACAGACCTCAGCCTGTGCTGTTCTCCCTATGACTCTTATACGTACCACCCGTTAGCTGGTTCCCTCGAAAATCTTTCCTTTAATTCAATCGGATCCGGTTATACGCATCCCAGGCCGACATGTCGGAAAGCACCACCTGATCGCCTACGCGGAGGCCGTCCACAATCTCGATCGTGTTTACCGAGCTTCTGCCCAGTTTCACCTGGACGCGTGACGCTTCCTTGGTCCCTGCATCCAGACGGAATAACGTCACCAGGCTGTTGGGCTGTCCAAACACAGGCCGCCCCACAAAGACGACATCGT
The DNA here is from genome assembly GCA_016201205.1 of Acidobacteriota bacterium. Classification (GTDB taxonomy): domain Bacteria; phylum Acidobacteriota; class Terriglobia; order Bryobacterales; family Bryobacteraceae; genus CADEFT01. The sequence goes on from JACQDF010000307.1 coordinate 8,106, forward strand.
TCAGCCGTTCGATTTCCACGGTCCCATCGACACTCAGATCGGGACGCGCGCCCTCGGGCAGGGTCCCCTCCAGACGGACATCCACCGTGACGGTGCCGTTCACTACCGCGGGATCAATCCGCGAAACGCGGCTGTCGATGGTGCCGTTGCGCGTGTCGATGACCGCATACTGGCCGATCTGGACATCCTTGGCCTGCGTTTCCGCAATCTTCAATTCCGCTTTCAGCTTCTGCGGCTGGGCCACTTTCGCCAGGATCGTGCCCGGCGTCACCCTCTGGCCCACCTGCAACGTCATCTCCTGCAACACTCCCTCGGCGCCGGCCCTGATCTTGAGTCCTTCGACTTGTTCCTTCTTGAGGTGGTAGGCGGCCAGCAGTTTCTCGATCTGCACGCGCTGCGAAGCAAGCTGCGCTTCGACCGACTCGCCGCTGATCGCCAGCCGCTTCTCCTCGATCTGGTGCCGGTTGGCCAGCTCCTCGGCGGTCGCTTTGGACAGTTGCAGGTTCAAATCCGGCGTCAAGCCTTCAGCGGCAAGCTTCTGATCGCGGTCGTACCTGAGCTTTGCCTGGATATGCTCACTCTGAAGCTGGGCGGTGCGCGCGCGCTGGTCAAGCTGCTGGCTCTCGAGTTTCACTCTCAGGTCCCGGTAGCCCGCCTCCGCCATCTTCACTTGCCACTCGTAATCGAGCATCGCCAGCGTCAGCTCGGGATTGCTCAGCTCCATGAGGAGGGTGTCTTTGGTAACCTTCGCGCCCGGCCGCAGGATCAATTTCTCGACGCGGCCGTCGGTGATGGCGGGGATCCAGAGGATTTCCTCGGGCACCAGCGTTCCCAAGCCACGGACCTGCCGGATCATCGGGCCGCGCTTGACGGTATCCACCCAGACCGAGGATCGCTCCACCAGCGGCGCCGCGGGCTTTAACCGCCCAAGCCCCCATGTGAGCAGGGAAATCGAAATCAGCCCAAACACGACAGCGATCGTGCGTTTGATGATCTTGCTCCGCCGAACGCCTTTTCTGGGGACATCCATTCGAGAGTCCTTTCCTTGGTTCTGGCAAGAGGCTTGCCATCCCTCAAGCAGCCTCACCTCAATAGTTTAACGCTCACGCTCGTAAGCCGTGCTGTCCGTTTGTGGGACGCCCGTGTACGGAACCGCAGCATTAGGCCTTCCGGCCGGTGATCAGCGGCCGCGCAGCAGCGGCAGCACGATCGGCGAGTTGGCTCGCGCCAAAGCCTCCTTCTTGAGCTCTTCTGCGTGCGCCGTGATGGCGGCGACCTCGGTGGCCGGAAGGGATTCCGGCTGCACCCGCCGGATCTGGCCGTTCTTGTCAATCAGAAATTGCTGCTCGAGCAGCCGGCCATTCTGGCGCCGGAAGAAGAAAAGGTTTCCCTCGAGAAAGTAGTAACGGCTGCTCCAGGAGCCCCCTGCCGGGGGCGTCTCCTCGATCAACTGCACATCGGCCTGCTGGAAGTAGGCGGTGAACGCGGTCTCTTGGCCGCCCGTGTTCTTGTGAAGGCCGGGGACCTTGCGCAGCGACTCGAGATTCGATTCGATGGATTGAATGCGGCCGTCAGCGGCGCTGATGCGCTTGCAGGAGGAAAGCAACACCGTGGCCAACAACAGCGTCAGAGCAACCGTGATGCGCATCCTGTCTGTTCTCATGATAACGGCGGCGCCCGGTCGTCATGGATGGTGCTTCTCCTCATAATACCCGAGGGCTAACGGCCTAGCGTTCCCGGCGGGCGGTGTTTGCCCGTCCGCTGCGACGCTTCGTTAGCCACGGCCCTCTAACTTTCTGGTGTCGAGAAGCCGGGCGCCGTGGTGCACCGTGAGAATCTGCACGTCCTCGTCGCAAGTCCGGTAGATGACGCGATAGCTGCCCACAATAATCTCCCGGATGCTCTCGATTCCAAACTCCGGAACGATTCTCCCCAAGCGCGCAAAGTGCGCCAGTTGATCGGTGGCGCGCAGCACGCGGTCAGCGAACGCCGCCGCCACTTGGCGCGCGTCGCGAGCAATGAACAGACAGATCGCTTCGAGATCATCCGCAGCCTGAGGCGACCACCTCACTTCACCCATTTGGCCATACGTTGGCGGATCTCCTCTTGACTGATCAGTTCCCCGCGATCGGCTTGGCGAAGGCCTCGTTCGACCTTGTAAAGCAGGTACAGTCGATCCAAGGCATCTTCGACTCCAGCGTCGTCCGGCAGGTCCTCAATTGCCTTCAATATCTGCTGCTTCGTCTCCACCACAACTCTCCAGTTCCACTTCGTATCCTAGCACTGACCGAGCATCGCAGTCCGCCTGCTTCGCCCATCCGATCGGTGGCTAACTCTTGTTCAAACGACGAGCGAGTTCGAAGGCTTGTAGATGACCAGGTATGAATGAACCGGCCTCGGAAACGTACTCCCGGATGTCCTGAAGATCGCCGAGCGCACGCCGGGAGAGTTCGAATCGACTCACGCGCGCTGCCGGCGGCGCTCAGCAATTTGGGCTCGAAGCTGGCGGAAGGCCTCCTCGCCGTCAACGGTGTCGCCACGCTCAATGTCGTCGAGGCCCTCGTCAATCATTCTGTCAATTTCCTCAGGGGTGTATTCCTCGCCGAGGTCCCGCGCGATGACGTAGTGATAGACTGCTCTGTTCAAGAACTCGTTTGGGTCCGTCGAACGTCCGGCTTTGACTTCATCCTCGATGACCTTCTCAAGCTCGGGTTTCAGGGTGACGTGCGTGAGCGGTGGTCTCCTGCTTCTGATCGTACCAAGTTGATTCTACGCCGGGGGGTCGTTTCCGTCATGGTCAGGTGCTCGAATGTCTATGAGGCGGACCCGGGCCGGAAGCGACGCTGCTGTTGGATGCCGGCAAGCCAATTGAATTCGTGCAGGATTTACTCGACGACAAGCACATCACGACAAGAGTCAGCACTTCTGCAAGGGCTTCCTCTTCCGGGGAGCGGTCCTCGCGTTCGTCTGGCTGAAGCAGCATCTCCGTAAGCCGGGTGCGTCCGGCTTCGGTGTGAATGGGTCTGAGAGAGATTTCGGCAGCAGTTTGGCGTACACCGAATCCTTAAGGTTCTTCGACCTACGATGTCCGCATGAGCGAAGTCATTCCGCACATCGGCCAGAGAGCCCCAATCCGGTCTCTTGGTGATCCGGCACAAGTTTATCAACGGAACCAGCGCATCCGGGCGCCTTTTGGCGAATTTGAGAATAGCTGAACGCCGATGCCTGACCAATGCGCAAATTGCGCCACCAATCACCTGGGCATCACCCGCCGCACGGTTTGTGCGCGGCCGGGTGCATGCCTTCGTTACGTGGGTCCGCGATCCGCCGGCTCATTTGATGAGCTCCGGGACTAGCTTGATGAGGGCTGTGATGACACCTCCAACAGCCGCAATCACCGCACCGATGATTCCGGCCTTCGCCTTCGCATCAAGCGAGGCCCAAGTTCCCTGCCGACTAAGGCGGCCAGAGCCCGAAGTGCTTCGTGGCTTCGCCTCGTGTCCGCTCAGCATGCGGCAAAATTCCAGCGTCGTCGTGGGTCGATGTGTAGGATCCACACTCAGCGCAGCTTTGAGAGCTTCGATCGCCTCGCTTGGAAGATCCGGATGCGCATCACCAGGATCGACCAGAGCACCTTTAACTCTCGCTTCGATCTGACGATACAGGGGAGCACTCGAATCAAACGGCAACCTGCCAGTCAGAAGCTCGTATGCGACTATGCCGAAGGAGTACACGTCCGAGCATCGCGACTGTTTTCCGTCAGCGAGTTGCTCCGGACTCAAGTACGCGGTTGTGCCGGCGCCCTCGTTCGGATAGCGTGTTGAGACTTTGTCACCTGAATTATGCACACGGCTGAGGCCGCCGTTGGGCGGCTGAGGCGGGACACCATTTGGACCCCTGAGAATCCTGCGGTAAAACAGTAGGTTCGCGAAGCTCCAACTTCGCGACTCTGGTTTAACATCGCCATGTATGAAGCCTTGATTGTGAGCGAAGTCGATCGCCGCCGCGATCTGTCCCAGGATCGCCAGCGATTCGGAGACTGGCACGTATGAGCGTTCACGGATCAGTTCGCGCAAGTTACCGCCCTTGCATAGCGGGTAGATGACGAAAGGCTCGGCCCCTTCACCGCTGGTCCCGAAGTCAAGAACGGGTAGGATGTTCGGGTGAGTCAAGCGGCGCTGGGCTTCCAGTTCGCGCAAGAACCGCGGTTTTCCCGACCTGGCGTCTTCATCATCGGGGACACTTTTGAACAGCTTGACGCAGACCAATTCCCCATCTGGGGCTGTAGCCTCGTAGAGTACGCTCAGGCGCCCGTAAGCGAAGGGCCGGCGGGTTGTAATGGTATACGTGCCTGATCGGCCCACCAGTTCCTCGGATTCGAGCGACATCGCTACCTCCGTACGTCGTGCAACTACGATCGGCCTGGCATGCCAAGCATTCCCCTCCCTGTTGTAGGCTGACCGCTGAGGCCGGAGCTTCCGCTAACGAGTCTCCGAAGGGGTTTGGCGACTCACTGCAACATTGTATCCCGATCATGGGTACGCTGGGGCCGTCTAACGTTTCGCGCTTGAGCCGCTTCGGATGAGCGCCACGCAGGAGTTCCTCGGTATAATTCGAGTGTGGCTGCATCCAGCCCGAAACCGATTCGTCATTCCGTCTGCGCCCTGGACTGCCCGGACTGCTGCTCCGTCCTGGTGACGGTCGAAAACGGCAAGGCCACCCGGCTGCGCGGCAACCCGGACCATCCGGTGACCCGCGGTTTCCTCTGCGCCAAGGTCACGCAGTACCTCGAGCGCGAGTATCATCCCGATCGCCTGCTCTACCCGATGAAGCGCACGGGAGCGAAAAGCAAGGGTGAGTTCACGCGCATAAGCTGGGATGAGGCGGGCGACACCATCTCCCGAAACTTGCAGCGGGTGGCGTGCGAGTATGGCCCGGAAGCCGTCCTTCCTTACAGCTACGCCGGCACGATGGGCCTGCTGAACGGCGCCGGCATGGACCGCCGCTTCTTCCATCGGCTCGGAGCCTCGCGCCTGGACCGCACCATCTGCTCGTCGGCGGGCACGGCCGGGATGACCGCGGCGCAAGGGCTGCGCTACGGAACCGAGCCTGAGCAGTTCCGGCACTCGAAGCTGATCCTCGCCTGGGGCGCGAATATCCTCGGCACCAACGTGCATCTGTGGCCGTTCCTTCAGGAGGCGCGGCGCAACGGCGCCCGGTTCTACGTCATCGATCCGGTCAAGAACCGCACCGGCGCGCTGGCTGATAAGTTCTATCCGATCTATCCGGGCTCGGACCTGGCGCTGGCGCTCGGCCTGATGCACGTCATCCTCGGCGAGGGCCTCGATGACGCCGGGTACGTCGAGCGCCACACACGCGGCATCGGCGCGCTAAAGCAGAAAGTGAAGGACTATCCGCCGGATCGGGTTGAAGCGCTGACGGGCCTTCCCAAACAGGAAATCATCGGGCTGGCTCGCGAGTACGCAACCACGCGGCCGGCCGCGATCCGCCTCAACTACGGCGTGCAGCGCAGCGAGCGTGGCGGGCGCGCCATCCAGGCGATCGCTTATCTGCCCGTGCTCACCGGCTCGTGGAAAGATCTGGGCGGCGAGTTGCAGCTTTCCACTTCGCACGCCTTTCACCTCAACCGTCCGGGCCTCGAGATGCCCGGGCTGCAACAGAAGTCCCTGGGCCGCGAGGCCCGCCTGGTGAACATGGTCGAGCTGGGCCACGCGTTGAATGAGCTGGCGAATCCACGCGTCCACGCGCTGGTTGTCTACAACTCGAACCCGGCAGCGGTGGCGCCGAATCAAACAGCCGTGCGAAAGGGGCTGTTGCGAGACGACCTGTTCACCGTGGTGCTCGAACAGTTTCAGACCGACACCGCCGATCTCGCGGACATCGTTCTGCCGGCGACCACTTTCCTGGAGCACACCGACCTCTATTTCGCCTACGGGCACTACTATCTGCAATTGGCGCGGCCCGTCCTGGCCGCCCCCGGCGAAGCGAAGTCCAACGTCGAAGTGTTCCGCCTGCTCGCCGCGCGCATGGGCTTTCCCGAAGCGTGTTTCCTCGACACCGAGGACGACCTGATCCGCACGCTGCTCGATTCGCCCCATCCGTTCGTCAACGGCATCACGCTGGAGCAGCTCGAACGCGAGCATTCCGTGCGGCTCAACCTCGGCCAGCCCTTCCGGCCCTTTGCAGAGGGCGGTTTCGGAACGCCGGACGGAAAATGCGAATTCCAGCCGTCGGATCTCGATTACGTTCCGCCCATCGAGTCGCGGCTGGGCGACGCCAGCCTGCGCTCGCGCTATCCGCTCGAGCTGGTGTCGTCGAAGAACGACGATTCGATGAACTCGACCTTCGGGCACCGCGCCCAAGTCGATGAGGACACCGGCGAGCTGTGGATGAATACGCTCGATGCCGGTCCGCGCAGCATCGAAAGCGGCGACCGGGTGCGTGTGTTCAATGATCGCGGCAGCGTCATGCTGCGGGCCAATGTCAACGGCGGCGTGCGCGCCGGCGCCGTACGCGCACCGAGCGTGCGCTGGCCCAAACGCTCCCACGGCCGGCAGGGGATCAACGTCCTCACCGCCGAGCGGCTGACCGACATCGGCGGCGGTCCGGTGTTCTACAGTTGCCTGGTCCAGGTCGACAAATGCGGCGATTGATGGCTCTCGGACTGGCGCTGGTGGCGATGGCCGGCGCTCTGGCCGGATGCAAAAAGCCGAGCCGCGTGCGGGCCACCGCCACCAGCGAAGAAGAGAGCGAGCTGCGCTCGGTAGTGCATGTGGCGGATCTCAGAACGTCGCTCCAGTTGCTGCGCGGTTTTCACCAGGTGGAGGCCAACGCCTGGAGATGGACAGCGGGACGCTTCTCGGTGACCTTGCGCCCGCCCGCCTACGGCGCGCGCGACGGAGCCTGGCTGATGCTCAAGTTCGCGATTGCCGATGCCACCATCGAGCGGCTGAAACAGGTACAGCTCGCGGCCAATGTCAACGGCACACCGGTCTCCCCGGAGACGTACGCCAAGCCCGGCGAGCACGTGTACAGGAAGGAGGTGCCTGCCGCGGCGCTCAAGCCGGAGGCGGTGACGGTTGAGTTCGCCGTCGAGCCGTTTCTCAAAGCCGGCCAGGTCGAGCAGCGCGAGCTGGGCCTGATTGTCTCGATGGTGGGGCTGGAGGCGAAATGACCCGGAACCGGAATATTTCGAAACAAGGCCGCCCGTTGTAGTCGTAAATCACTTCCAGCAATTCGCGCTCGTATCCGAGCTCCCGGGCGATTCTCGTCAGCCGCGGATTGACTTCGGGAAAAACCTGCCGGGCATCGGTGTTGCTGGCGAAGATGGCATTGGGCTCTTCCAGCATCGCTTTCATGTTCCGGCGATCGTCCCCGGAGGGTTCCGCTCGCATCAACGGCTCACTGGCCTGGATCAGCGGCAGGCGGCCCTGCTGGAGCATGCGCGTATTGTCGAGCATGCCCCAGTCGGTGAGAAAGATCCTCCGGGCGGAGTAGGCAGGCAATCGCACGGCGAGGTTGAAGTTGGCGGTGGACCATGCGCCAGGTGCGCCGTTGCGAATCGCCTGCGCCAGGTAATGGTTGGTGACCAGAAGCGCGGACCCGCAAAGCAGAACAGCCAGCGCCCCCAGCAGCGGCTGTTCCCAGCGGCCAGAGCGTTCGGCCAGAGCAGTGGCCGCGATGGCAATGAGCATCAGCGGAATGGGCCAGAGCAGAATCGTGTGATGGGCGCCGCCGCCGGCCCCCTTGGTCGCCAGCATCTGGCCCCAGGCAACCGCCAGAAAGATCAGGCAAAACAGGACGGGACGGCGCCAGCACGTAAACAGCAGAAGCGGCGCAGCCAGCAGCGCGGCTACGAATGCGTACCAATAAAGGTGCTCGCGGCGCTCCCCGGCCGCCCGGTCGAGAGACACCGAGGCCTTTTCCAGTGCCGAGACCGGCTCTCTCTGCTTCACCGCCCAGTCCTCCTCCACCAGAAAGCCGAAGAACACGGAGCCATTCAGAGTGACGCGAAGCAGGTTGGCTTTCACGCCTAAGTCGTCGGAGGAAAGAGAGGCGTTGCCGCGAAAGGTCTCAAGCGGACGGCGGATGTTGTAAATCACCAGGGGCAAAGCACCCACCAGGAAGAAAACCGTCGCGATGATGACACAACGACGGCTGAGATTCCGCTTTATCTCTTGTGGGAAAACGGCTACGCCGGCAATGATCAGGGCCGAAAGCAGCCATGCAAACAAGGCCTTGTCCCAGAGGCCGAAACCAAAGGCAAAGAAACCGCCGGCGAGCGAACGCAAGTTGTTTTCCTGGTGGAACTTAACCAGGAGAAGGAGGCCCGCGGCCAGGCATACATGCTGGATCGCCACCGGCCCCCAATCCAGGGTGGAGGACAGCAGATAGGAGGAGTCAAAGGCAATCAGCGCAGCGGCAAACCAGGCTATGGATGCCTTGGTGGCACGCAACACGAAGAAGTAAAAGACGATAATCGTCGCCGCCGCTAACAGAACCACGGGTGCTCGCAAGGCCCAGACGGTAGGAGCAACAGCTTGGAAGACGAGATAGTACAACGCGGTTTTCGCCGAGCCGATGTAGCTCATGACCATCAATGGAATTTTTTTCTTGAAAACCGAAAGGGTGAACCAGGCGTATGGATTGTCAAAGAGGGCTTCGGAGAACAGGGCTTCGTCGGTCTGGATGCCAATGTACGGGACGATAGACAATCCGCTAAGAACAAAGGAGATAGAGAGCAAGATAGCAAGTGCGAGCAGAATCGTGCTGGGCTTGGGCGAGGCGTTCAACCCTCCGAGTATAGCGCTTGGGGAGGCTTCAAAAATCGGCCGCCGCGAGGCCTCATTCTCACCGGTGTTGCTGAACGCCGTAAGTCACCAGCGGCAAAGCACCCACCAGAAAGAAAACAGTGGCGATGATGACGCAACGACGGCTGAGATTCCGCCTTATCTCTTGTGAAGCATGACCATTTGGGGAGGCTTCAAAAAGGAGAAACGAACCCGGGAGGGCTTGACGTCAAGAGGTAGGATCTTGGACGGGAGGGAGTGAATCAGGAGCCCGCGGATCTCATGTTGAAACTTCCGTCAAGAAACTGCGTCCTAATGATTTTGAACCGTAATCAAATCCGGGAGAAGGGCCGATAAGAGATGCAACCTCGAGGTGAGGAAAAAAAGGTGAGAAAAAAGGCAGGAGGTGGCAACCAAATTGCTAGCGATGTGTTATACTACGTGGACACCTCCACCATTGGTAGCCGGCGAGGGGGGGAGTTTCAACGGCCGGCATATCAATATTCCTTAGCCCGGTTGACTAAGATTTTTGAAACCTCGTCCATTGTCCCGTCGTCTAAACGGGTGTGGTAGAGAGCGCACAAAGGAGTACACAACAAGAGAACAACAAACATCAATCCGAAGAGGAGAGAGGAGCAGAAGATCATGACAAAACAAGAATTAAACAAGTTCAAGCAAATCCTGGAGAACAAACGCACAGAGCTCGAGACCGTGCTTCGCAACCGCGACGCCATCGCCATCGAGAAGAGTCCGGACGCCCTGGATGAAGTACAACACGCGGCTGAGCGCGAGCTCGCCATTCGCAATCTGGACCGTGAGTCCAATCTGCTGCGCAATGTTCGCGCAGCCTTGCGCCGGATCGCGGAAGGCTCGTTCGGCGCCTGCTTGCACTGCGAGGAAGACATCAGCCCAAAACGGCTGGCCGCCGTCCCGTGGACAGCGTATTGCATTCGCTGCCAGGAAATGGCCGACCGTCACAGCCGCCGCGAAGACGGCGAGATGTTCGAAGAGCTGATGGTGAACGCAGCTTAAGCCAGCCACGGAATTCGTCGAAGGGCGCGGATCGGGTTCCGCGCCCTTCGTGTATCTGAACTCGAGCTCAGCGGATGCCGATCGAGGAAACCATGCGTCCGGCGCGATCGCCGTCGCGCCGATAAGAGTGAAACTCCTCGTGGTTGCACCGGGTGCACAGGCCAGCAGCCAGGATCCGGCCAGGTGGGACTCCGGCCGCGCCGAGCTGGCGGCGGATGGCCTCCGCCAGGTCGATCCGCACGGGACTCGTTGCATCGCCCAGCTCCGGAAACCACGCCGAGAATCGCACCGCCACCTCGGGTCCCACTTCATAACAGCAACCGCCGATCCCTGGACCGATGGCGGCGATGAGATCGCCAGGATCACTGCCGCATTCTGCCGCCATCACGGCGATCGTCTTGGAAGCAATCGCCAGCGCGGCGCCTCGCCAGCCGGCGTGAACTGCCGCCACAACACGCCGCACCGGGTCGGCGATGAGAATCGGCAGACAATCCGCCGTTCGAATGGCGAGCCGAAGCCCCATGCGGTTGGTGAACATCGCGTCTCCGCGGCCCGCGTGGCCCGCCCCATTCAACACCCGCACCACGATGTCGGAGTGAATCTGCCGGAGAGTCGCGGTGGGATGGTTCGCGTTCCAGCAGCCGGAATGGCGGCTGCCGAACCCATGTTCCACCCAATCCAGCGAGTCGAGGGAACGGGCGCGATAGATTCCGTCCGGATGGCGGTCGAAAAGGCTCAACAGGCACCATGCTAGCATCTGGCTAGGAAGCGAATCATGGATTTTGAGACCCTCGCCCTCGAGCACAAAGACGCCGTTTACCGCCAGTTGCTGCGCATGTGCCGCAACCGCGAAGACGCCGAAGATGTGCTCATCGAGGCCCTGGTGAAGGCATACAGGTCCTTGCACGAGCTGCGAGATCCGGCCGCCTTCCAGGCCTGGCTGGCGCAGATCGCCCGTCGCACTTATTCACGCATGAAGAAGCGGCAGGCGCTCCACCCGATGCTCGCTTTGGATTC
>JACQDF010000308.1 GCA_016201205.1 Acidobacteriota bacterium
CAAGCGCGCCCACAATCCCCTGCTGATCGCCGCCGGCTTCGGCGAGAAAGCCACCTCCATTCCTTGGTGGGATGGCCGCCCCCTCCAGATCCGCTTTCGCTAGATTGTTAGTTGAGCGCCACGCGCGAAAATGCAGGCTAGATCGAGCACACGCGTGAGGCACTGTGCAGCTATGGCCCTGCATGAAGCCAATGAGTGCCGCTGAGCAGCGGCATTGCTCCGGTATGCGCGCCAAGACACAACCAGGCTCGTTGCGGAGACAGCAAGGCTGGCTGCTGCAAGTGTAGCCGGGTCAAGCATAAGTATCTCCCATCGCTAACGACTCAGGCGCTCAGGCGCGGCCCGCTCTTGGCCGTCGCCTGCAGCGCTTCGTTGTTATGTGATTCAAGACTGGCAGCAGAGCCGGATGTGGAGCGCGCAAACAGGGAACATGTTTTATTATCAGTGTATTAAGGGCACTCGGGAATGCAAGCGTTATGTGATGGGGACAGCGGACGCCAAGGAATGCCCCGTGATTACCGGGCTCACGGGACCAGAGGCCTTGTCCGCCGCCATAAGGCGTGGAGTAGCTGCTGGCTTGCGTCAGCATCATTTTCATTCTACCAAGCTCGGAGTCGTTGTCAATAAGATTGCTACTGAAACCCGGAAAACGCCCTGGGGCGAGATCGCCTGGCAACTCGGTGGAGACGGAGCCCAAGGGTGACGTCATCAACGCATTTCTGCCCAAGGACCGCACAGCCTCATCCTGATGGATGAGATCATCAACTACACAAGCACCTACCGGCTCAAGGGCCACCACCGCGCGCTCTACAACTTCATTCAGGCCCTCTCTCAGAGCAGGCACGCGGTTCCGACCGGGTCGTGCTGCTCGTTTCCATTCCCGCTTCGGAGATGCCGTATAGCTCCTACGACGAGGCCAATGAGCAGTGGCTCAAGAGGATGCTGGACCGCGCCGGCAACCCAGTAATAATGGCAGCCGAGACAGAGACCGCCGAGATCATAGGCAGGCTGTCGAGGAGACCAGGGCAGCCCTGCGAGAGCTGGGACTCAAGGACAATACGGGACCGTCGTTCGTCTTCGAGAAGGGGAAGTTGAAAGCCGAGTAGCGGCTACTCCACCAGTTCCGCCCAGACGCTGATCTGCACGCAGGCGTTCAGCGGCATGTCGCGAATCCCCAACGCAGTTCGCGTGTGCCGTCCCCGCTCCTCGAACACCGCCAGCATCAGGTCCGACGCGCCATCGAGCACCCTCGGATGCTCATGAAAGCTCTCCGCGCAGTGCACGTTGCCCTCCAGCCGCACGATCCGCCGGATCTTCTCCAGATCGGCGGTGGCCGCCTGAAGCTGAGCCACTGCGTTGATCGCCGCCAGCCGCGCCGCCTGGTATCCTTCTTCCACGGTCACCTGATCGCCCAGCCGCCCCGGCCAAAGCATGTGCTTCTCTTTCCAGGGAAGCTGGCCGGAAGTGATGATCAGATTCCCGGTGCGGATCCACGGAATATACGCGCCGACGGCAGCCGGCGGTTCCGGCAGAACAATGCCGAGATGATCGAGATTCTCTTGCGCGGTCATCCCAGGATTATAGACGCTCGAGTCGCAGCCCGCTGGCGGGAGTCTCGTCATTCCTCATCGCAAGCTGACGTCCGCCTCATTGCTCGACCGGCCGGCGATATCAATTCTTAGTTTCACTTTGCCCGGCGGCGCGCCTTCCGGAACGCGGGCGTTGATCTGGTAGAGGCCAGGGGTCACTGGGGAAAGCCCGCTGAAACTGACCTCCGCCGCCACGCCTCCAACGACGACAGCAGGCTTGTTCACGGTTTCAAACAAGTCTGGAATCGCCGAGGGCTCGACCGGCCCCAGCCCGGTGGTGTAAATCTCGAGATATTCTCCGCGGGCGGCAGGCCGCTGGGAAGTAAGCTGGCCCGTGCCGGCCACCAGCGCCTTGGCCTCACCGGTTACGGCGTCAAAGAAAAGCCCCGGCATCACCTGGAACAGCGGAGCGCGAACCGGCGTCGAGCTTCCCAGCTCGGAAGTCACCACGATTTCCGCCGACTCGCCCGGCAGCTCGCGCGGCACGAGCAGGCTGATCTGCCCGTCGGTCACAAAGTTCAATGGCGCGGCGACACCGTTGATCGCAACTTTCACGCCGGCAAGTTGCTCCGGCCACGGCAGGCTCTTTGCCTCCTCCGTGCGGCCGTCGGTGAAGTTGGCGCCATAAATGAACACCAGGGATCCTGGAGCAAGCCCCGGCGCATACGAAGCTGCATTGAGCACGCCGCCGGTCTGGAACGCGGGCCTTCCCAGCGCACTCGCCTTCACTGTCACCGAAGCGCCTTCGATCGTGGCGCGCAGCTCATGAACGGCGGCATTGCCCGGAGTCCATCGGAAGCGCGCAACTCCGTCCGGCCCGGTCACGGCAATCAACGGCTCAACCGTGCCCGGCGCGGTGACGCTGGCGCGCACACTCACGCCGGGGTAGGGAATCAGGTTGATGTCGGAAGCCCGGACCTGGATCTGCTCCGGCAGCGGAACTCCTGGATTGGCCACTTGCTTATCGCCTGCGACCACGCTGAGACTAAGATTGGCCAGCGCGCCGGTGACTTGCAGGCGCGCGAAATCGTTCCGGTACCGCGTGTCGCTAGGTTCCGCGGTGATCTCTTCCACGCCCGGGCGCGTGCCTCGAATCGCGAATGCCGCCTGGCGCGCTCCGGCGGGAATCGTCACCGAGGCCGGCAAACTCGCCACGCCATTCTGCGTCTTCAGCAGGATCGTGAGGTTCGCTGCCGCGGGCTGATCCAGGCTGATGGTTGCGTTGAACATCGAGCCTTGTACCACGCCCGCCGCCGGCCACAGCGAGAGATGCACGTCTTTCTTCAGCGCCGTTTCCATGATTGCCCGGCTGCCCGCGGCCTTTTGGTAGAAACCTTCGAATTCGCGGCGCAGCATATCGATCTGCAAGAGGTCCTCCGCCGCCGGCTCGGCGCCCTCGGGAACCACCAGCAGAATGGCCATGCGGAACCGCCTTTGCGCCAGCGTGTGGTCCGGCGAGCGGCGTCCTTCGGCGGCGATCACTTCCTCGACCACTATGTTCTGCCGGTTGCCGTTGAACCTGACGCCCTTCTGCGGCGCTGCTTCGTTGGCGCGGCCGCTGTTGCGCACCAGGAACGTGAGCGGTACCTCCTCCGGCGCCCGGAACCCCATCAGGTACTGGTCGAGGGGCGAATATTGCTCGACGGTTCCCGTCGTTTCAAACCGCGGGCTGGTGTTTTCGCCCTTATCCTCAATCCGGTTTCCCTCGAGAAAGGACGCCTCCGAGTTGAAGTTGAAACTCCAGTGCGCCAGCGCCTCTCCGAGCATCGGACGCGCCCGGGGATCGTTCTGGTCGCGAATGCTTGCCAGCGCGAGAAACAGATGGCCTGCCTCGTGCGCCAGAATCGTCAACGGCGTGTCCCCGGTGATGAATCGCAGCGGCACGGGCGCGTACGGATCGCGCGGATAGTTGCTGAGTGGTCCCATGTTGAGCACGGCCTGGAGCCGCACCGGCGAGCCGAACTCGGCCGCAATATCCACCGGCGTGTCGCCGAACCCCGCCCGCCACGTCGTCCTGACGGGAAGGGTGGTGGCAACCGCGAACGAACGCGCCGCCACGCCCAGCGTGTTGTACACGGCCACATAATCGTACGCGTCCTCGTGCGTCTGATAGAAGCGCTGCGCCAGCAGGACGGTGTCCAGCGAATCAGACGCGCTGAACCGCTCGGCAACCGTCGCCGGGTATTCTGTGTTGCTTTGCTGGCTGAAGCTGACAATCTCGGTGGCGCCTGTCGATCGCCCCGGCGAGATGCCCGTCACCGCCTCCCTCACGCTGATGGCGGCAAAGGCGAACTCGATCCGGCCGTCGGAAAAAAAGCGAATCTGGAATGTTTGGAGCGGTCCTATGCCAGAGCTGCGGTACTCCGGCACTTCGACCCACGTCACCACCACGCGGCCAGCCTCGGCGAGCACCCGCACGCCCTTCTGCGAGCGTGAAGGATCCAGGTCGGCGAACAGGGGAGCGATCCGCGGCGCGCCGCCCGCGAGCGCACCCGCCGAGTAATACACAGGATACGGCTCGCCTTCGGTGAACGTGATGCTGCCGTTCGAGTTGATGAACATATCCGCGTACGAGGCGCCAAAGAAAGGAAACCGGAAGGGAATGCCGACGCGGCGCGTGTCATCATCCTGAAAGCCGCTCAGAAGCGCGCCGCGAGTGGCGGCGTCCTCGTCATACACCGCATCCGACGTGCGGTAGCGATAGCGGCTGGCGGCGCTGTCCGGTGTAAACGTGATCCCCTTGCCGGCGAGGCTGAACGGGTTGCGGCGCGCCACCACGCCGCCGGAGTCGTACATGACGGCGATCTCCCCGAGATCCTTGCCAGCAGGTCCGCTTGCTGCCCGCGCCAGGGTGAGCGTCCGCCGCGCCGCCATCGACTGCCGGTGCAGGAACAGCTCTTCTTTCCAATCCTCCCGTCCCGTCCCGCAAATCACCTGCGGCTCGCGCGCCAGCAGGGAGGACCAGATCAGCAGCGCCGCGCCCCACCGGGCGGCATGTCTCGAACCGATAAGACCCACTAGAGCCATTGTAAGATAGAGGGTCGGAGGAGACCTCCCGATGCCATTCTGCACATCCTGCGGAAGCCAGTTCGCCGACGAGGCGAAATTCTGCCCGAGCTGCGGCGCTTCCGTCGGCGCCGGCTCTGGCGCTGTCAGCACGATCACCCAAGTCGCCGAGCCGTTGGACTACACGATTCAGGGCGACAACCTGCAAGTGGTGCGCATCAGGCTCAAACCCGGCGAGGAGATCTACGCCGAAGCCGGCAAGATGCTCTACAAGACGGCCAACGTGACCTGGGAAACGAGAATGAGCGGCCAGTCCGTAGGCGAAAAAATCTGGGGTGCGCTGAAGCGCAAGCTGATCGGCGAGTCGCTGTTCCTGACCTATTTCCGCGCCGGCTCGCCGGGAGAAGTGGGGTTTGCCGGCAACTACCCGGGACGCATCCAGGCGTTCGATCTGCCCGCCGGCAAGAGCATTCTCGTGCAACGCGATGCGTTTCTGGCCGCCGAGACCGGCGTGGACCTGAACATCGCGCTGGTCAAGAAGCTCGGTGCGGGCTTCTTCGGCGGCGAGGGGTTCATCCTCGAGAAACTCACCGGCCCCGGCCTTGTGTTCGTGCACGCCGGCGGCGATCACGTCGAGTTCACGCTGGCCCCGGACGAGATCATTCAGGTGGACACCGGCTGCGTGGTCAGCTTCGAGGAAAGCGTGAACTACGACATTCAGTTCGTCGGCAGCATCAAAACGGCGATCTTCGGCGGGGAGGGCATCTTTCTCACCACGCTCACGGGCCCGGGGAAAGTGATCGTGCAGAGCATGACGCTCGAAAAGATGCGCCGCGAACTGGCGCCGGCGCGGAGCGGCGGCGATGAGCGCGGTCCGATGCAGGCGCTCGGGGGCATTTTCTCAAGTGAAGACTGATCGGGTGCCATGCGCCGTGAGCTGATGGTTCCAGTGGCGATCGGCCTGCTGCTGGTGGTCGCCACAGCCGCCCTTGTGTTGTGGCTCAACCGCGGCTCGCATCTCGTGCTCGATGGATCCGTGCGGAAAGTGCGTGTGCTTGGCGTCGAGGATGCGGCCTGCGTGGTGGTGGTCGATTTCCGAGTCGCCAATCCGGCGGATTATCCGTTTGTGGTGCGCCAGTTGGCCCTGATCCTGGACGTCGATGGGAAGGAGCAGGAAGGCATGGTGGTGGCCGATTCCGATGCCAGCCGCCTCTTTGATTTCTACCCGCAGATCGGCCCGAAGTACAATGACTCGTTGCTCGCCCGGCAGCGGATCGAGTCCCGGCAAACCGTGGACCGGATGGTGACCGCGCTGTTTGAGCTGCCGGAAATGAAAGCGCTCACCCGCCGCGGCCTGAAAGTGCGCATCGAGGAGGTGGACGGTCCGGTTACCGAGATCGTGGAAAAGAAGTGAATATGCACATCTCCGTGAAGGCGGACTATGCTCTGCAAGCCATTCTGGATCTGGCCATGCAGCCACCGGGAGAGCCGGTCCGTATCGCCGATATCGCCCGGCGGCAGAAGATTCCTCAGAAATTCCTCGAGCTGATCCTGGCGTCGCTGAAACAGGGAGGATTTGTCGAATCGCGCCGCGGCGCCGAAGGCGGGTACCTGCTGGCGCGGCCCGCCGATTCCATCATGGTCGGCGAGGTGATGCGGTATGTCGACGGCGCCGGCAGCCGCCCCGCCAGGCGCAGGTCCGACAACCCGTTTTCCGATATGTGGCGCAAAGTGGATGACGCCATCTCGTCGGTGGTGGATCGCACCAGCTTTGCCGACTTGAGCCGCTCCTGGCATGAGCGGCAGGCCGCCTATGTGCCCAACTGGGAAATCTAGGAGTGAGATTTGTTTTTTCCTGACAATTCCTTGAGCATCGGCCGTACGCCGCTCGTACGGCTGAACCGCGTCGCCGACGGCGCGCCCGTCATCCTGCTGGCGAAAATAGAAGGGCGCAACCCCGGCTACTCCGTGAAGTGCCGTATCGGCGCTTCCATGATCTGGGACGCCGAGAAACGGGGCATCCTGAAGCCGGGCAAAGAGATCATCGAGCCGACCAGCGGCAACACCGGCATCGCGCTGGCGTTTGTCTCCGCCGCCCGCGGCTACTCCATCACGCTGACGATGCCGGAAACGTTCTCTATCGAGCGGCGGAAGGTGCTGAAGGCCTTCGGAGCGAACCTCATTCTCACGCCCGCCAGCGAGGGAATGTACGGCGCTGTCGTCAAAGCCGAGGAGATCCTGCACTCGGATCCGGACCGCTACGTGCTCTTGCAGCAGTTCAAGAATCCGGCCAACCCCGGCATCCACGTCCAGACGACGGGCCCGGAAATCTGGGACGACACCGATGGCAAGATCGACGTGTTCGTGGCCGGCGTCGGCACCGGCGGCACTATCTCCGGCGTGTCCCGCTATATCAAGATCGAGAGAGGCAGGAAGATTCTGACGGTGGGCGTCGAGCCGGCCTCCTGCGCGGTGATCTCGCAAACGCTGCGCGGCGAGCCGGTACGGCCAGGCCCGCACAAGATCCAAGGCATCGGCGCGGGCTTCATTCCCGACACCCTCGATCTCTCGATGGTGGACCGCGTCGAGAGAGTCACCGATGAAGAGGCCATCGAGATGGCGCGCAGGCTCGGCCGCGAAGAGGGCATCCTCTCGGGGATCTCTTGTGGCGCAGCCGTCGCCGCCGCAGTCCGGCTGGCGAAAGAGCCGGAGCTTCACGGGAAAATGATGGTTGTCATCCTGCCCGATTCCGGCGAGCGCTATCTAAGCTCGCCGCTCTACGGCGGAATGTTCAACGAATAGCCATCTCACCGGGCCGTAATCGGCTCGCTGCTTCGCGCGGCTGTGTCCCGAAGCTGCACTGCAAACGCATCCAGCGCGATGCCCTTCTGAATATTGCGCCGGGCGAACTCGGCGAGCTCGTCGACCTGCCGCACGGCCGCCGCCAGCCAGTCGAAGCTGACCGCCTTCGCCAGCCGCTCCAGTTGCGGGTGCAAGTCCGGGTTGCGCTCCGCCCCAGTTCCCTCTCGCACGCCGAGGACATCCTCGAGCAGGACATACAACACCTGGATGTAGAATTCCAGCTTCTCGCTCTTGCTCGATGAGATGGATTCGGAGTGCTTCACCCATGACGAGAAGTGCGCCTGTCCGCTGGCCGCCTCGAGCAACGCGAGCATGCGTTGCCGGCGCAAGTCCCAGGCCTCGAGGTCCATGGTGACGGCCACCCCCGGGCAGCCGCCGCAGAGCATCACGCGCCGGTCTTCCGCACCCCATCCCCGGGCGGCAGCGAACGCCTTCATTTCCTCCTCCGGGAGCGTCGCCATGTGGAAGATCAGCGCTCGCGAGCGGATGGTCGGCAAAAGGTCATAGAAGTTCTCCGCGGTCGCGATCAGGATCAGATGCGCCGGCGGCTCCTCGAACGTCTTGAGCAGAGAATTCGCGGCTTGCTCATTGGCGCGGTCCAGATGATCGATCAGGAAGACCCGGTAGCGGCCTTTGAGCGGCCGGAGCGGCGCCCGGCCCTTCAGCAGGCGCATCTGCTGGATCGAGATCTGGCGCAACGGGCCGTCGGGCGGGAAGGTGACGAAATCCGGATGCGTCGAAAACAGCAGCGGGTCCTCCGCCCGCTTGTCCGAGGGCAGCTTCTCGCGCTCGGCCATCAGCTCGAGGTTCCGTGGCAGGCTGAGGTCGTCTTGCTCGATCTTCCCGCCATCCCCGAGCAGCTCGGCGCCAAAGCGCCTCGCCAACGTCGCTTTCCCCACGCCTTCCGGACCGGCGAGCAGAATGGTCTGCGGGATGCGGTCCTGGGCGATCATCTTGCCGAGCGCCCGCGCCGTCGCCGGATTGCCGAGGAAGTTCGGAAAGGACTGCCCGCTCATGCTTTCATCACCGCCGCCAGCGTCTCGGAAAGCTGCGCCAGCCGGTACGGCTTCGGCAGGAACGCCTTTGCGCCTCGGTCCATCATCGCCTCCACGCCCGCGTCCTGGCTGTAGCCGCTGGTCAGCACCACGCGAACGCGCGGGTTGATCTCGCGAAGCCGCTCGAACACGCTCTGGCCGCTCAGCTCCGGCATCACCAGATCGACAATCACCATGTCGATATCGCGGCTGCGCCTGCTGTAATAATCGATCGCCTCGCGCGAGCTGCCCAGGCAGATGGGGTGATAGCCGAGATTGTTCAGCATCCGCGCCGCCACCTGGCGGACCACTTCCTCATCGTCGATCACGAGCACGGAGCCCTTGCCCCGGGTGGCGCCGGCTTCCGCTTCCTCCGCACAGACGGAGGCCTGGGCCGCCGACAGCGGCAGATCAACATGAAAGCGCGTTCCCGATTCGCATTCCATCTCGATCCGGCCGCCATGCGATCTCACGATGCTCTGGACCACCGTGAGTCCCATCCCGGTTCCCTTGCCCGGGTCTTTCGTCGTGAAGAATGGCTCGAAGATGCGGTCGCGAATGTGCAAGGGAATGCCGGCTCCCGTATCCATCACCGAAACACGCACCATGCCGGCTGCGGGCGTCGTCGCCAGCGTCAGCGTGCCTCCGTCGGGCATGGCGTCGCGCGCGTTCAGCGCCAGATTCAAGAACACCTGGTAGATCTGGCTGGGATCGCCGGGAACGTGCGAAGCCCCGGCGTCGAATCTCGTCTCAATGCGGATGCTCTTGTCAATCGTGTGGCGCAGCAATTCAGCCACTTCGCCCAGCGTCTGGTGCACATCGACGCGCACACGCCTGGGGCCGCCCCGCCGGACAAACCCGAGAAGCTGGCCCGTGAGCTGGGATGCCCGCTCAGCCGCTTTCTCGATCACGTCCAGCGCCTCGAGCACCTGCGGACCCACACTGGCGTCCTCGCGCAACAGGCTCGCGTAGCCGAGGATGGCCGTGAGCAGGTTGTTGAAATCGTGCGCCACGCCGCCGGCCAGCGATCCGATGGCCAGCAGCTTCTGCGACTGCGCCAGTTGCGCTTCCAGCTCCTCGACACGCTGCCGCAACAATTCCGCCTCGCTGGTCGATGGGCCGCGAGCTGGCGCCGCTGAGTGTTCCGACATGCGGATGTAGCCGGCCGGCTAAAAGGTGTAGAGGAGCGTGCCCGCTTCCGTCTCTTCCTCCGGGACAGTGACCGCGGCATCTTCTTTGATCTGGCGCACAAAGAGGCCGGTGTCGCTCAGGTAGACCTCGAGCTCGGATGGTCGCGGGAGGCTGCCCTGGATCAGCGCCTCCGACAACGGATCTTCGATATATTTCTGCAACGCCCGGCGCAGCGGGCGAGCGCCGTAGCTGCGGTCCGAGCACGTCTTCTCGAGAATGTACTTGGCGGCGTCCGGCGACAGCCGGATCGCGAGCTGCTTGGGCGCCAGGTTCAGGTTCACCATGCCCACCATCAGCCCGATGATCTTCAGCAGATCGTCGTCGGAAAGCGGATTGAAAAGAATCACTTCGTCCACGCGATTGAGGAACTCGGGGTTGAACGTCCGCTTCACCTCGCTCATCACCTGGTCCTCCACCTTCGGAGCAAGTCCGGGCCCGGATGGAGCCGAGAATCCGATCGGCGACTTCTTGTCGAGGAAGCGCGCCCCCAGGTTCGAGGTCATGATGATGATCGTGTTCTTGAAATCCACTGTGTTGCCCAGCCCGTCGGTGAGCTGACCGTCCTCGAACACCTGCAACAGGATGTTATAAACGTCCGGGTGCGCTTTCTCGATTTCATCGAGCAGGATCACCGAATACGGGGAGCGCTTGACGCGCTCGGTGAGCTGCCCGCCCTCCTCGTATCCGACGTAGCCCGGCGGCGAGCCGATCAGCTTGGACACGGAATGCTTCTCCATGAACTCGGACATATCAAACCGCACCAGCGACTTCTCGCTGCCGAACAGGAACTCGGCCAGCGCGCGGGCCACTTCGGTCTTGCCCACGCCGGTGGGGCCCAGGAACAGGAACGAGCCGGCCGGCCGCTTGGGCGATTTCAGCCCGGCGCGCGATCGCCGGATGGCCCGCGCCAGCGCTCCGAGCGCCTTCTCCTGACTGATCACCCGCTTGTGCAGTTCCTCTTCAATGCGCAGCAGCTTGCTGACTTCTTCTTCCCTGATCGCCGTCATCGGCACGCCCGTCCAGCGGGCGACCACGTCCTCGATATCATCCTTGGTCACCACGCCGGTGGAGGTGTCATCGAGATTGTACTTCTCGCGCAGCAGCCGCAGATTCTCCCGCTCGCGCCGCTCTTCGTCCGAATAGAACCGCGCCTTCTCGAACTCGTGATTGGCGATGGCGTTCTCCATGCGGTGCACGATGAACTTGATCCGTTTCTGGATTTCCGAAACTTCCTGCGGCAACGTCGTCTGCCGCAGCTTGATGCGCGCGCCTGCTTCGTCGATCAGGTCGATGGCCTTGTCCGGCAGGAAGCGGTCCGGGATGAAGCGCGAAGAGGCATGCACCGCCGTCTCGACCGCCTCGTCCGTGTAAGCGACCGCGTGGAACTTCTCGTAGCGCTCCTTGATGCCGAACAGAATCTTCACCGCGTCCACTTCCGTCGGCGGCGGCACCTTCACCGCCTGGAAACGGCGCTCGAGCGAGCGGTCCTTTTCGATCGACTTGCGGTATTCGCCCGGCGTCGTCGCCCCGATGCACTGGATTTCGCCCCGCGACAGCGCCGGCTTCAGAATATTGGCGGCATCGAGCGAGCCTTCCGCCGAGCCCGCCCCCACCAGCGTGTGCAGCTCGTCAATAAAGATGATGGCGTTCTGATTCTCCATCAGCTCCTTCATGATCGTTTTCAGCCGCTCTTCGAACTGGCCGCGGTACTTGGTGCCGGCCACGATCAGCGAAAGATCCAGAGCCAGAATGCGCTTGTCGGCCAGAAAGCTGGGCACGTCGCCGTCGGCGATCCTTTGCGCCATACCTTCCACGATCGCCGTTTTCCCCACGCCCGGCTCGCCGATCAGCACCGGATTGTTCTTCGTCCGCCGGCACAGAATCTGCACCACCCGTTCCAGTTCGTAATCCCGCCCGATCAGCGGATCCAGCATCCCGTCCAGCGCCGCCTGCGTCAGGTCGCGGCTGAATTCCGCCAGCAGCGAGCTTTCCTTCGGCCGGTTCGAAGCCATCTTCTCCGAGCTCGAGCGGGCAATCTCTTCGCGCACCTGCGACAGCCGCAAGCCTCGCTCGTGCAGAATCTCCGCCGCCAGGCATTTCTCTTCCCTCAGCAGGCCCAGCAGCAGATGCTCGGTGCCGATGTGCTTGTGGTTGAGCCGCTCGGCTTCTTCGGCGCCGTAGGCCAGCACGCGCTTGCACTCGTGACTCAGCGGCAGATCGACCGAGGTCGAGACTTTTTCGCGGATCGTGGTGTGCGCCTCGATCTGCTTGCGAATCGATTCGATGGCCGCGTGGGACCGCAGAAAGCGGTTTGCCAGCGCCTTGTCCTCACGCAACAGCCCCAGCAGCAGGTGCTCCGTCTCGATGTACGGGCTTCCGAACTGGCTGGCTTCATACCGCGCGAAAAAGATGACTCTGCGGGCCTTCTCGGTATAGCGTTCAAACATAAGTCGATCCGTTCGTTCCGGTCTGGGGAACCGCTTGGGTTTCCGCCGCGTGCATCGATTCGTGGAATGGTTCCAGGCGTCCCCGTTCCAGCAGCAAGACGCGGTCGCAACGCCTGGCAAAAGCAAGGTTATGAGTCACGATGACGGAGGTGAGCCGGTGTGCGCGATGCAGATTCTCGAGCAGGGAGACGACGCCTTCCCCGGTGCGGTAATCCAGGTTCCCCGTCGGCTCGTCGGCCAGCAGCACGCTCGGGGAAGTGACCAGCGCACGCGCCACGGCGACTCGTTGCTGCTCGCCTCCGGAAAGCTCTCCGGCGCGGTGGGTCGTCCGCTGATCCAGTCCGACTTCCTGAAGTTTTTTTTCCGCCAGCGGCGCCGCTTTCTTCCGGGACATCCCGCGGATCAGCAGAGGCATCATCACGTTCTCGAGGGCCGTGAATTCCGGCAGCAGCGAATGGCTCTGCCAGACGAAACCGATTTCCCGGTTTCGAAACTCGCTGAGTTCCGCATCGGACAGATGAGAGATCCCTTTCGAGCCGAAGTATACCGTACCCTCCGTCGGTCTGTCCAGACCACCTAACAGATGGAGGAGAGTAGACTTGCCGGCTCCCGATTCGCCGATCACGGCCACCGATTCGCCGTCGCCGACCAGCAGTTCGAGATGTCGAAACACGGTGACTTCGGACTGGCCGGAGCGATAGGTCTTGGCCAGATTCTCCGTGCGGATGGCGATGCCGGCGTTCGCGTCCACTGTACTTCAAGGCTAGCACGGCTTCGGAACCGCTGTCGTAACCCCAAGGGGGGTATGCGGCCAAAGCGGGCAGCGTCTTTCGGCCTTTGGAGCGCGCCCGGCGTCCTTGCCCAGGCGAGTTACACTTCGTTCAAAAAAACATCTCGTGCAAGATCTGTCGCTTACCTCGAACGGCGAGCGTGCAGCCGGAGTGCACGGAGTAGCCTGAGAGCAGAGTGAGCGCTGCGGCGCGAATCACTCTGGACTTCTTCCTCTTGCACCACGGTTCCCGGCGGGGTTCCGTGGCTGCCGCCGCCTGCATGTTGGCGAGCATGTGGGCGGCCCGTGCGGCGCGACCGGTATTTTCCTCCACCCCAGGCCGGTCGCGCTGCGCCTCCGGTATGGTCCACCATGCGCTATGCTTATCGTGAAGAGACATCTATGCTGATGCCGGCCGCCATTATGCAACAAGGCAAAATCGAGGCGGAAGTGCGTGCCGTCGAAGCCACGCTCAGGCCCGATGTCATTCATATCAGGCATGAGATCGGGGAAGACTGGAGCGGTCAGTGGGCAATCTTCTTCCGGGTCGTTCTATCTGATGATGCAGCCAAACATCGCTTACGGGAAGTGGCGACGAACGTGGTGTGGCGTCTCGCGGAGCGACTGGATTTTGCCGCGCTTGGCGTCTTTCCGTACCATAATTTCAGGAGTGAGTCCGAACAGGCGGCATTGCGGGAAGAGGCTTGGGCATAGGGCATGGCATTTGCCGATGACCTGCTCCGGGATGCGCACCATCTCGCAGGGCGCGGTGGCCGGAAGCCTAAACAATCGAGCCTCCGACGCGCCGTATCAACGGCATACTATGCCCTTTTCCATCTGCTCATTGCGGACTTCGTTTCAAACTGGCGCCTGACAGATCAACGGGCGCGGCTCGGGCGGATGTTCGAGCATCGAAAGATGAGCGGGGCCGTCTTGAAGCTTCAGGACAAGAAGAATCCGACAGCAGTCGAAGCGGAGTTGCAGAAGGTAATCAGCGCCTTCGCCCAGTTGCAGGAAGACCGATACAATACAAGGCCGACTATGACGTCGGATGGATCTGGTCGCGCACGGATGTCACGAAACACCCTGGCCATTGCGGATGAGGCGTTCAAGAGCGACATTGAGACTCTCAACGCGGTGTGTCTGGATCGACAGATCATGACGGTTAACGGTTGAGCACGGATGCCCCCTTCCCCACTCCGCAATTCCGCAGCGTCTATGCCACCATGATTAAGGAATGGATGGGGTTCAACGATACAACGCCGGTGCTGAAGGGCAGCTCGCTGGGAGTGTTCGCGTAATGCCTCTGGAGCGCCGCGCGTTTCTCGGTTCTCTCGCTGCCGGGCTCGCCCAGGCGCAGCCCAGGCCGCTCAACTTGCTGGTGATCGTCGCCGACGATCTGGGCTGGGCGGACGTGGGTTGCTATGGCGCGGATCTGCACGAGACGCCGCATCTGGACCGGCTGGCCGCCCAGGGAGTGCGCTTCACGGATGCGCACTCGGCGTCTCCGGTGTGCTCGCCGACGCGGGCCTCGATCATGACCGGCAAGCACCCGGCACGGCTGCGCATCACCATCTGGCATGAAGGCGCGCTGGCCGGTCCTGGCAAACGGGCGCTGATTCCCGCCGAGTCGCACCCGAATCTCCCGCTCAGCGAGATCACCATCGCCGAGGTGTTGAAGCAGCGCGGCTATCTGACCGCCGCCATCGGCAAGTGGCATCTGGGCGACGCCGGCCATTCTCCGGAAACGCAAGGCTTCGATATCAACATCGGCGGCACGCACTGGGGTGCGCCGGCGACGTTCTTCTATCCGTACAAAGGCGATCAGCGCTTTGGCGGCGAATTCCGCTATGTGCCCCGCATGGACGGCGGCCGCGAAGGTGAGTACCTCACCGACCGGCTCACGGAGGAAGCGCTGAAGGTGATCGATGCGGCCGGTGGCAAGCCCTTCTTCCTGTATCTGGCGCATCATGCGCCGCACACGCCCATCGAGGGCAAGAAGGAGCTGGTTGATCATTACCGCCGCAAGCTGAAGCCGGGTCTTCTCCATCAGAATGCGCAGTATGCGGCCATGGTGCATAGTCTCGATGAAAGCGTGGGCCGCGTGATGGAGCACCTCGAGCGGCGCGGCATTGCTGACCGCACGGCGGTGCTGTTCATTTCCGACAACGGCGGCTACATCGGCCGCTTTGAGGGCCACGTGGTGACCAACAATACGCCGCTGCGCTCAGGCAAGGGATCGCTGTATGAAGGCGGCATCCGCGTGCCGTTGATCGCGCGCGCGCCAGGGATGGCGAAAGGGCAGGTGTGCGACGTGCCCGTGGTGTCCACCGACCTGTTTCGGACGATTGCGGAGCTGGCGGGAGTTCAGGGTCCCGCGCACGACGGCGTCAGTCTCGTGCCTTTGCTCAAAGACCCGCGAGCACGCCTGCCGCGCAGCGAATTGTTCTTTCACTACCCGCATTACTACGAGACCACCACGCCGGTGAGCGCCATCCGCTCCGGCGACTGGAAGCTGTTGCGGTACTACGAAGATCATCGCGTGGAGTTGTTCCGCCTGGACCAGGACAGGAGCGAGTCGAAAGATCTGTCAGCGAGTGAGCCGGGAATGCGGCAGCGGCTTGAAGGCCGCCTCGAAGAATGGTTGCGCGAAGTGGATGCGGCGCTGCCGCGGCGTTCAGCAGTCTAAGGAAGCCTCGCAGCCGGAACGGCTACGCCACCGACGACTGGCTGGTATCGAAATCGAAGCCCCGATCACCGGCTGCGGCGAATTTCTGTCGCGCTTTGCACGAGTACATGCGGCGGTCGGCTTCCGCCAGGAGCTGCTCCGCGTTGTCGCCGTCCAAGGGGAAATAAGCCTCCCCAACGCTGAAGCCGATCACGTCCTCTTTCAGCACTTCGACGCCGGCGCGCTTGACAATGTCCTTGAGACGCGGCACAAGCTGCCGCACAGCGTCGGGCGCCATCCCTGGCAGCACGAGGACGAATTCATCGCCGCCCATGCGGGCCAGACAATCGTATTCGCGGCAGTGTTCGCGCAGCCGTTGGGCCACCCGCTGCAACAGGCGATTCCCTTCCAGATGCCCGAAGCGGTCGTTCACCTGCTTGAAGCCGTCGAGGTCGGAAACCAAAATGGCGAGAGGCTGCTCGAGGCGGCGGCACCGCGCCAGTTCGCTTTCCAGATGCAGAAACAGCGACCGGGCGTTGAACAGGCCGGTGAGATAATCGGTAGCCGCGGAACTCTCCGCCTGCCGGAACTTGAGCGCATTCTCGATGGAGATGGCGACCTTCGCGCTAATGGCCTGGAGTACCCGCACGTTGTCCTGCGTGAAGGCGTCCTTGCCCGTCCGGTACAAGTTCAGCACGCCGACCACGCCGCTGATGCCGTCCAGCGGAAGCGCCAGAACAGAGCGCAGCCGCAGACTGCGATCGGGATTGTCCTTGTAGCCAGGATCCAGTTGCGGATTGCCGTTCAGAATCGGCTTGCGGTTCTGCGCCACCCAGCCGGTCAATCCCTGTCCCATGGGGACCTCCAGCGAGGAGAGCGCCCGCGTGTTCTCGCCATTGACATATTCCGGCCTCAGAACGATGTCGCGGCGGATGAAAATCGCGATTGAGTCGTACGGGATGGTGCGCCGCAGGCGCATGCCAAACATGGAGAGGGTCTCATTCAGGCTCAGCGAATTGCCGAGTTCCTGGGCCAGCTCGAACAAAGTCTGCGCTTCCTGGCGCGCCGCCGCGATGGACGTCAGGAAGTTCGCGGTCATCGTCTGGGCGATGGGCATCTCCAGCAGGCCTGCGTCGGGCTGGTGTCCGTTCTTCACTGCCACGTTTGTGAACAGTTTTTGGCGGTCCTTCTGTTGTTGCCGCACCAGACGCTCCAGATCCACATGCCGCCTCTGGAGAACTTTGACCACGGCGGGATCGTAGGAAGCCCCCGCCTCCGCCACGATGTGCGCCAGAGCGTTCTCGTGGGTCATCGGCTTGCGATATTGCCGCTCGGAGGTGAGCGCGTCAAATGAATCCACCACGGTGAGGATGCGCGCCCCGATCGGGATCTGTTCTCCACTGATCCCGTCCGGGTAGCCCGCCCCGTTCCATTTTTCATGGTGATGGCGCACCATCGGCGCCACCGGATAGGGGAACTTGATGCGCTCCAGGATGTCGGCCCCCACGGAAGGATGGATCTTGAGTTTTTCGAATTCTTCTTTGGTGAGTTTGCCCGGTTTCGAGATGATGTGCTCCGGGACGGCCAGCTTGCCGATGTCATGCAGCAGCGACGCTGCTCTCAACGCTTCCAGTTGCGGCGCGTCCAGTCCAATATCCTCACCGATCGCGACGGCGTACGTTTGCACGCGATGGAGGTGGTCGTGCGTGGTCTGGTCCTTCGCTTCAATGGCCATGGCCAGCGCTTCGATGGTCCGCAAATGGAGGCCTGCCATCTCCTCGGCGTGTTTTTTCTCCGCCTCCAGCCGCGCCAGATAGAGGCGGTAGTGGCGATAAATGATGTAGATGAACGGCAGCAGCAGCCCCAGCGTGGACCAGCCGATCGTCATCCGGAGGAAGCTGAAGGCGCCCGCCGCGATCACGCCGATCAGGTAGTAAGGAAGCGTCCAGGTGTAGCATTCTTTCCAGACACGAACGATGTTGCGATTCTCCGACAGGCCGATGGCCACGGCCACTGGAAAGCTGTTCACCACAAAGTACACCGCGGTAGCCAGCAGCAGCCGCAGCGGCAGATCGATGGCAAGGTCGGGGAATCTCCAGGAGTGGTACACCGACCAGGTAGCCAGCACCGTCAGCGCGATGTTGGCCACGTTGAAGACCACCTGAATGGGTTTCGGCTTGCGCTCCGCCCGCCACAGGCATTGCATCAGGGTGACCAGGCAGGCCAGAATCATCGTTTCCGCCGGGCTGAGTGCGATGATGCCGATCAGCACAAACAGAAAGTTGACCGACAGGGTGCCCATGACGGTCGGCAGCGTCAGCCGGATGCCGGAGGCCAGCACGGCGGCTGTCACAAAGACCAGATAGCGGACGGGATTTTCTGACTGAAACGGATAGATGGCGCTCAGGAAGCTGATCGCGCCCAACCCGATTACCGTGTGAACGAATCTTTTCGCCTTCGCATGCATTCTGAATTACCACCGCCTGCGCGATACACCATGGGCGCTCGCGCCGGGCGTGGCCTTGTGGTCTTGTTATCGGCAGCGCCGGGCTCATCCTTGAGGCGCTAAGGTGCGATTCCCCTCAATTCAGTACAATTGGAGCTTACGGACTAGAAATGAAGGCGTTCCCGTACTTCCTTGTCGCCGCCCTTTGCCTCTCTTTCTTCGCCTGTACCAGGTCGAAGGATGTACCAGTAAGAAAGGATGCCGCCGGGCCGGTTCAGGTGCGGTCCGCTGTTGTCAAGCCAAGACAAATCCAGCGCGTGGTGGAATCCGTCGGGACCCTGTACCCGTTCGACGAGGTGCTGGTCAGCGCCGAAATCGAAGGCAGAGTCGACCTGGTGGAGGCGGACTTGGGCGATGCGGTGACCCAGGGCCAGATCCTGGTTCACATCTCCGACGAAGAGCAGCGCTACGTATTGGCGCAAAATGAAGCGCAGTTGCGTCAATCGCTCGAACGGCTGGGCCTGAAGAGCGAAAAGGACCGCGTCCAGGATGTGACGGAAACTCCGGATGTCCGCCGGGCTTCCGCGGACCTGCTCGAAGCCCGGCAGCGCTATGAACGAGTCAAGAATCTGGTTGAGCAGGGGATTGGCGCCAAGAGTGAGCTTGATCAGGCCTCCGCCAGGTTCCAATCCTTGCAGGCCGGCTATGACGCCACCGTAAACCAGACCCGCAACCTGATTCAGGAGGTCGAGCGGTTCAAAGCGCAAGTGGATTTGCAGCGCAAGAAGCTTCGCGACACCAGCGTCCGTGCGCCGTTTGCGGCCTTCGTCAAAGAACGCCAGGTCACGGTGGGCCAATACGTTCGCCCGAACGCGCCGCTGATGTCCCTCGTCAAGACGGACCCGATCCGCCTGCGGCTGGAAGTGCCGGAGCGAATGGCGCCGTGGATCAAGAACGGCCAGGTGGCCGAGGTCGGCGTCGAGGCGTTCACCGACCGCAAGTTCCACGGCAAGGTCTGGCGCATCTCGCCAACGGTGGATCAATCCAAGCGCACCTTCGTGGTCGAGGCGCTCATTTCGAATCCGAGCGGGCAGTTGAAGCCGGGCTCTTATGCTCGCGCCCGTATGCCGACCGACAAGAGCGAGCGCATCGTGGTAATCCCCACCCGCGCGGTCAACTACGTTCTCGGCTCGAACAAAGCCTACGTCATCAAAGAAGAGGTGATCGAGGCGCGCGATGTCAAGCTCGGAGACCGCTTCGACCTCGAAGTGGAGATCATTGAAGGGCTTCACGAAGGCGAAGCAGTCGCCACCGGCCCGCTGGCGCGGCTGGACACCGGCACCAAGGTCAGCGTGGCCGGTCCGGATGAGCCCCCGGAGGCGCCGCGCGCCGAGCGAAAAGCCTCAGAATGAAGACCCTGCTGCTGCTCTTGCTCTGCCCGGCGTGGCTTTCCGCAGCCACCCGCTTGCTGGTCACCGTCATCGAGCCCAGGAGCGGCAAACCGGTCGAGAATCTCACCTCGAGGGATTTCAGCGTCCTCGATGACAAGACGGCTCGCAGCGTGGAAAGCGCGGAATTCTCCCGCAAGCCGGTGGACGTGATGCTCCTGGTGGATACCAGTCTCGTCGGCGGCATGGTGCAGCCGGTGGCTTCAAGCCTCATCGGCGAGTTGAAAGACAAAGAGCAGATGGCGGTGGTCTCTTTCGATTCTTCCGCCGAGATGATCCAGGACTTCACTTCCAGCCGTCCATTGCTTTCCGAAGCTCTCGACAAGGTGAAATACGGCAATACGCCCAAAGTGCTCGATGCCCTGTTTGCGGCTATGGATGGCGGCTTCGAGCAT
The DNA here is from genome assembly GCA_016201205.1 of Acidobacteriota bacterium. GTDB lineage: Bacteria > Acidobacteriota > Terriglobia > Bryobacterales > Bryobacteraceae > CADEFT01. The sequence continues at coordinate 19,856 of JACQDF010000308.1, forward strand.
GCCACCTTCCGCCGCATCATTCTGCTGGTGACCACCGGCCTGGAGGGGTACAGCAGCGTCAGTGACAGAGAGGTGATCCGGCTGGCCCGCAAGGGCGGAGTCTCGATCTATCCGGTGTTCGCGTCCGGCTACGGCCGCTCGCTGTTCGAGAACCTCGCCAGACAGACCGGCGGCGCTTCCTTCAGCCTTCGCGACCTTGGCAAAACGGGCAGCGGCTCCCCGGCCGTGCGCATCTTCGAGGTCGTGCGAGGGCATTACACGGTCAGCGTGGCTGGCAACCTTGGCCTGGGAGAAAGACTCAAGGTGGAAGTGAAGCGGCCTGACAAGCTGTTCGTCTCGGCGCTGCCGCTGGATTGACGCTTCGAGCTTCTAACGCGCCGCTGTCACCTTCGGCGTCGCCAGATATCCGACAATCACGTCCTTTTTGACCTGGTTCACCACCAGCTCGTATGGCTGCTTGGCTTTGGACGTGTAGAATTGCAGCGGCTCATTGATGTTGCGGTCCTTTTTCTCCGTCCGCTTGTCATCGGCAATGACGTCGATGGTGAACCTGTTCTTCTTCTCATCCGTTTTCTTGAGAAAGATGGCGACGTCTCCCACTTTGACCGGGGCTTTCGTCTTGCCGAGATTGAACTCGAAGAAATTGCGCTCGCCGAGGGCCTTCAGCGCGGACAGCTCTTTCGAATTGGTGGCGATCAAGCCGCTCTGCACACCCATGTCGCCGCGAACCGTCCTCAGCTCGGCGATGGTCTTGTCCAGTTCCGACTTGGTGGTTGCCACGTCCGTCTTCACGGCGCCGACCTCCGTGCCCACCGCCCCGAGCTTCTCCTTGGTTTCCGAAGCATCGCGCTTGACGTCCGCAATGTCGGTGCGGATCGCCGCTGCCATGACCGCTTGCTTCTTTTGTTCGGACTCCAGCCGCCTGCTCAGGTCGGATACTTTGGCGTCGGCGTCGGTCTTGGCCTGGCCGACCGCCATGGCAGCCTGGCGCCGCGCCGTCTCGAGCTCATCGCGCATGCTCTCAATCGTGCGCTTGCTGGTCTGCGCCGTCACCGAAGAAGCTTCCCGCAGGTTGGCAATCTCGGTCTGGAGCGATTCTCTCATCTTCCCCATGTCCTGGCGGACGCGGTCCAACTGAAGAAACAGGTAGATATTGGCCGCCAGCAGCGCCACCACGGCGCCGAATAGAATCGCGATTTTCAGATTGGAACTGCCCGAAGGGCTGTAGCTGGATTGTGTCTGGTCGTTCACGGTGAACTCCTATAGTATCAGCATATTACGTTTTTGCCCGCAGAGCAGGCCTGGCAAACTCAAAATACTCCTGCCTGGGCACCCCTGGCTCAAAGCAACGGCGACATCGCGCTTCGTACATCCCGGCCGCCCCCACCACGATCAGCTCGTCGCTCTCGACCAGCCGCTGTGTGTGCTTGGCCGGGTTTCCACAGCGCACGCAGATGGCCAGCGCCTTCGTAATCGCCTCTGCCAGAGAAAGCAGTTCCGGCATCGGGTGGAACGGCCGGCCCATATAGTCGGTGTCCAGGCCGGCGATGATCACCTGTTTGCCGCTGTCGGCAAGCTGGTTGGCCACCTCCACGAGTTCCATTCCGAAGAAATTGGATTCGTCGACACCCACCACCTGCGTGCGCCAGTCCAGCCGCGAGAGAATCTCCCCCGCACCGGCGATCACTTCCGCTTTCAGCCGCTGCTCCCCGTGCGATACGATCTCGTCGGGCGCATAACGCGTGTCGATCGCCGGCTTGAACACCTGCACGCGCTTGCGCGCGATGATGGCCCGGCGCAGGCGGCGGATCAGCTCTTCGCTTTTTCCGGAAAACATCGGCCCGCAAATCACTTCGATCCATCCCGTATTCCCGGTAACAACTTCCATCCGCCGCATCTTAACATAGCTGGTATGGCATTCCCCGCCGGCCGCGTGATCCGCGGCGAGCTTCTGGCGGACGCCGGCGACGAGCAAGCGCGGCGCAATCTCGGCGACCTGAGGCGCATCAACCGCTTTTTTGGCGGGCGCGGGGTTCTGCTCTCTCTGGCCGGCGAGTGGTTCGCGCGCCACCAGGCATTCACCGCCCTGGACGTCGGCGCTGCTTCCGGGGACATGGGCCAGGCGCTGCGCCGCGCATTCCCCTGCTCGACCGTCGTCTCGCTTGATTGCAGCCTCCGCAACCTGGAAGCGGCATCCGCTCCCAAACTGGCCGCCGATGCATTTGCCATGCCGTTCCCCCCGTCGAGTTTCGATCTGGTTTACTCGAGCCTGTTCCTGCACCACTTTCCGGATGACCAGGTGGTCGGACTGCTGGCCGGGATGCGGCGTCTTGCCCGCCGGGCGGTGATTGCCATCGATCTGGTGCGCCACCCCTTCGCCCGCATTTTTCTGCCCGCCACCCGGCCGCTGTTCGGCTGGCACGAAATCACCTTGCACGACGGGCCTGTATCGGTGGAAGCCGGCTTTCTGCCGCGGGAGTTGGAAGCCCTGGCCCGCCAGGCAGGGCTTGCGGGCGCCAGGGTGCGGAGCCATATCCCCTGGTTCCGGCTCTCCATCAGCGCCCCGATTGGATCCTGACGCCGGGCGAGGCCTTCCGTCTCGTTGAGCCTGGATGGTATATTCATCCTGAATGAAGAAGATCCTCGCCCTTGGTGCGCTGGCGATCGCTCTCACTTTGCGTTACAGCGATCGAGCTCGCCTGTCCGCCTGGGTCGTGCTCGGCCGCAGCGCCAACTGCCCTTACACCAATGCACTGAACAGCCCGAGCGAGCTGAAGACGCAAATCGCCAAAAAGGACGAGATCCTGGCCGCCAGCAAGATCCTCGAGGAGGATGACCGCGGTTTCAAGCTCTATCAGACACCCGATGGCCGCTACTGGATCCCCACCGGCAGCGAATACGTGCTTCCCTTCAACCTCGCCGAGCAGGCGCGCAATATCTACGGCCGCAACGGCCGCGGCGTCCGGCCCGGCGACATCGTGCTCGACTGCGGCGCCAACGTCGGCGTCTTCACGCGCGCGTCGCTGAAGGCGGGAGCGAAGCTCGTGGTCGCCATCGAGCCAGCACCGGAAAATATCGAGTGCCTGCGACGCAACTTCACCGACGAGATCGCCTCGGGAAAAGTGGTCGTGTACCCCAAAGGCGTTTGGGACAAAGAGGACATTCTCGAGCTGCACATCGATCCCCACAACTCCGCGGCCGACAGCTTCGTCATCGATAAGGAAGGCTGGGGCAAGGTGGAAAAAGTTCCGCTCACCACGATTGACAAGCTGGTCGAAGAGCTGAAGATCGAGCGGGTCGATTTCATCAAGATGGACATCGAGGGCGCCGAGACGCGCGCGCTCGAGGGCGGCCGCTCGATCCTGGCGAAGTTCCGGCCGCGCCTGGCGTTGTCCGCCTATCATCAGCAAGATCACCCGGTTGAGATTCCGCGGCGCGTGAACCAGGCCTTCGCCGGCTACAAGATGGAATGCGGTCCGTGCGCCGAGGCCGGCTACGGCGTGCGCCCGGACATCCTCTACTTCTTCCCATGAATCTGGCGGCGGCGGCGCTTCTGCTGGAAGGGCTGCTTCTCGAAGTCCAGCCCGCCGAGAGGCGCATTGTAGTTTCCCACCGGGCGGCGCCCGGCGTGATGCCGGCCATGGTGATGGAACTGCGCGTCAAGAAAGCCGGGTCCATCGCCGCCTTGAAGCCCGGTATGTACATTGATTTCCGGCTGGCGCGGGGCTATGCCGTGCGCATCCGGCGCAGGCCGGCACAGCGCTACATCGAGCAAGACGGCCGGCGCATCCCCCTGCCCGCGCAAAAACCGGGGACAGGCTACCCTGTCCCCGATTTCTCGCTCACCGATCAGCTCGGCCGCCCGGTCCGGCTCTCGGACTTCCGAGGCAAGCTGGTCGCCGTGCAATTCCTCTATACGCGCTGCCCCATGCCCGAAGTCTGCCCGCGTCTGGCAGCCGCCTTTGCCCGCGTTCAGCAGCGGTTTCGAGATCGCATGGGCACAGACCTGATCCTGCTCTCGATTACGCTGGACCCCGTCTACGACACGCCGGAAGTCCTCTTGCGTTATGCTACGATCTGGCGAGCGCGCGAGGATGGCTGGCGCTTCCTGACCGGGGCTGAGGATCAGATCAAGGAAGTGGCTGCGCGTTTTGGCCTGGTGTACTGGCCGGAGGAGGGAGTCATCACACACACCTCCACGATCGCCGTGATCGATCCGGCAGGACGCCTGGCGGGAATGATCGAGGGGCTGTCCTTCCACGCGCAGCAGTTGTGCGACTGGATCGAAAGCCTGCTGAACAAGGAGACCCATTGAACATGAGTTGGCGCAAGGTTGCCGTGACGCTTTCACTGGCCGGGTGCCTGGCCGCGCAGGACAAGAAGCCGGCCGATGTGTGCACGCCGCCGCCGGCCCGTGTCTCGCCGTCGCTGCCGGCGAAGCTGCTGCCGGGACAAGGAACCGAGTACATCCGCTTCCCCATCACGACCAGGAGCGCGGAAGCGCAAAAGTTCTTCCTGCAAGGCGTCGCCCAGATGCATTCGTTCTGGTCCGTCGAGGCGGAGCGAAGCTTCCTGCAGGCGGCAGCGCTCGATCCGGAAGCGCCCATGCCGTGGTGGGGCGTCGCCATGGTCGCCTCGGGCGATTTCCGGCCGCGCTTTCAATTGGACAACTACGGCTTCCAGGTTCGGAATACGGACTTGCCGCCGCGCGTGGGAGAGGCAGTCAAGAAAGCCCTCGATCTGAGCGCCGCGCCGGCTAAGGCCACCGATCTCGAGAAGATGTACATTGCCGCGATCGCCGCCCGCCGCGACCTCCGCTCCAGGAATCCCGATGACGATTACATCAAGGGCTTGCGCGCCATTGTGGGGAAGCATCCCGGCCAGATCGAAGCCAGGAGCTACCTCGCTCTGCATCTGATGCGCGGCTTTGAACTGCCCTCCCATGCGCCGCGGTCCGGCTCGATGGAGGCCGTCGAGCTTTTGAAAGAGCTGGCCGCGGAAGCGCCGAATCATCCCGGCGTGCACCACTACGTGATTCACGGCTGGGAGGGCTCGTCCTTCGCCAAAGACGCCTGGGACAGCTCGAAGCGCTACGCCGAGCTGGCCCCGAACATTCCGCACGCGCTGCATATGCCGGGCCACATCTATTCGCAGACCGGGCGCTGGCAGGATGCGGTGAAATCGTTCGCCGATGCCGCCGACAACGAGCGCAAGTGGATGAAAGCGGATTCGCTGTATTCCACTGCCCATCACGGCCACAATGTTCACTACCTGGCCACATCGCACAGTTTCCAGGGACAGGCGGACCAGGCCATCGAGGCGGCCCGCCACCTGCTTGGATTCGCGGAAAACCCGCGCGAGGCGGCGGCGCTGGATAACAATCGCACCGCCTATCGCCAGGGCTGGTTCGCGTTGCTGCGTACCATGGTGCAGAATGAGCGCTGGGACGAGATTCTGGATGGCAAGACGCTGCCCGTGTACGACAAGCCGCGCGAGACGGCGTGGCGGCATTGGGCAGTGGGCGTCGCTCACGCTTTTCGAGGCGATGCCAGGCAAGCGTCCAAAGCGCTGGAGGCGATGGATGAAGCAATCGACCTCTATCAGGACAAAGTGAAGCAGGCAGCCCCGGCCGAATTGCGGGTCGCGCGGCAGGAGCTGGCGGCGCACATCCTGGCGGCGAAGAATAAGATCGATGCAGCCATCGCGAAATTGGAGAAAGTCGCCGCCCGGGAGCGAGCGCTCATTTACAGCGAGCCGCCGTTCTATCCGCGCCCGGTGAATGAAGCGCTGGGACGGCTGGCGCTGGCCAAGGGGCGCACACAGGCGGCCGAGAAAGCGTTCCGTGAGGCGCTCGAGCAGTTCCCGGCAAGCCGCATCGCCTCAGAGGGCCTCGGTAGCGTGGGCCTCCGGCCGGCGTCCGCGGCCCCGTAGCGAGTGCAGCCCACCAGCATTGTCTTCGCACTCCGATTGTGCTTTACTGCCAATGGGGCGCGACCCGGTCCGGCGCAAATCGGTCAGTAGAGGGGTCGGGCTTGCTTCGCACGGTCGGGCTCTCCGCTCCGTCCACGGAAAGGAGGGCCGTGATGAAACCAGCCCTGCTGAGTCCCAGCAAGTCAGCCAGTTACGCTACGCCCGTGGGATCGTCCAGGCCGGAGGCGTGTGGGGAGCGTTGACCGACGGGATGGTGTGCCGGGGCTCGGACGGAATCCGCCTCATCCTGATCGCTTCCAACCTCCAGATGATCTACTTGCACATGACCGCGGGCCGGGTCTACGCGCAGGACACCACATCATTCATCCAGGAGATGAACGCGTTTCCGATGACGGAAGCCGGTCGGCGCGCCCTCGGCATGATGCGGCTCTCGCAGGCGGTTGTGGGGCTTCTGCTCGGGTTGGCCTCCACCGCGCTGCCGGGCGCGCTTATTATTGGCTGTCCAGAGCGAATGCGGTCCTGATGATGTTCACCCCCCGCTTGCACAAACTGCTGGTGTCCGCACTCTTGCGCACTGTCTGGGAGGCAATCAAAGGGATCCCCGGCCTGGTGGAAGCGTCCGGATCGGCGATTCCCGCAGCCATCACCGATGAATCCGCCGGCCGTCTCGGTGGAACGCTGCTCGCCAAGCTGGGAAGCGCGGACTTCACCAGCAAGCTTGGTGTGGTCAAGGCGATCTTTTCGGTACTGCTATCGATCGCCCTATCGGCAGCCAAGGCTGCCGCCAAAGCCGTCGGCTCCAAGGTAGGCCAGGCCGACCCGGCTGTCCTCATGCAGCGTGTACAGATCGCCAAACGGGCCGGGGTGGCGATCTCGCAACACGAAGCCCGTGAAATCGCAGCCGAGATCAGGCAGCAGGGAGAGAAAGTGAAGCAAGTGTTGCAGGAGGCGATCCAGTCCATCGACGCTGTGGCTGTGGCCAGCAGTTAGTTGGGTGGGGCGGTCAATCCTGGCCGCGGGCGCCTTGCAGGCGGCCAAGCCCGCTGAAAGCGGGCTTGCGGGCTGAAAGCCCGCCCCACAAATGCTGGGTGCAAGCAGTAGCTGCCAGGGCTACCTGTGCATCTATTTCTTGGACTGGCGCAACGTGGGGAGCGCCTCGATCATGCGGCGCAACGCTGCTCCGCGGTGACTCACACTGAGCTTTTGTTCCTCACTGGCTTCGCCAAACGTGCAGCCGAGCGGCGGGTAATAGAACAGCGGATCATATCCGAAGCCGCCGCTGCCTCGCGGTTCCTCGAGAATCTCGCCCTCGACGGCGCCGTGAAATGTGCCCAGGATTTCCCCGCGGAGCGCCAGCGCGATCACGCAAACGAATCTGGCGCCGCGGTCGTTCACGCCGGCGAGTTTCTCGAGCAAAAGGCGATTGTTGGCGGCACTGGAGGCCCCGGGGCCGGCGAAGCGCGCTGAATGCACTCCCGGAGCGCCACCCAAAGCCGCCACCTCCAGGCCGCTGTCATCGGCGAACACGGAGCTGCCGGTGAAGCGGCTGTAATGCAATGCCTTCCGGGTGGCGTTCTCCTCGAAGGCGCCGCCGGTCTCTTCGGCGGGAGGGATCTCATCCAGGTGCGGCAGTGGCTCGAAGACGAATTCGCCCGGCGCCAGACGCCCGGCGGCGTCGCGGAATTCGCGCAGTTTGCCGGGGTTGCTGGTGGCGCAGTACAGAAGCATCAGCTTCCGGCTTTGCGAAACATGGCGCGGATGGAGCCGGCGTTGCGCGCGGGGTCGGCGGCGAAGTTGCCGTGTTTGGCGAGATTGATTTCCTTGACCAGATACTCGTCGCTTTTGCCGGCGCGCTTGCCCGCTTGCACCTGTCTCCACATGTCGTCCAGATACGCCGCCTGTGCCCGCAAAGTGGTCACATCGCCGATGGCGCCGTGCCCGACAATCACGGTGCGAACGTCCCAACCGGCCATCTGGGTTAGTGCCCGCACCCAGTTAGGGTGGTCTGCATCCGCGTCGGCGGCATTGTTCCCTGACTTCCAGTTCACGCAAAGATCGCCGGTAAACAGAATCTTCTCCTTCGGCAGATACGCCACGGCATCGCCCTTGCTGTGCCCCGGCCCTACTTTGACGAGGTCCACCTGATGCTCCCCATCGGAAAATGTCATCTTCTCGGGGAAAACGATGGTGGGATGCGCCAGCCGGTAGGGCTTGAGGCTGAACTCGCCCGTGCCGGCGTCCTTATCCCAGCCCGCCTGCCCCTTGGTGCGCGACTCGACACCGCAATCCTGGGAGCACACGATGGCCGCGCCTTCGTCGACAAACAGGCTGCCGCCGTAGGCATGATCGCCGTGATAGTGCGTGTTGAAGACGAAGCGGATCGGCTTGCGCGTCGTTTTCTTTATTTCCGGCAGGATCTTCCTGGCGCCCCACGGGAAGTTGGCGTCGATGACCAGCACATAGTCTCTGAAGCTGACCCAGCCGCAGTTGGCCGGCTCGCGAGCGTCGCGGTCTCCTTGCCAGAACCAGACGCCGGGCGAGAGCTCACGGACCCGGCTCGGCTGGCTGCTGGCGGCGGCGAACAGCAGGCAGGTGAAAATAACAACGGCAATCGATCGTCGCATGGCGTCAATCCCCTTCGAGAACGTTCTTCTCAATGGCGATCAGCTCGCGGATGCCCTTGCGGGCCAGGGTCACGAGCTGCGCCATCTGCTCATCGGTGAATGCGTTGCGCTCGGCAGTCGCCTGGAACTCGACGAAGCGGCCGGCGCCGGTCACGACGACGTTGGCGTCCACTTCGGCCTTCGAGTCCTCGTCATAGCACAAGTCGAGAAAGGGCACGCCGTTGACGATGCCGGCGCTGACAGCGGCGACGAAGTCGCGCATGGGCGAGGTTTTAAGCGTGCCGTATTCCACCAGATGCCTGAGGGCAATGGCCAGGGCGACATAGGCCCCGGTGATCGAGGCGGTCCTGGTGCCGCCGTCGGCCTGGATCACATCGCAGTCGACAATGATGCTGCGCTCGCCGAGCGTTTCCAGGTCCACCACCGCGCGCAGCGAGCGGCCGATGAGACGCTGGATCTCGAGTGTGCGCCCCGAGGCGCGGCCTTTGGAAACTTCGCGCGGCGTGCGGGTCAGCGTCGAGCGCGGCAGCATCGAGTACTCGGCGGTTACCCAGCCTCTGCCCGTTCCTCGAAGAAACTGCGGCACGCTGTCCTCGACGGTCGCCGCGCATAGCACCTGCGTGTGGCCGGCGGTGATGAGCGCGGATCCTTCGGCGGTCATCAGATAGCCCGGCTGGATCCGCACCGGGCGCAATTCATCAGGTTGGCGTTGGTCGATTCGCATTTACTTGATGCCAGAGGAGAGAACGGCCCAGAACAGCAGAGAGAGCAGGACCATGCCGGCGATGACGAGGATGACGCACGGCACCGCCCCTGGCTGCGGCCCGGGCTTGGGCTTCTGCCGGACCGGCTTGAACTTTGCCATTAAGCATCATCGTAACAGCGGCGGGAGTTCAGCGCCCCGGCGACTTCGAGTAACGCAAGGCTTCGCGGAAGAACGCCGCCAGCGTTTTGCGCGCGCCTTCTTCGAGGTCGCGCAGCAGAATCGCGACCACGGCGCGCCCCCGCTCGGCCAGGGCCGCCTGAGTCGCCAGGAATTGCGCACGGTGGTAATCGGCCGTGTAGCCGCATTCGGGAATCCGCTCCGGCCTCTCCGCCATCAGCACCGTCGAGAAGCACCGCCCGTGGCCGATGATCATCTCGTGATAGGAGTGATTCATGGCCGGGCCTTCGTACACGTCGACGGGCATCTTCCAGCCGGAGCGGAAGGTTTTTTCCGCCGCCTCCTCGAGTGTCTGGCGGAGTTTGCGGCCGTTGTCCGCGTAGCGGGTATCGCCGAAAAACGTCAGCTCGGCGTAGTCGATCGCGGCCGCGTCTCTGAGCTGCATGCAAAGCGAGGCGTAGATCTGCGGCGCAGTCCTGGCAGACGCGGCCGGGGCCAGCTTCAAATGAGGATAAAGCAGCGTAAGGCCGCCGGGGAATCTCGCCTGCCTCGAGCTTTGGCGCATCTCGAGCCAGGCCGGCGCCTTTTCCAGGCCGCCGGCTTTTTCGGCCTCCTTCACCACGCGGCTGGTGATCGCCTTGTACAGCTCGACACCCGGTTGGGTGACGAAATTCATTTTCCGCAGATAGCCAATCCCAAAGACGACATAGTGGATGAATTGCATGTAGCGCGACAGCGGCGCGTCTTTGGGGAAGGTGAGCGCCGCGAGCGGGTATCCGGAGCGGCGCAACAGAGTCACTTTGGCGGCAGCGCCACCCGAGTCGCCTTTCCTCGAAACCGCCAGAAAGATGCGGTTCTGTGATGGATCTTTCGGGGGGCGGTAGTTGGCCAGACGGATCTTCTCTCCGATGCAGATCTTGATGCCGAGCGCTTCACTCTTGCCGAGGCTCTCCTCGAAATCCTGCTTGGTCCACACCGCGATGCCGCTCCAGGCTTTGGGCGGCAGCAGGGTCACCTTGTCACGCCCGGCCAGACCTTGCGCGTGGAGAAACGAGGCCAGCCGGAAAGCGTCGCGGATCTCTTCCGCGCTGAGGAACGTGCCGCGGATCCATGCATCCAGGTCCACGCCCGCCAGCCCCAGCGGATACAAGCTGCCGCAGGTCAGCGGGCTGCTGTGCCGGCCGGCGGTCGAGTCGCCGCCGTCCAGTTGCAGCTCGACTTTGCGGTAGCCCCGCCCGGCGGCAAAGCGGTCCAGCAGCGACCCGGGCAGCGCCATGTAAATGAAATTCGGCCGGCTGTCGATCCCCAGCCGCCCGTAGAGGCGGTAGATTTTTTCCAGATTGACGACGGGCTCATAGGAGGTCATCCCCATCGCCATGCCCACCACCAGCGTGCGCTTCAGGACGTCGCCGAGCGGGCGCCTGGCGCGCCTCTCCATGTCTCCCAGAATGGCTTTGAGCTTTGCCGGGTCGGTGGAATCAAGCACGTACAGCCGCGGTCCCTTGTTCAGCAATCCGCACGCGAGATAGGCCGACTTGTCCTCCGCCGAACCGCCCATGCCCGCCCAAATGACAAATTGAAGCAGCGTCCCGTGAGTGTGGCGAATGCGGCCGCGGATTTCGTCGAGCTGCAAACGCACCTGCCCTGCCCACTCCGGGTGCTGCCGAGCCACCCAGCTCAAATGAAAAACGCCATAGCCGTTCCTGGAGACTCTTCCTTTCGAGTCCACCTCCATGCCTAAGCTGGTCAGCAGATTCCTGGAAGGATCCAGAGCGCCGAGTCCCTTGCGGCGCGCCTTGGCGTCCAGCGCCTTCAGGCGCTCGAGCACGTGCTGCTTTTCGAACTCGGCAAAGAAGGCCTCCGAACCCGATCGGTCATGGAACAGGCTAAGAAGCACCTAATCGTTTTAGCATGGATTGGCGCGCGAATCCCGCTTCAGCCCTAAGCTACACTGTGGCTTGAGTCATCCAACTCCGCCCGCTCCCCAGATCATCGTCCTCGATGCCGGGGGCCAGTACTGCCATCTCATCGCACGCAAGGTGCGCGAATTCCACATCTACGCGGAAGTCCGGGGCTGCGAAACGCCCGCTCGCCAGCTCCAGGACGCGCGCGGCATGATCATCTCCGGCGGTCCGTCGAGCGTGTATGAAGCCGGCAGCCCGCATGTCGATCCCGCCATCTTCGAGCTGCATACGCCTGCCCTCGGCATCTGCTACGGCCAGCAGTTGATGGCGCACCAACTGGGCGGCGAAGTCGAGCGGGGCGATAAGGGCGAGTATGGGCTGGCGTTTTTCGAGATCGAGACGCCGCAGCAACTGCTCAAAGGCGTTCACGGCCGGCAGCAGGTGTGGATGAGCCATCGCGATGTCGTGCGCAGGGCGCCGCCAGGCTTCCAGATCCTGGGCCGCACCGCGACCTGCGCGATCGCCGCCATGGGCGATCCGGAACGCAACCTCTACGCCGTGCAGTTCCATCCAGAGGTCGCCCACACACATCCCGGCAAGAAGATCCTGGAGAATTTCCTCTTCGACATCTGCGGCTGCGTGCGGGATTGGGATCCCAGCCGGCGCATTCCGATCGTCGAAGAGCAGATCCGGAAGGCGTCGGCAGGGCGCAAGGTGTTCTTCTTCGTGAGCGGCGGCGTCGATTCCACGGTCGCCTACACTCTCTGCCTGCGCGCCCTCGATCCCGATCACGTGCATGGAGCGTATGTCGACACCGGGTTGATGCGGGAAGGAGAAACCGAATTCGTCCGCGACAATTTCGCTAAGCTCGGCGCGAAGAACATCCGCGTGGTCGGGGCACGACAGGAGTTTCTTGCGCCGCTCGCCGCCGTCACCGACCCGGAACAGAAGCGCGAAATCATTGGTGAGCAGTTTGTGGCTGTCCAGGAGGGGATTCTGCAATCGGGCCACTACCTGGATGCCGACTGGATTCTCGGCCAGGGCACGATTTACCCGGACACCATCGAATCGGGCGGCGCCGCCAAAGCGGACAAGATCAAGACGCACCACAACCGCGTCGAAGGCATCCAGCGGCTGATCGAGGCCGGGCGCATCGTCGAGCCGCTCAGCTCCTTTTACAAAGACGAAGTCCGCCAGATCGGCCGCCAGCTCGCCATCCCGGAAGAAATGCTCGAGCGCCACCCGTTCCCCGGACCGGGCCTGGCGATTCGCTGCCTGTGTGAGCAGACAGCCGGCGCTGTCCGCAGGACGGAAGAAGGCTTCCTGCTGCCCGTGCACTCAGTGGGTGTGCAGGGCGATTCGCGCACGTACCGGCCTGCTCTCGCACTCGAGCGCATGCCGGACGACGAGCATCTGGCCACCGAATTGATCAACCGGATCCAAGGCGTCAATCGCGTGGTCGCCGCTGTCGGCTCGCACACACCGCTGGGCGGAATGCGGTCTTCGCCGGCATTTTTGAGCGAAGCCCGCCTCGACCGCCTGCGCCATGCGGATGCGATCGTGCGCAGCCTCTCGCACGAAAGCGGCTTCGAAGCCTCTGTGTGGCAGTTCCCGGTCGTATTGATCCCGGTGGGCGACGCGGCCCGTTCCGACAGCCTGGTTCTCCGCCCGGTGGATAGTGTCGACGGCATGACCGCGCGAGCGGTCCGCATGGATTCCGACCTGCTCGATCGGATGACACGCGATCTGCTGGCCATCGAGGGCGTCTGCGCCGTTTTCTACGACCTCACTCACAAGCCGCCGGCCACCATCGAGTGGGAGTGACCAGGCGATTCCACCACCACCTGGCTGCCCCCGCGTGCCTTCTCGACGCGAATCCGGCCCGGCAGCCGCTCGCCCAGCTCCGCGATGTGCGAGATGACACCCACCATGCGGTTGCCGCTCGAGAGCGTTTCGAGCGCTTCGATCGCTGTTTCAAGCGCCTCGGCATCGAGCGACGAGATGCCTTCGTCGATGAACAGCGAATCGAGCCGCGAGCGCGCCCGCTCGTCTGAGAAACCCGCGAGTCCTTCCGCCAGAGCGAGCGCCAGCGCCAGGGAAGCAAGGAACGACTCGCCGCCGCTCAGCGTCTTCACCGAACGCGGCTCGCTGGCATTCCATCCATCGACTACGAAGAATTCGTTGCGATCCTCGCTCAGCGTCAGCGTGTAGCGGCCGGTCGAGAGCGTGTTCAGCCGCATGGAAGCAGCCGCCGCCAGGTTTTGAAACACTTCACGCTGCACGTAGGCGATGAAGCCCTTCGCCGACAGCAACTGGCCGAGGTGCTGGCAAAGACTTGCCTCTTCCCGCTCCTGCTTGATGGAGCTGCGCAAATCTTCCGCTGTCTTGATGTCCCGTTCGATCCGCGCGCACTCGTTCTGCGTCCTTCCGATATCCACCTGCGTGTCTGCCAGACGCTTGCCGATCCCCTCGATGCGCTCCCCAAGAACCTTTGCTTCGCGGCCTTGCGGAAGCTCGGGCGCCTGCTGCGTCAAGATAGCCGCAATCCGCTTCGCCTTGTCTGCGGCCCCATCGATGTCCGATTGACTGTCCTTGATTTCGTTTTCGAGAGTCTTCTGGCGAATCTCGGAGTCCTGGAAGTTCTTCGCGGCTTTTTCCTTGCTCTTGAGGAGCACCTCTCGCTGAAGCGTCAAGGCCTGGTGGCTTTCTTTGGCCTGATTTTGTTCGGTGAGTTCCTTTTCAAGTTCCCACAGAGGCCTGAGGGTGAAATTCTGTAAGCCGGTATTGGCCTTCTGAAGGGATTCTTCGGTCTTTTGAATCTCTTTCACCATTTCATCCAGCGTCGCCTTGGCATCCGCCAGCCTTGCTTCCGCAGGGGCCAGCCTGTCCCGCTCTTTCGCGGCTTGCGCAGCGTCTTCGTCAAGCCTCCTCGCCTGTGCAACCAGCGTCTCCAGTTCCTGGATCGAGGCGTCTTTGGCTTGCTTCCGCGCCAGCTCGATCCTGTTATTGGCCTGCTGCCATCGCGACTGAATTTGTCGCCATTCGTCCAGCTTTCGCTTGGCCTCATCGAGGGAGGAGGCCGGAGGCTTCCCCGGAAGCTTCTTGACCACCTGCTCGCAAACAGGGCACGGCTCGCCGGGTTTCAGAACCCGTCGGATCTCCTGTGCGGCGTGCATCCGGTAGAGCCTTTCGTAATCCGACTCGGCCTGCTTTACCGATGCCTCCACTTGCTGAGGAAATTTCTCGAATTCACTTTTCGCCTCTCGAAGTTCGTCCAGACTCTTGCCTAGCAGATCGGCTGAGCCGTGTGTTGTTCGGAACTGGTCGCGCTCGGCAGTTGCAGGGGCCAGCCTGGTGGCCGACTCCTGCGCCTGTTTGGCCTCTTGTTCCAGGGATGGAAGGGCGGCTTCCTTCTCCTTGTGCTTATGGCGGAAGCGCGCGATCAGCTGCGCGAGCGGAGTGGCCTGCGTCAGTTGCGTCCAGCTCGCCTCGTCGTAACCTGTCTTGTCCAGCTTTGCATCAATCTCGGCCAGCTTCCACTCGCACTCTTCCAGCAACTTTGCGGCGTCGGCGCCGTCCGCCTTTGCCTTGGCCAGGTTTCCTTCAGCTTGAGCCAGCGCATCATGCTCCTTACGCTCTTCGTTGCGTGCTCTGTCCAGTTCCTCCGCTTCTTTGCGCAGTCGCTCCAGGCGCTCTCGCTCCGTTTTGTACTCCTGGCTTTTGCTCTCGAGATCCGCAAGCTGCTTTTGCTGATCCGCAAGATTCTCTTCCGTCGCATGCGCGAAGTTCTCTTTCAGGTTCTTCTCATCCGCGTCGGCGAGCGCCTTCAAGCTGCTAGCGCGCAAGTTGGCTAGCTGCATCATCCGCTCGTACAGGCGCAGATTCAGCAAATCCTTGAGAATCTCGGTGCGCTTGGCGGAGTCCCCGCGCAGGAATTCGTCAAACTCGCCTTGCGGCAGAATCACGGAGCGTGTGAAGCCCTCGAAATCGAGACCGACGATCTGCTGCACGCGCTGGTCAATCTCCCGCACGCTTCCCGACAGCGAGTTCCAATCGCCATCGAGATGCTCTTCGAGCAGCGGCTGCGTGGCGGTGCTCCTGCCGGACTTGCGAGTCCGGGAGATGCGGTAGAGCTTGTTGCCTGCCTGGAATGTCAGACACACCTTAACCACCGTCGAGCCCTGGCTGATCAGGCCCAGAACTTCGTTGGACCCGATGCGCGGCGTTTCTCCATACAGCGCATAAAGCATCGCATCGAGCAGCGAAGTCTTCCCTGCCCCCGTCGGCCCGGTGATCGCAAACAGCTCGAGACCGTCGAAGTCCACCTCGACACGCCGCGGGAAACTCGTGAAGCCTTCGAGCTCAAGCCGAACGGGGCGCATCCGCCACCTCCGCGTACAGCTTCTTGAACAGAGCGAGCAGGTCCTCCGGTGTGCCGGGGTCGCCGTACTCGGCGCGATAGAAGCGGTCGAACAAGTCTTCCGGAGTCAGCGCCGTCAGTGGCTGCGCATCGCCGGCCCGATCGGTGCGCTCGGGCAGCTCGATTTGCACATCGACTGCGTTGGGCAGCATCTCGCGCACTTCGTCAGCGACGCCCGGTCTGAACGTCTCGAGCTTCACCGTCACCTTGAGGAAACCGTCATTGGCAAGCTCGCCGGCGCGCTTCTGCAATTCCACCAGCGTACCTTTCACCTCGCGTAAGTCGCACCCGCTCGCCAGGGCGATGCTTTCGAGGCGCGCTGTTTTCCCGGGGCTGGCGTCCACGAGGACCACTCG
>JACQDF010000316.1 GCA_016201205.1 Acidobacteriota bacterium
GCTGACGCGCGCGGCTCAGCAAGTGCTTCCGAGCCGCGACCGTGAGGAAGCGGTGTCTTGGCAGGGGAGCCCCCACCTCCCCCGCAGCCGTACGGACTCACGTGACGCGCGCGAAGGTCTTTTCCGCGCACGCGCGAAGCCGGACGCGTTCAGGCCCGAAGCGAGGGCTCCATAGTTTTAGTCGCATAAAAGCCTGTAGCAGTTCGGACGATTGTGGGTTAGCGGGCGTGGAAACTGTGCGGTGCCTGGCTACCCTCCATTGCGGTGATCGGTCTGCTTATAATCGCTCCAATGTCTTCCCGCATGTCCCGCGTGCGCTGGTGGATTCTCGCGCTCATCTTCTTCGCCACTACCATTAACTACCTGGACCGAATCGTCTTCAGCGTGCTGATCCCGGTGATCCGCCAGCAATTACACATCTCGGATCGCGAATACGGCTTTGTGAATGGAGCGTTCCAGTTTGCCTATACGGTGGGCTTCCTGTTCATGGGTAAGTTCATTGACCGATACGGCACCCGAATCGGGTACGCGGTGTCGATCGTGTGGTGGTCGCTGGCGGCGCTGATGCATGCCACGGCGAGATCCGCATTCAGCCTCGGCGTATGGCGCGGCCTGCTGGGTTTGGGGGAGTCCGGCAATTTTCCCGCCGCCATCAAAGGGGTGGCGGAATGGTTCCCGTTAAAGGACCGCGCGTTGGCGACCGGCATCTTCAACGCTGGTACGAATGTAGCGTCCATGATCGGCCCTCCTGTGTTTGCGTGGATGCTTCACGATATGGGCCTCGATTGGCGCACCTGTTTCCTGGTGACCGGAGGGGCCGGCTTTCTGTGGCTCGTGTTCTGGCTCGGCGAATACAAGCTCCCCGGGAAGCATCCTGGCGTCAATCGGGAAGAGCTATCCCATATCCACGGCGATACCCCGTCCGGGATGAGTGAGAAAGAATTCGGCTGGAGGGCGGCGCTCCGCTATCGCGAGACATGGGGATTCGCGCTGGCGAAGTTCTTCACCGACCCGGTGTGGTGGTTTTACCTGTACTGGCTGCCTCCCTACCTCTACGACGTACGCAAATTCGATCTGAAGGAGATAGGCTGGGCGCTTCCGGTGGTTTACTTGATGGCGGATTTCGGCAGTGTGGGCGGCGGTTGGGTCGCGGGTTACTGGATCCGGCGCGGGTGGGAGCCGGGACGCGCCCGAAAAGCTGCGATGCTGATCTGCGCCTGCATGATGCCCATTGCTTCGATGGCGGCGCTGGCGAAGAGTCCGATCCTCGCGGTGGCGCTGGTGAGCCTGGCAACCTCGGCGCACCAGGGCATGTCGGCGAATCTGTATACCACCATCTCGGATGTGTTTCCCAAACGCGCCGTGGCTTCCGTTGTCGGCATCGGCGGCTGCGCCGGCGGCATCGGCGGAACGATCTTTTCCGCGGTGCTGCCTGGCATCGTCGTCGAGAGTTTCGGCTACACGCCGGTGATCCTGACGATGGGCGTATTCCATTTGACCGGGCTCTTTCTTCTGCATAAGCTGATGGGGCGGCTTCGTCCGGTCACGATTCCTTCTTGAGGTGAACCCATGCTGAGGATTTGGCTTTGTCTGGCGCTGACGCTCTCCGTGATGGAGGCGAGAACTATCCGTACGATCGCCGGAACCGGCGCTGCCGGCTACTCCGGCGACGGTGGCCCGGCGACGTCCGCACAGATCAACAATCCATACGGGCTGGCAGTGGGACCCGATGGCGCGCTCTACGTGTGCGAGATCGGCAACCATGTCATCCGCAGGATTGATTTGAAGAAGGGCGCCATCAGCACCGTCGCCGGCAACGGCAAGCAGGGGTATTCGGGCGACGGCGGCCCTGCCAGGCAGGCGTCGCTGAACGAGCCATACGAGATCCGGTTTGACCGCCAAGGGAACATGTTCTTCGTCGAGATGAGGAATCACATCATCCGGCGCGTGGACTCGAAGACCAGGATCATCACAACCATTGCGGGTACCGGCCAGCAGGGCTTCTCCGGCGATGGCGGTCCGGCGGTGAAAGCGCAGTTCCGCCAACCGCACTCGATCGCCTTCGACCCTCGAGGGCGGCTCCTGGTGTGCGACATCGGCAATCACCGCTTGAGGCGAATTGATCTGAAGACCGGCATCATCGAGACTTACCTCGGCACCGGCGAGCGCCAGCCGACCCCCGACGGAGCTCCGTTAAAGGGCACGCCGGTGAACGGGCCCCGCGCCATTGATCTGGACAGGCAGGGCAGCCTCTATCTGGTCCTGCGCGAGGGCAACGCGGTGTACCGCATCGATCCGAAAGCGGAGAAGTTTCAGCATGTCGCCGGCACGGGAGACAAGGGCTGGGACGGTGACGGAAGCGACGCACGCAAAGCGAGGCTGAACGGGCCGAAGGGGATCGCCTGGTCGCCGGATCACAGCATTTATATCGACGACACCGAGAGCCACACTGTCCGGCGCATCGATCTGAAGACCGGCATCATCACGACCGAAGTGGGCGACGGCCAGCGCGGCGACGGTCCGGAGCCCGACCCGCGCAAGTGCCGCACCGCGCGTCCGCACGGGGTGTTCATCGACAGGAAGGGCGTGGTCTATATCGCAGACAGCGAGGCGCACCGGATCCGGGTGTTGAGGTAGGCGTTTCGCCGGCGTGGGATTGAGGACCGGGACTCAATCCGGCAGCCCGGCCGGAATCTCGACCGGCGGTGCATCGCGCCACAACCGCTCGAGATCATAATAAGCGCGGGCCTGCTCGGAGAATACGTTCACCACGTAATCGCCGTAGTCCATCAGCACCCATTCGGCGTTGTTGTACCCCTCGATGCTCTTGGGGCGCTCGCCTTTTTCCTTGAGCTGATGCTCGACCTCGTCGGCGATGGCCTGGATCTGCCGGGGGTTCGACCCCGAGCAGAGGATGAAGTAATCCGCGAACGTGGTAACGGGGCGCAGATCCAGCACTTTCACGTCGCTGGCCTTCTTGGACTCGGCCGCGCGCACAGCCGCCAGCCACAGCGCCGGCTGGGATGGCTTGGCTCGCGTTCTACGGGGGGATTTCGCCGCGGGGGGCTGGAGTTGCTTTCTGTGCAATCGGACGCTCGAGCAACCTGCTCCTTTCCTGTATCGTACTACAATTGAGGAAGTGTTCATGATTCCAGGGTTGCTCGTGTTGCCCTTTTGCGCTTTGGCGGCGCAACAGCCCGCGGAATCTCCTGAAACAGCGAAAGCCAGGGCCGAGGTCGCCCGCGTTGAGCGGCTGGTCGAGGAAGGCGGATTGCCGCGGGCGCGCCTGGAAGAAGCACGCCAGGCATTTGCCGAAGCCGAGGATCAGGCGGTGCTGCGCCGCACGCTTTACGGCGCGCTCAGCGTGCAGGAGCTCACCGAAGACCTGAACCTCCAGATGATCGAATCCGCCCGCCGCCTGCTCGATCGCCAGCAGCAGAAGGTCGAAAAGACACGCCTGCTGATCGAAGAGGGGGCGCTGGGCCGGATCGCTCTCACCCCTTTGCTGGAAGAGAAAGACGCACGCCGCAGGACGCTGGACCTGGCTGAATCGCGGGTGCGCTTGTGGAATGAGCTGGCCGGGATGGCGCGCGCCGAGCAGCAGCGCCAGTTGGAAGCCGCCGAACTGGCGGCGCTGGCGGCGGCAGAGGAAGATCCCGGCTACGGTGTCTTGCCTTCCGGCCGCCTCGGGCAGCTCGCACACGCCTTCGAAACGGCGTTCTTCCGCCCGTTTCCCGTGAGCGCCCGCGGCGACACCAACTTCCACCGCGCTCTGGGGTTTAATCACACCGGGCGCATTGACGTCGCCCTGAATCCTGATTCGCTCGAAGGCCGCTGGCTGCGCGGCTGGCTCGAGGAGGCAGGCA
>JACQDF010000304.1 GCA_016201205.1 Acidobacteriota bacterium
CAACCCCTCCGGCATCATCACTGAGGCGATTCTCAAGCACACCAATCTCCACGTGGTCGGGCTGTGCAACAACCCCATCAACATGATCGGCGGGATGGCGCTGATCTTCGGCGTGGCGGACCGCGACGTGTTCCTCGAATGGGTCGGGTTGAACCACGTCAACTGGATCAAGCGCGTGTTCGTGCGCGGCAAAGACCGGACGCCCGACCTGTTCGCCATGTTGGAGCAACTGCTTCAACACGAAGAGTTCCCGCATTTCGACCCGGAGATGGTGCGGATGCTCGGCGTGTTCCCCACTTACTATCTCCAGTATTACTACGACCATCCGGGCACGCTGGCGAAGGCGCGGGCGGCGGCGAAGACGCGCGGCGAAACGGTGAAGGAAGTCGAAGACGCGCTGATGAAGAAGTACGCCGACCCGAATCAAGTGGTCAAGCCGCCGGAACTGATGCTGCGCGGCGGCGCGCGCTACTCCGAGGCGGCGGTGAACGTCATCCTCTCCCTGCTGCTCGACCGCCGCGACGTGCAGATTGTGGTCACCCGCAACGGGACCGCCCTGCCCGACCTGCCGCCCGACGCCTCGGTGGAAGTCCCGTGCATCATCGGCGCGCACGGCGTCACCCCCCTCAGCATGGGGCCGCTCCCCGAAACGATCCGTCCGCTGTGCCAGCAGGCCAAAGCGTGGGAGAGCGCCACGGTGAAAGCCGGGGTGTCCGGCTCGCGCGCCGACGCGCTGTACGCCATGATGGTCAACCCGCTCGTACCATCCTTCGCAGCGGCGAAGGCGCTGGTGGATGAGATGCTGGAGGCGAACCGGGAGTATCTGCCGCAGTTCTTCCCCCAAGAATCTTGAACCACAAAGAGCACAAAGAACACGAAGAGAAACCAAAGAATCCTTTGTGCCCTTTGTGTGCTTCGTGGTGAAATCCGGAGACTTGTAGTGGACCCCTGAAACTGGACACATGGTATAGTGAGAGCGACTGTCCAGAAGGGAGCAACCACGATGAGCAAACGACGAACCTTCGCCCCGGCCCTGAAGGCCCGGGTCGTGCTGGAAGTACTGAGTGGTGCGAAGACGGCAGCACAGGCCTGCCGTGAACAGGGCCTGAAGGACTCGGTGCTGTCGCAGTGGAAGCAGCTGTTCCTCGAGCGCGCACCGCAGGTATTCGCTGGCGACGGAGCACAGGAACAACACGAAGCGCGGGTGGCGGAACTGGAGCGCATGGTCGGTCGGCTAACCATGCAGCTGGAGATTGCAAAAAAAGCCTCGCTGCTCTTGAGCCGGGAACCGAGCGGAAGCGGGAGTTGATGCACATGCTGCACCAGCAGGAGCATTACCCGGTAGCGAGCGTGTGCGTCGTGCTGGACCTGCCGCGCAGCACCTACTATCGGCGGGCGAGCGTGCCTGCCGATGAACCGCGGGTGCGGGCGGCGATCGAGGCGGTGGCCGGCGAATTCCCGACCTACGGCAGCCGGCGAGTGGCCGCGCAGTTGCGGCGGGCGCCACACGCCCTGCGGGTGAACCGCAAGCGGGTACAGCGGCTGATGCATGAAATGGGGCTGCAACGCCCGCTTAAACGCCGCAAGTGCCGCACCACGGACAGCGAACACCCCTATCCACGCTACCCCAACCTGGTGGAGGGGCTGACGACCACCCATCCCGAGCAGGTGTGGGTCAGCGACATCACCTTCGTGCGCGTGTTGCGGGAGTTCCTGTATCTGGCGGTGATCATGGATGTGTACACCCGCTCCATCCGTGGCTGGCAGCTGGGCCGCTCGCTGGATCAGGAACTGACCCTGACGGCCCTGCGTGTGGCCCTGACCGACCGCGTGCCGGAGATCCACCACAGCGATCAAGGGATGCAATACGCGGCCACGGCCTATACCGACCTGCTGCAGGACTTCGGCGTGCAGATCAGCATGGCTGCCGTGGGTAAGCCCGAAGAGAACGGCTACGCCGAGCGGCTGATGCGCACGATCAAGGAGGAAGAAGTCGACCTGTCTGACTATCACGACTACGCCGATGCCCGGGCTCAGATCGGGCACTTCATCGAGGACGTGTACCAGCGGAAGCGCATCCACTCTGCGCTGGGCTACCTGACCCCGACCGAGTTCGAGACCGGGTGGCAGCAGGCCCAGGTAGAACAGATGTCTTCCCTATCTTCGGCCTGAAATCTGTCCAGCTTTTGGGGTCCATTACACCCCTCCGCCCCTCCGCCCCCTTCTACCTCTTCACCCCGCAAAACGAAGGGCTGCGCGAGGAGTACGAGAGGGGATGGAAAATCACAGACGTTTTCTCCAAGAATGCTGTTGGCTTTCAAACTCACAGAGACTATCTCGTCATTTCCCTTGAGCGGGCCGAACTTGAGAA
>JACQDF010000301.1 GCA_016201205.1 Acidobacteriota bacterium
CCGCGGAGAATGACGGCTTGGTGACTTCGGACCAAGCCCGGCAGGCGGGCTTCACCGATTCGGTCCTGGCTCGGCTCGTACAGCGAGGGCGCATCGAGCGAACGGCCAGAGGCGTCTATCGCATCCCCTACCTCACACCAGACCGTTTCTCCCAATACCGGGAAGCTGTGCTTTGGGCTAGAGCTAACCGCGGCCCAAAGGACGTGGCTATCTCGCGTGCAACAGCGCTCTCCGTCTATGGGATCTCGGACGCTAACCCACACCTCATCCATCTCACGGTTCCCAAGTCCGCGCGGCTGCGGCGTCAGAAGCCAAAGGGCGTTGTCATTCACCGCGAAGATCTCCCATCGGAGGACATCTCCGTTCAAGAGGGAATTCCACTCACGACCATCAGCAGAACCGTCGCGGACTTTCTGGGCTCCGGTGCGCGATTGGATCTGGTGCGCCAAGCCATCTCCGGCGCCCGGCGCGAGGGGTTCATCCGCGATGCCGAAGCGAGACGGCTCCGGCGGAAAGTAGAGGCGCATGTCGCGTCCTTGCGCGGGCAAACGCAGCCGCCGCCCAGTGGACTCCATGCGTAGGACGCCGGAGCGGCTAGAGAGAAGGCTGGCTCGGGTCGCGCGGGAACACGGTCTCGATCAGGAGCGCCTGAGGCGCTGGGTCTCCTTCCTCGCCCTCTGTGGCGCCCTCGAAAGGGCGCTTCACCAGGGCCTCTTGGACACCTACTACCTCAAGGGCGGCGTTGCGATGGAACTGCGGTTTGCACAACGCGCTCGCGCGACAAAAGACGTGGACTTGGGAATCGAAGGAACCCGCGCGACTCGCCTACAGAAGCTGTCCGGGGCGCTGGGCCTCGGTTTCGACGAGTTCACATTTCGGGTCAAGGCCCGAGTTCGCCACATGGATCAGGCGGATACCGTGCGCGTTCAGGTCGCTATTCAATATCGAACCCGGTCCTGGCAGACGGTCGAGGTCGATCTTGGGCCGGCAACGATGGGACAGGTCGACCTGATTGAGCCACGAGTCCAGGGTCTGGTGGAGCTGGGTATTCCGGTCACTTCGCCAGTCCGGTGCCTGGGCATTGCCGATCAAGTTGCGCAGAAGCTCCACGCGTGCACGGGTCCGTCGGCCACTGGACGAGCGCGGGATGTTCTGGACATTCTGCTGATCGACGCGCTTGGGCAGATCAACTACGCTGAGACCACGAATACGGCGCGCCGGGTATTTGAAGAACGAGCGACTCATGTATTCCCGCCCGAGTTCGTTATGCCCCAGGAGTGGCGTCCTGAGCTCGAAGCGCTGGCGGCCGACCTGGATTTTCCTCTGAAGACGTCCGCGGCAATTGAGAGGCGATTTCTCGAAGAATTAGCGGCTGCAAGATGCCGTCCTAAAAGGTAAGCATGGCGAATCCAAACGCGACAAAGCGCCCCCGCTGCGAGCAGACCAGATTGACAGCCGATTCCGAGAAGTCTATTCGGAGGAATACTGTCTGCACCCCGACGCCCCTGCCCAGTGCTGCCCAAAATTCATCAACGCCCACACGGTCCAGAACCACGGCCAGCTCGACAGAATTTCCGACAATGGTCACGTTATCGGCGTTGACCGAAGTAGCTACCTGAACTATTCGAAAGGCCGCCCGCCGTTCGTACCCATCGGCGTCAACGAAGCTTCAACCTATCGCTGCTTCTGCCAGAAACATGATCGCGAAACGTTCGCGCCCATCGAGACGACAACCTTCCAGTTCACCTCCGAGCAGTGCTTCCTGCTCGGCTACCGTGCAGTCTGCCGGGGCGTGTATCTCACTCGCCAGCAGCTTAAGATCATTCCCAGTCTTTGGGAAGCTCTGGACCACGGAAAGGCTCGTGTGAAACAGCAGGACTGGCAGGCAAAGCTCGAGGTGTTTGAGAAGACCAAGACACTCTACGATGATGTACTCCGGGGAAGGGACTTCGAAGAGATCGGGTTCTTCGCGATTGAGCTTCGCGAAGTCCCGAGCATCTTGGGCAGCAACGTGTTGCTGCCACCGCGCGATTTCACGGGCACCCAAGTTCAGTCCCTTGAGATCGGTTCGAAGATTGATGTTCTGACGTTCTCGTTGATGGCGACTTCAAATGGCGGAGCGGCAGTCTTCGTATGGCACAAGCAAGACGACAAGGCCTGTCGGGCGTTTGTACACTCCTTGCAGAAGCTACCGGAGAGTGAAGTCCCTCACGCCATCACGCGGCTCGTGTTTTCCTTCTGTGAAAACAGCTACTTCTCGCCTGCGTGGTGGAACGGCCTACCTGATAAGACCAAAGAGGCGCTTCAACGGCGATTCCTCAAGGGCAAGAAGGGGCATGACAACCAAAGCCTCATTGACGACGGCGTACGGGCTGTGAATTGGACGGTACGGGATTCTGGCAGTCCATAGGTCCCAAGATTTCAGACCAGCGAATAAGCTAAGATTTCGGCGGAGTCGTTGACAAAGGAGAGGTCGATGACGACGACGACGCGAAAACAGTACAGTCCGAGATGTCTCCGATGCGCGCGCCGTCGAGGCGGCCTTCACCAGCCTCGATCGAGTGGACGGATTGGTGAACTCGGCCGGCATCGCGCAGCGGTTTCCGCTGGCTGAGCAGGACGAAGCCGGCTGGGACGCGGTGATGGAAGTGAACGTGAAGGGCGTCTATCTGTGCTCGAAGCAGGCGCTGGCGCGTATGCCGGGCGGAGGGAGCATCGTGCACATCGCTTCCGGCGTGGCGCTGATCGGAGTGCGCAACCGCGCCGCCTACACCGCCAGCAAAGGGGCCATCGTTTCGCTGACCCGCAACATGGCGCTCGATTACGCGCCCCGCGGCATTCGCGTGAATTGCATCTGCCCCGGCTTTGCCCGCACGGGTCTGACGCAAGCCATCTTCGCCGATCCGGAACGCCGCGCGAAGATCGAAGCGATGCATCCACTGGGCCGCATGGGCGAGCCGGAGGATGTCGCCAGGGCGGTGCTGTTTCTGCTGTCCGATGATGCGTCCTGGATCACGGGCATCGCGCTGCCAGTGGATGGCGGCTTCAGCGCGGGGCATCAGCACGACGTGTGAGCTTGCTCGCCGGCTGAAGACGGCCTTGCCGGCTTCCCTTGCCAGCGACTTCCCAGGACGGCATCCATGGGGTTATCAATATAGTTCCACTATGGAAAGATATTGACAGGGCAGGCTGTGGCCAGAGGAGGGCCGAACTGTGCCCCGATCACGCTTTGACGAACTCGCGGCACTCGCCGCGGAGAATGACGGCTTGGTGACTTCGGACCAAGCCCGGCAGGCGGGCTTCACCGATTCGGTCCTGGCTCGGCTCGTACAGCGAGGGCGCATCGAGCGAACGGCCAGAGGCGTCTATCGCATCCCCTACCTCACACCA
>JACQDF010000302.1 GCA_016201205.1 Acidobacteriota bacterium
AAGGCCGACGTGCAATGTTTCCTCACTGACGCAGCCAAGAAGCTGTCTTCCGAATCGGTACGCGATCTGCGCGCGCGGCTGCGCGGGCTGTTTTCGGTTGCCGAGGAGTGGGGATGGATTCAGCACGGCATGAACCCAGCGGCCGGCCGTCTGCGGCTGCCGGCGCGCAAGCGTAAGCGGCCGCTTATCGTACTTTGGCCGGATCAGTTTTGGAAGCTGGCTGGTTATCTGCGTCAACCCTACCGCACTATCGTCGTATTGGCCGTGCTGGCCGGACTGCGGCGCGGCGAACTGGCGGCGTTGCGGAATCGAGATAACCCGGACCCCGGCAAAGTGCTGGTCGATGAAGCGGTCTACTGGGGCAACGCGGACAAGGAGAACAACCTGCCGTACTGGCGCGTGGATGATCCAAAGACCGAAACATCACGGCGCGAGGTGGCGATCGGCAAGGTGGCTCAGCAGGCAATCGACGATTGGCGGGCGCGGGCAAAGTTCACCAGCCCAAACGACTACATGTTCGCAATCCGCGCCAACACGCCGATTGATCTACACACGGCGGTGAAGCGGCATTTGAAGCCGGCGGCAGCCAAGGCCGGCGTTCCTGTTGTTTCCTGGCATGATCTGCGGCACACGTATGCCACGTGGGGCCGCCTGGCCGGCATGAAACCGGAGATCATGCGCGATCAGTTGGGCCATTCCTCGGTGCTGATGACCCTCGACGTATACAGCCACGTGAATCAGGCCGAGGAGCGTACGGGCGCCGTGGCGATGATCGAGAACTACGCTACGCAAAAGGTGAACTGAAAGTGTTATCCCAAGTGTTATCCCAACGGCAGATAGGACCAATGATTGCCAATACTTACGGCGATTGCAACTCTGCCTTGGGCGCAGGGGGTCGTCAGTTCAAATCTGACCGCCCCGACCAATGGATCAAGGGGATGCGGGCATTTTCCGGCCCTTCAAATCCCGCTGTAGATGATTTTGTAATCGGGCAGACATTGCGATCGCCGAGTACAATCGGGCTGGCCTGCACTACAACCTTGTTCGGGAGCGGCTTAAGGGGGTTCCTCTGGTCTGTCTGCACCAGATCGAACTGGCTTTGTTCCACGACGCGATCACGGAAACATACGACTGTCTGGCCGCGTCTGGCGGGGGCGCCCTCCACGGGAATCAGGCCAAGCAGTTCCACGTCGGTGCAACGAAGATTCTTCACTGGATTGCTCCGGCTCTCTTCATCATGCTCGACCGCAACGTTGCGTCATCGTTCAGGAAGCACCATGCGGTGCAATTCACGAAGACTACGCAACCCGGTTATACGACTCAGAAGTATTTCTCTTGCCTGCAATATGCGCAAGCCGAGATTGAAGCATACGGATATGAGAGCTTTCGCCGGCTTGAGCCTGCCACGCCCTTGGCGCGGCTGTTCGACAAAGTTGCCTGGGTTGTCGGCAAGACAGAAGTGTAGTAGGATCTCTGGCCGTCTGCCGCCTGACACGCAACATCGCCCGCATCATACGCCTGACGGCTTCGGCGATAATGAAGTCATGACGAAAACGCTCCAAGCGGTTTACGAAAACGGGGTGCTCCGTCCGCTGGAGCCCCTGCCTTTGAAAGAGCATCAGCGTGTCATGGTCACCGTCTCCGACCCCGCCGAGCGTTGGCTGGACCAGGAGTACATGGAGAAGGTCAAGAAGGACGTGGCGGGGATGGGACCGGCGCCGAGCCTGGCAGAGGTCAGACAGGCACTGTCGAAGATCCCTGGTAACCTTTCCGATGACATCCGGGTGGAGCGCGAGAGCCGGTAGTGGCGGGCTACTTTCTGGATTCGAGCGCTCTGGCGAAGCTTTATCACCAAGAGGTCGGGTCCGCCGTCGTCGAGGAACTGGTGCTGAGTGCTACCGCGACCGTTCTCATTTCCCGCCTTTCGGTGGTTGAGGTGCAGTCTGCCTTCGCAGGCAAGGTCCGGGCTGGCGTGATTCAGCAGGCGATGCGGCAGTTCTTCGGCGCCGCTTTCTGGAAGACATCGCGAGCGGGGTCTTCAGAGTTGTTGCGCCGACGAGCGACCATTACGACCAGGCCGGGGAACTGATCGAACGCCACGGGTCAAGTCATGGCTTGCGCACCCTCGATTCGCTCCAACTCGCCGTCGCCTTGAGCCTGCAGGCGCGGGGCGCGGAGGTTGACCAGCGGACGGTCAGAATCGTGTCCATGTCTTTTTGCGCCAGGCGTCTGTCGTTGGAGAAGTCGCCATGTTTGGGATCCGCAAACCAAGGCGGCATTTCCCTCTGAACGCGGAAGCCGAAATGGCAGCCTCGCCAGGCGCATGGACTAAACACGGCGTCTGAAGTGCTTGCGTAAGACCGCTTGCTGACGCGCGCGGCTCCGAAACAGGGAGCGGAGGCGCAAACACTTCTGCCCGTTGTGTTTAATGACTGTAGGCCATGCAACCGGGTTCGATCTTGCCGAGGAAGCCCGGCGGACACGCACTTCCCTGCCAGAACTCGCGTTTGGCCTGGCAGTTGATCACCGTCGAGATCCTTTCCCGGGCTGCGATCTGATAACTGCGCCGGAGCGCCGGCAGGAACTCCTCCGGCCTGGCGACGTACTCGCCGCGGGCTCCGAGCGCCTCGCCGATCTTGTCGTAGCGGAGATTCTCCTGGAACAGATACATGTGGATCGGCTTGCCCTGGCTCATGATACCCCAGGCGTTGTTGTTGTAAACGATCATCACCACCGGCATGCGGTACTTCATCATGGTCTCGATCTCCATGCCGGAATAGGCGAAGCCGGCGTCGCCGGTGATGCCGACGATGGGAGCGCCTTGATAGGGCGCTTGTGGTCCAATGCCCAACTGCACGGCCGCGCTGACGCCGAACGCGTAGCCGCAATCCGGACCGATGGCGCCGTACTGATAGGCTCCGTTGCAGATCTGGCCCGGGCGGTACGCCCGCAGGTAGCGTCGCGTGTAGCGCGCGATGCCGTATCCGCCCGAGACGATCGTCGTTTGCTCCTTTGCGATCTCTCCGCGATAGAGGAAATCGCTCAATTGCTGTGCGATCACCGCGGGGTGCACGGCGTCTTTGTAGCCAAGGCCGGTCTTGTAATAGGCTGCGTTCTGGTCTTCGAATTTCTTGCGTTCGGCGGCCAGCTCGGCCCTCCAGGCCTCGCGCCGCGCCGCCGGCAAGGCTTCCACGAGCGCTTCCAGCGCAGCCTTCTCGCAGCTCACCAGGCCCAGGTCGATCGGCCAGTTGCGGCCGATGTCGGAAGCGTCCGGATCGATCCGCACGAACTGGGCGTCGGGGCTGAAGTTGTACTCGCCGTGATTGGGCATCGAATACTGGCCGATGAAGATCACCACGTCCGCGCTCATCAGAGCGCCGGGAGCGGTGCTTGCCGAAAGCGGATGGCCGTCGGAAAAATGGCCTCGGGACGCCCCGGATTCGACCACTGCGATGTCCGCCTTTTCGGCCGCGGCCCTCAGCGCCTCCCAGGCGCGGCTGTAGAACACCCCTGTCGAGGCGACCATCATGGGCCGCTGCGACTTGCGGATCATTTCAGCGAGCAAGCGAATCCGCTTTGGGTCCGGATGGGGTCTGGCGTCGGTCCGGTACTTGGACTTCTCGTGGTAATAACGAAGTTCGCTTGCATCCTTGAAGCGGGCGGCGGAGATCTCCTGCGGGAAATCCAGGTGAACGGGCCGGGGCACGCCGGTCTTGAGCTGGCGAAACGCATAGGCGGCATACTCGTGGACGCGACTCGAGTCGATGAGCCGCTTGCCGTACTTGCGCATGCCTTCCGTGGTGGGCTGCTGGTAGACGGTCTGGATGCCCATCTCCGTGTCGTCTTCCGACATGCGCTTGTTGCTGGCCAGCACCAGCAGCGGCGTGCGGGCGGCGTTGGCGGCGGCGATATTCATGATCATGTTGGTGAAGCCGGGACCCTCGGTGCCTGAACAGGCCGCCACTTCGCCGCTCACGCGGACAAATCCATCCGCCGCGGCGCACATCGAGCCCTCGGTGCGGCCGCCGAAGCACGGAATGCCTTCCTCGCAGATTGCGTTGATGACCTCGTAGTTTCCCGGGCAGCAGAACAACGCGGCCAGCCCCTCTGCTTTGCAGACTCTGGCAAACACCTGCGCGCCACGCATCGGAAAAGCGGGCTGCTTTGCCGGAGCCTTCAAGGCCGCCGGAATCGCGTCCGGAACGCGGATGGGTGCGGTGGATTCCGCGGCCGCTGTTTGCGCCGCGCCGAGAGCGCCCGCGGCCAGCACCGACTTGCTGAAAAAGCTTCTGCGCGACCCTTGCTCGCGCTTGTGTTGCGAATCCATCCCGTTGGCCCCTTCGCTCTCGAAGGTATCAGCGGCGGCCAGCCAAGTCAACGAAGACGCTCGCCGCGGCAAAACGTTTAATCCACCGCAAACGCAAACAGCGCGTGACCCGCCGCCACGGCGACGTATTGCTTCCCCTCACTCGTGTAGCTCATCGGGTTGGCGAGCACCGGACCTCCGGTCGGGAAGCGCCACAGCGGTTTTCCGCTCGAGGCGTCCAGCGCAAAGAAGATCCCCTCGTTCGTGCCGCCGTACACCAGGCCGCCTGCCGTCGAAAGCAGCCCGGCCCAGGGAGGAGAGTGCAGCGGGAATTCCCAGGCCGTCTCGCCGGTTTCCACGCGCAGAGCCTTCACCGATCCGCCCGGCTCGACGCCAGGAATCCCACGTGGCCCTCCCCCGGCGAAATATCGACCTGGCCGATACTGCGGCGTGGCCACGTGGTAGACGGTCCCCTCCTCGCGCACGGCGACGTAGAACAGCCTGGTGTCCGGGCTGTAAGCTGGGCTGTACCAGTTGGTGCCGCCATGCAGACCGGGATAGACGAGAGTCCCCTGCAGCGTCGGCTCCGTGTTGGGAAGAACCATGGGCCGGCCATTGTCGTCCAGTCCTTTGGCCCACGTCTGTCTCGCGTAGGGGACGCCGCGCACAAACTTCCCCGTCGCGCGATCGAGAACGTAATAGAACGAATTGCGGTTCGCCACGATTACCAGCTTGCGGCCGCCGGCCCCGTCGATCAGGACCGGGACGTGGTTCGAGTCCCAGTCATGGGTGTCGTGCGGCGTGAACTGGAAGTGCCACTTCAGCTTGCCCGTCTCGGCGTCAAGAGCCACCAGGGAGCAGGAGTAGAGATTGTCGCCCTGGCGGACGTCGCCGTTGTAATCGGGGCCGGGATTGCCGGTACCCCAATAGACCAGATTCAACTCCGGATCGTAAGTGCCGGTTACCCAGGTCGCCGCCGAACCCGTCTTCCAACTATCGCCGGCCCAGGTTTCGTGGCCCGGCTCGCCCGGGCCGGGAACGGTCCAGAAGCGCCAGACGCGCCGGCCGGTCTTGGCGTCGTAAGCGTCGATGAACCCGCGAATTCCGTATTCCCCGCCGGCGATCCCGACAATCACTTTGTCTTTTACGGCAAGCGGCGCCACGGTGACCGAGTGGCCCGACCGGTAATCGGCTACCTCCATGTCCCAGATGACGCGGCCGGTCTTGGAGTCCAGCGCGAGCAGGTGCGCATCCACCGTGCCTACAAACAGCCGGTCGCCGAGCATGGTCAGGCCGCGGTTCACCTGCCCGCAGCAAACCCGCGGGTCGGGTGGCAGGCTCCGCCGGTAAGCCCACAGCGGCCGGCCGCTCCGCGTCTCGAGCGCGGTGACGTTCGAGGGCGGCTCGGAGATGAACATGATGCCGTCGACCACCAGCGGCGTCGTCTCAAACTGGGCGAGGTCGTTCACCTGGTACATCCAGACCGGCTTCAGACGGTGCACGTTGGCGGCAGTGATCTGCTTCAGCGGCGAGTGGCGCTGCCCGCTGTAGGTGCGCGAATAGGTGAGCCAGTTACCCGGCTCGGCGTCGGCCTGGCGGATGCGGTCGTAAGGGACCTGGGCGCAGCAGGCCATGCCGATCAGGGCGAGGACCGGCCTCATCGGTCCCCCCGCAGCGAAACCAGGTAGGCGACCACGTCGTCAAGTTCTTCCCTGGAATAGATCTTGGCGTAGCTCGACATAGGAGACTTGCCCCAGTCCTTGTGCAGCTCTTTTAACTCGCTCTTCAGGAAGCTGTGGAACTGGCTGGAGTAATCGCGGATCTGGATGGAAAAGGGATCTTCATTGAGCCGGACGCCGGTGATGCGACGGCCGTCCTGGGTCACGATTCGCACCTGGAGAAAGTTGTCGGGAAGAAAGATGATGCGGCGGTAGAACACGAAGTTGTCGGGTATGGCGGCCTCGGGATCGACGAGCGACGTCCGAAGGTAAGCCGCGCTTCGCCGCGCGCCGATCTCGGTAAGGTCGGGACCGATGGGGCCGCCGTAGCCGCGAATCGTGTGGCACATCTCGCAGTTTTCGCGCCGGTAAAGTTTTTCCCCGCGGAGCGCATCGCCCGGGCCCGCCTGCGGCGCCACGCGCCCGAGCGAGCGCACATAGCCGACCAGAACCCACGCCTCTTCATCCGTCATGCGGGACGCGGGCATTTCCGTGCCCGCGATGCCGTAAGCGATCACGTTGAACAGCGCCTCGTCGGTGGACGCCCGCATCAGACGCGGCACGGCCAGATTCGCCCCTTTTCCGCCGTTCCCTTTGGGCCCGTGGCAGCCGGCGCAGTGCGAGGTGAACAGCGCTTCGGGGGATTCAGCGGCAGCCAACGCACAACCGAGAAGCAGCGAGGACCAGCGCATCGTCCTACTAAGAATAAACTATTTCTCCCTGAAGCGACGCCACTCTGGGGCGCTCATTTCGCGCTAACGTAAGAATCTGTGCGGGCCTGCGTCCTTGTTCTCTCTCTTGCCGGGATGGCCAGACCGCAGGTTCCACCGCTGCCGGACGGGCAGGGAAAAGATACCGTGGAAAAGCTTTGCCGGGACTGCCACGGTTTTGCCATTCTGTTTGAACCGAAACGCACCAAGGCAACCTGGAAAAAGATCGTGGATCAGATGGCGGGCCTGGGTGTCAAAGGCGAAGACGAAGAGTTCGACACGGTGGTCGAGTACCTGGCCAGGCGATTCGGGAAAATCAATGTGAACAAGGCGCCGGCCGCGGAACTACAGGACGTGCTCGAGATTACTCCCAACGAGGCGCAAGCCATTGTCCGCCAGCGTGAAGCCAACGGCGACTTCAAAGACTTCGAAGGACTGAAGAAGGTGCCGGGCATGGACGCCAGGAAAGTGGACGAACGAAGAGATCGCATCCTGTTCCGGTGAGACCCGCATGAGGGCGTGAAGGCTTGGCCCCATATCAGAAAACAACCTTGAGACCGATCTGTAGATTCCTCGGCCGGCCGGCGCTCGAGATCTGGCCAAAATTCGGGTTCCCCACCTGGCCATTCGGGGACCCGAAGTAAGGGGTGTTGGTCGAATTAAAAGCCTCCCCTCGCAACTGCACCCGCACACGCTCGGTGGGATGAAAGCTCTTGTAGAGGGCGAGGTCGAAGTTCACCAGCGGCGGTCCGTCGATGAGGTTGCGTCCTGCATTGCCGAACGTGAAGGCGGCGTTCGGAGCAAATGCCGTGGTGTCAAACCAGCGGTCCAGCGAGCGCTGATCGGAGGCTGGCAGGCGCCATTCGTGGACCACATTGGGCCGATTGGTCGTGCCGGTGTTGGAAGGATTCCCCGTCACGGTCACATCCACGCGGAGGCCGCTCGAGAGAGTCACGATGCCGGCGGCGCTCCAACCGCCGATGAACGCGTCCGCAAGACGGTTGACAGTGCCCGCCAGCGCGCGGCCCCGGCCGAAGGGCAGATCATAGATGTAATTGGCTACGAAACGGTGTTTGATGTGTTCGTCGGCCATGGCTCGCTCGGCGCGAAAGTTGCGGATGTTCTGCTCGGAGGCGGAAGTGTTTCCGCCGCCGCCGAATCCGCCTGGCTCGTCGCCGATCGTCTTCGAGAAGATATAGCCGGCCGTAAGACTGAGACCCCGGCTGAGCCGTTTCTCGAAGCGGAGCTGAAGCCCGTGATAGTTCTGGTTGCTGTTGCCTGTCTCATAATTGATGGCTGCGACAGGTCCGATGACCACGTTGTCCGGCGGAACCACCATCGTCTGGATCGGACGGCGTGAATTGATCGCTCCCGGCCCGGGAGGGGGCGTATTGATGTTGTAGGTGTGGCGCAGTTTGTGCGAGCTGGCGCCGACGTAGCCCACCTCGAGCAGCATCTCCACCGGCAGCTCGCGCTGTACAGTCAGATTCCACTGCTGAATGTAGGGATTGCGCCGGCCCATGTCCGTGGTGGCGAAAGCGATATTGCGAGCGTTGCGGGGGTTCACCAGATCGGGCGGGAATCCGTCGCGCAAGAACAGGCTCGGAATGACGGGATCGGGCGTCACATTCGCCGAATACTGGAACGGGGGGTTGTTGCTGACGACAACGCCGCCGACCGTGTTGCCATAATAGATGCCGTAGCCGCTGCGGATGACCATCTTTTCCTTCCAGCGATAGGCGAAGCCCATGCGCGGCCCGAAATCGTTAGCGTCCGTGTGGACCAGGGAACGGTCGAAGCGCGAGCCATCCTGGTACAGCAGCAGCTTAGGACTTTGCGGGTTCGAGAAATCCATGTTGGCGCCTTTGTTGTAGCGGGCCACCCACTCCGGGTGAAGCTCGTAGCGCAACCCTGGCGTGAGGGTCAGCCTGGAAGTGACACGCCACTCATCCTGGATGAAGAAATCCAGGAACGGACGCCGCTGGTCCATCCAGAACCAGTTGGAAACGTTTCCGTTGTAGGCGGTCCCCAGCAGCAGGTCGGCCACCGAACTGCCTCCCCGCAACGTCTGCGTATCGCGTGTATACCGGCCGTCGAACTGAAACTGCCCCGGTGCGTTGACTGAGTTTGTCAGGAAGTGCTGGAGCCAGTTGAGATTCGCTCCCCATTTCAACGTGTGCGTCCCCCGGATGGACGTGAGATTGACGATGAGCTGCCGGTTCTGACTGCCTGAGTAGTTTGGAATGTTCGCCCCGAGGCCGAGCGAGGTGTAGCCGGTCACGTCGATTTGAGCCATGCCGGGATCCACCAGTTCCACTCCTTTCAGCCCGAGCTGCGCATTGACGTTGTAGTCAATGGGAGCGCTGCGGACGGTGAATACCTCGTTCCAGGCCGCCTTCAGCTCGATCAACAGTCTTGCCGACACGACGCGGTTATAGCCGGCCATGAGATTCTTGCCGGTGTGGCGGAATGGTGTGGCCAGCGTGGTGCCGCCGAAGGCCGGCTCCGGCAGGCTGGGAGTAGCGCCAACCGGATTGGCGGAATCGCTATACCGGGTAAAAAGACGGTCGTTATCGCTGACGTTGTGATCCAGGCGGATGTCGTAGCGATTGATGTTTTCGTTCGCGGGCGGGGTGTAAAGGAAGTTGCGTGTGAAGCCAGGCAGATTCGGCTGTGGGTAGAGGCCGGCCAGTTTTGCTCCAATGGAATCGAACCGCGCAGAAGGGATCACATTGCCGGGGAAGGGGTCGCGGCGGTTGGCAGTGCGGTTATAAGTAGCAGGATCGTAAGTGGTGGCGCCCGGCAGCAACTCGCCGAAATCTCCGGAACGGAACCGGGGTACGGGGATGGTGTTCAGGACCGTGCGCGACTCGCGGATGCGGGTCCATTCATAATCGCCGAAGACGAAAGTCCGGTCGCGCCGGATGGGGCCGCCGGCCGCGAATCCGAACTGGTTGCGTTTGAAGGGCAGCCTCGGCTGGGCCGGCGGATCGAAAAAGTTCTTGGCGTCCAGCTTTTCGTTGCGGACGAATTCGAACAGCGCCCCGTGCAGCTCGTTGCCGCCGGACTTGATGTTCACGGTGACGACAGCGCCGCCGGCTCGCCCATATTCGGCGGAATAGGCGTTGGTCAGAACTTTGAATTCCTGGATGGCGTCTATCGACGGCTTGATGACCTCGGCGCGGCGGGCCTGGGCGGCGCGCTGCATGGTATTGTTGTCGACCCCGTCCAGCAGATAGGTATTCTCCTGCGCGCGCTGGCCGCTGGCGCTGAAGGTGTCGAAGCGGCCGCCGGGAGGCAGCCTGCCCACACCGGCGGAAATCAGCGCAAGTTGCAGATAGTCGCGGCCATTGAGCGGGAGCTCGGCGATCTTCTGGTTATCGATCACCTGGCCACGGGCCGCCGAGGCGGTCTCCAGCAGCGGAGCACGCGCCGTGACCTTCACCTCCTCGACCACCGAGCCCACTTCCATCTGGAACTCGAGCCGGGCCTGCTCGTTCACTTGCAGCAGAATTCCGGTCTGCGTCACCTGCTTGAAACCATCCATGTTGAGGCGGATCGAATAGAGGCCGGGCTGAAGCAACGGAACCACGAAGAAGCCCGCGTTGTTGGTGATCGTGGTGCGCACGGTTCCGGTATCCAGCCTGGTGACGGTGACGGACACGCCGGGAATCAGCCCGCCGGAAGGATCACGAACCGTTCCTCCAATCTCGGCGTCACTCTGCGCGAAGAGTGGGGTGACTGCTGACAAAAGAAGAACGCCGATGAAGGCGAACGTGGAAGGATGCAACATACTCCCCTCGCTGCGATTTCAGAAGCTGAGCCGCGCCCCGATCTGCAAAATGCGCGGGTCGCCTGCGCCATTGATGACGCCGAAATTCGCCGTCGAGCTGGCATTGGCGCCGGGCTGACCGAAGTTGGCGTGGTTCAACGCGTTGAAAAACTCACCACGCAGTTGGAAGCGGAAGCGCTCGGTGAAGGCGAGATTCTTTTCGATCGCCAGATCCAGGCTGAGGACGCCAGGCGCACGCAGGAAGTTGCGCGTCGAGTTGCCGTAGGTTCCTACCGCGTTCACGCGCACCAGCGAGGCGTCAAAGTACCTGGCCAGCTTCTCCCGAGCCGGGCGGTCCGACGGCAGGGCTGGATTTCCCAGAATATCCGCGCGGTCCAGGCTCATGCCGGAAAAAGAATTGTCTCTGCCCGAGCTCAATCCGAACGGCAGCCCGGTGCGCAGATCGAAAATGCTGAGCAGCGTCCAGCCGCCGGCCAGGCGCCGCGCCACCGGAATCAACCCGGCGAGCTTCGGCAAGTCGAACACGCCGCTCATGCGGAAATTGTGGCGCAAGTCGAAATCGGAAAGGCCGCGGTTAAAGCGCTGATCGGTGGGATGCGGGTTGGCAAAGGTGAACTGGTTGTTCACCGACTCATCATCGATGGATTTCGAGAAGGTGTAGAAGGTGAGGATCGAGAAGGAGCGGCTGAAGCGCTTGTCCAGCGTGACCTGGAACGCGTGGTAGTTCGAGATGCCGGTGTCGACCAATTCGCGCATGGAAGCGAAGTACGGAGCCCGGGGCCGCCGCGCGTTGGTGTTGCCGACTGTCGCGCTGGGCCCATAGACGGCGGCGTTTCGCTCGCGGAAGCTTTGCAGGTGCGTCCCCTTGTTTCCGACGTAAGCGAGCCGCAACAGCCAGTTCTGACGAAGCTGGCGCTCGATGGTGAGGTTCCAGGCCTGAGAATAGCCGGCGCCCCAGGCGGGGCTGAACCACGCATAAGGCATGGGGAAGGAGAAATCGATGTCCTTGTTGGCAAGGTCGATGGGCGCAAAGGGCGGAAACGGATTGCGGACAGCGGAGGAGCCGTAAGGGTCCTGCATGTCGACGCCATTCAGGCTGATGGTCGGGCTGAAGGGGGCCGCTTCGACAAAGTTGTTGTAGAGGCGCGGGAACGGCCGCACGATGAAGATGCCATACCCGCCGCGCACCACGCTGATCAGCTTCTGCACGCGTGGCGTCCAGGCAAACCCGAAACGCGGAGCGAGGTTATCGAGATCGTTGCGAGTCCCGGCGCGCTGGAAATCCGCGTCTCCGGCAAAGATGGCGCCCGGCGGCGCTTTGCGGAACCGCTCCGAGCGCGCTCCCTCGCGGAAGCCAGCCACCTGATCCAGATTATCGTGATACGGCAGGTACGGATCCCAGCGGAGGCCGAACGTCAGATTGAGCCCGGATGCCGCTCGGAACGTGTCTTCCACGAACAGGCTGGTTTGGACGCCGCGCGTTTGTTTGAACTTGCCGGCGCTTTGGACGAACGAAGCTGTTTTGCCGAGCAGCAGATCCGAAATTCCATTGCCGGTGATCTGGCCGCTGAAGGTGAAATTGCCGCTCTGCTGGAACCTGGTGTAGGAATCGAACATGACGTAGGGCGTGTACTCGCCGCCGGCGTAGATCGTATGGCGGCCGCTGGTCCAGGTCAGCGTGTCGTTGATCTCGACGTTGCGGCGGATCCATTGGCCGGGAGGAGAATTGGTGACGCTGCCCCAGCCGCCGTAGCCGGTGACGCCCAGCTCCAACTGGCGGTCCGCCTCGGGCGGCTCTGTGTAGCGGATCGGACCAAACTGGCTGAGCCAGAAAGTGGACGTTTTCACGTTGTAGGAATTGAGCATCAGCCCGCTGGCGACGATGGTGTTGATGAGGTTGGGGCGGATGGTGAACACATCCTGCGCCTTGAAATCGCGCGTCGTCTGCCGCTGGCCAATGCGAGCGGTGAGCAGCGTTCCGCCGCCGTCCCAGCCCGGATCGAGCAGCCGGACGTAGAACATGCTGCCCGAAAGATGATGCCGGCTCCAATGGTAATCCGCCTTGCCGAGCGCCTGTTGGCTCTCGGAGCGGTCCGGACGCGCGTAGCGCAGCAGACCGTTGGCCGCGGCGCTGGCGGGGACGGCTTTCAGCAGATTCGAAGCGATCGGCAGAATCCGGTTTGCCGGCATCGTATCGTTGGGAAACGGCTGATTGGCGGCAGGGTCGGTGATCCGGCGGCCCAGCTCGCGGAAATCGCCGCGGCGCATGGCCTCGCTGGGCACGAAAGCGGTGTTTGTGAACGATTCATTGCGGATGATGGTGGCCTGGTAACTGGCGAAGTAGAAAAGCCGGTTCTTGCGGATGGGCCCGCCGATCGTTCCGCCCAACTGGTTCCGCTTCAGGTTGTCGGGCTGCGAAGCGAAGAAGTTGCGCGCGTTCATCGCTCCGTTGCGCACGAAGTGAAACCAGGAGCCGTGCAGGCTGTTGCCGCCGGAGCGGCTGACGATGTTGACGACCGCGCCCGAGAAATTGCCGTACTGGGCGCTGTAATTGCTTGTCTGCACGCTGAATTCTTCGAGCGCGTCGGGGTTGGGATAAGTGGCGTTGAGGTTGGTGACATTGTCCATGTGAGTGGCGCCGTCCAGCCGGTAGTTGACTTCGTTGCCGCGCGAGCCATTGACGCTGATGGCGATGGTCTCGCCGCTGTTCGCGTACCCGGCGGTGGTGGTGCCGACGCCGTTGACGACTCCGGGCACCATCCGCACCAGCGCGGCCGCGTTCCGCCCGTTCAGCGGCAGTTCCTGGATGTAGCGCTGCTGCACCACCTGGCTGAGCGCGCCCGATTGCGTGTTGACCATGGTGGCGTCCGCGCTCACCGTGACCGATTCGGCCAGTGCGCCGATCTTCAACGTGATGTTCACTGTCGCCGGCGTGTTGACGGTGAGCCGGATTCCTTTCTGCTCATATGTGCTGAAGCCGGCGGCCGCGGCCCGGAGGTTGTAGAGCCCCACGGGAAGCGAGGCGAAGAAATACTTCCCGTCGGAGCCGGTGGTGACAGCGCGCTCAAAGCCGGTCGCTTCATGCAGGACCGTGATCTGCGCGGCGGGAATGGCCGCGCCGGACGGATCGTCGGCGGCGCCGGCGAGCGACGCGGTGGGAGCGACCTGAGCGAGTACGGAAGGTAGAGTGGCAAGCAACAGGACGAAAGCGGCGTCCATGGCGTAGACCTCCTCTTTGAGGCCGATTCTCTCACAATCGCCGTTTGTTGTACATTGGATCTGCCTCAGGACCTCAGGAGGTGTTTATGTTGTGCCTCCGCCGCCTCATGGTGACGTTCGGCCTTTTCTCCTGCCTCGCCAGCGGACTTCTGGCCCAGACCGATACCGCAACCATCACGGGCGTCATTGTGGACGCCTCGGCAGCGCTGGTGCCGCGCGCCGCCGTCGAAGCCGTGAATCGCGACACCGGCCTCAACTATCGCGCCGAGAGCAACGAATCCGGAGTCTACGTGCTCACGGCGTTGCCGATCGGCCGCTACGACGTGGCGGTGACTGCCCAGGGATTTCAAACCACCCGGCGTCCGAACATCGTCTTGAGCGCCGGCACCCGCGCCAGGGTCGATTTCGCGCTCAAGCTCGGCGCGGTCAGCGAAGTGGTGGAAGTGACCGCCGAGGTCCCCTTGCTCGAATCCGAGACATCGGCGCTCGGCCAGGTGGTCGAGAACAAAACCATCACCCAGATGCCCCTCAACGGGCGCAATTACCAGAAACTGGCGACGCTCGCGCCAGGGGTGCTCCCCTCCCGGAGCCGCAACTTTGTGGACGACGCATTCAGCGTCAACGGCGCGAACATGTGGCAGAACCAGTTTGTGCTCGACGGCGCGGACAACACCAACTACTTCACCGGAGTCGTGATCGCGTCCAACCAGGTGGTGAAGCCGTCGATTGATGCGATTCACGAATTCAAGATGGAGACGCACAATTTCAGCGCCGAATTCGGCCGTGGCGGAGGAGCGGTGATTCAGGTCACCACCAGAAGCGGCACGAACGAACTGCACGGAACTCTGTTCGAGTTCCTGCGCAACGACAAACTGGACGCCAACAACTTCTTCAACAGCGGCCGCGCCAAACCGCCGTTCCGGCAAAACCAGTTTGGCGGGACGTTCGGCGGGCCGGTTGTCCGCGACCGTATGTTCTTCTTCGGCAGCGATCAGGCGACGTATGTGCGCGAGCAACTGACGCGATTGAGCCGGATTCCCACGCCGCAAATGCGAGCGGGAAACTTTGCCGGGCTTGCGGCCATCCATGACCCGGCCACGCAAAACGCCGCCGGGACACGGGATCCATTCCCGGGGAACGTGATTCCCGGCTCCCGTTTTGATCCGGTGGCGATCAGGATGATCCAGCTTTACCCGGAGCCGAATCGCGCAGGCGTCCAAAACTTCGTCTTCAATACGCCGCGCAATCTCGATGACCACCAGATCGATTCGCGCTTCGACTGGCGTGTGAAGGATCGCGACAATCTCTTTCTCCGATACAGCTTCCATGACTACGAGCGGCTCGAGCCGGGCACGCTGCCTCTTCCAGGCTCGGGCGGCGACACGGCGCTGCGGTTGTCGCGCGCGCAGGCCGGAGCGCTCAACTGGACCCATTCGTTCGCCAGCGGGCGCATGGTCAACGAAGCGCGGCTGGCCTACTCACGGCTGACCGGCGGCATCGATACCCCAACGCGAGAACCGCTGTGGAAGCAGTTCGGATTCAAAGGAACCTATGACCGCGAGGACATCCGGGGCCTGCCGGTGTTCAGCATCACATCGTACGCCAGTCTCGGCGACCGCAGCTTCGCACCCGACCCGCGTAAGATGGACATCCGGCAGTTCGTCGAGTCGTTCTCCTGGACCGTGGGTAAGCACGCGCTCAAGATGGGCGGCAACATCCGGCAGTTCATCCAGTGGACCGGCATCACGAATCTTGCCCGCGGCCAGTTCGGCTTTAATGGCCAGTTCACCGGCCGCGACGCCGGCCGCACGCTGGGCGACGCTTTGGCCGATACATTTCTCGGCCTCACGAACACGACCCGGCTGAGCACACCGCTCGATATCCGCCAGCCGTCGTTCGCCTACGAGGCTTACTTGCAGGACAACTATAAGGTAAGCCGGCGGCTCACGCTGAATCTGGGTGTGCGGTACGAATTTCAGACTCCGTACATCGAGCAGAACAACCGCGTACAAAACTTCGTGGTCGACCCGGCCAAGCCGGACTATGGCAAGCTCGTGCCCGTGCGTGGTTCCAGCATCGAGGAGCGGTCCTTCCAGAAGCCCGACTACAACAACTTCGCCCCGCGGATCGGCTTTGCCTGGCAGGTGAACGACCATACGGTGTTGCGCGGAGGCTACGGCATTTTCTACGATGCAGTTTCGCAGTTGCCGTATGGCTCGCGGCCGGCGCAGAATCCGCCCTATTACCTGCAGGTGGACATCGCGACTCCCAATGCGTCGGCGGCATCCGCGGTTCGTGTCCGGGATGGATTCCCACCGGATGCGCTGAATCCGAATGTGCTCGAGGGTCGCTCGATCGCGGCGGTTTGGCCGTACAGTTTCGCCGACGGCATCACCCATCAATGGAACCTGAATGTGCAACGAAACCTGCCTGGCAACTCGGTTGTTTCGGCGGCGTATGTGGGCACGAACACGGCGCACCGGCGTCTGGGCGCGCTGTCCATGAATCAGCCCAAGCCGGGACCCGGAGCATTGAATCCGCGACGGTTGTTTCCCAACTACTCTGACGTGTCGATGGACGTGCCTCTCGGCACAGCCAATTATCAGGGGCTTGAACTGAAGTTCGAGAGGCGCTTCACTCGCGGCTTCTCGATTCTGACCGGTTACACGTGGAGTCATGCGATGATCGGCGACATCGGCCAGGACAACACGGTGTGGGCGCCCGAGAAAGGGCTTTCGCCGGAGGACCTGCGCCATCGGTTCTTCCTTGCTTCGGTGTGGGATGTGCCGGTGGGCAGAGGACGCCGCTGGCTTGGCGGCGGAATACTCGGATCTCTGACCGGCGGCTGGCAGATCTCGCCCATTTTCACGGCCCAGACAGGACTGCCCTACACGCCGGGCGTGGCCGGGAATCCCGCCAATACGACGGGCGGTATCCGGCCGGACCGCTTGCGCGACGGCAACCTTCCGCCCTCCGAGAGGCGGC
Source organism: Acidobacteriota bacterium (assembly GCA_016201205.1). Lineage (GTDB taxonomy): Bacteria > Acidobacteriota > Terriglobia > Bryobacterales > Bryobacteraceae > CADEFT01. The sequence goes on from JACQDF010000302.1 coordinate 16,732, forward strand.
CGGAGCGCTGGTTTGATGTGCAGGCCTTTGCCGTCCCGGCGCCGTTCCGGTTCGGCAACACAGGATCCAATATTCTCCAGGGGCCGGGCCTGGTGAATCTGGATCTGATGGTGGGGCGCACCTTTCGCTTGAGCGAGCGCTGCCGGCTCGACTTCCGCTCCGAGTTCTTCAATCTCCTCAATGAGGCGCACTTCCTGTTTCCGGCCGCCACCATCAATGCCGCCAATGCAGGCGCCATCTCGCAGACAGTGGATGCCGCGCGGCAGATTCAATTCGGGTTGAAGCTGGTGTTTTGATCCCGGCGGCGGCCGCGCGCCAGCATCAGCCCGATCACGAGCACCACCGCGCCGGCGGCGCTCCAGGAGAGCGGGATGAACTGCATCTTTTGGCTCACCACATAATCGCGCAGCGGAGCAAAGGCGACGATGCTGATGCCGACGCCGTTGTTTACGGCGTGGGCGAGCATGCCGGGGAACACCGAGCGGCTGCGCCAGGCAAGGTAGGCAAACAGCATGCCGAGCAGGGTCACCGGCAGCATGCGGTAGATCGAGCCGTGGGCGACGCCGAACAGCAGGCCGCTCGCCAGAATCGCTGTCCACATGGGGAGCTTTCGGAAACCGCTCTGGATGAGACCGCGGAAGAACAGCTCTTCGCAGAGGCCTGGCGAAATGGCGCCGAGAAAGAGGACGTAGGCGAACGGGATGTCAATGCGATCGAGGAGCATCACTTTTTGCAGCGCCCTGGCGAGCGATTCCGGCGGGGGCAGAAGCCGCAGCAGGGCGTGCGCCACCGCCCAGCCGGAAGCGCCGATGAACAGGCCGGCGAACATCGGCCGCCAGCCGGGCCAGCGCAGGGAGAGCGTTTCGGCCGGCGGGAGCCGGAGGGCGAGCACGATGGCGACTGTCGGCAGCAAAATCAGGCCGTATTCGACGAACAGCAGAAAGAAGCGCAGATCCATCCTTGGCAGGACGCTGCCGTAAAAGATGAGCACCAGCACCGCGCAGAAACAGGCAAATGCCAGCGACGGGGTGACTTCGCGGCGTTTTTCGCCGAAGCCGAACAGCCCGCGGAAGGTGTCTTTGCCGCCGGTGAGCAGCGACTCGCGCTCGAAGACACGGGCGGCGAACGTCAGCGCGAGAACCGCGTAGGCGGCGGATGAAACAAGGGTGATGAAGATCTGGTCGGGTTTGGCTTCGCCGACCAGCAGCGCCTTGATGAGCATGGCGACGTTCACGCAGGGCGCCATCATGATGTAGAGATTGGACTCGACGCCGGGGATCATCGTGATGGCGGCCGGCATCATGGTGACCAGCATGACGGGCGTCAGCAGGTTCTGGCCGTCGCGGAAGTCCTTGGCAAAGACGCCGACGGCGAGAAAAAGCGCGGACGTCAGCAGCGTCACCGGCACCAGAACGGCGAACACGAGCGCATACTGAGACGGCGACAGAGACATGCCGCCAATCTGGCGGGACACATTGCCAAAGGTGAGGCCCAGGCTCACAATGTTGGCGCCGGCGGCGATCAACGTGATGGTCGAGATGGCGGCGAACTTGCCAGCGACGATTTCGATCGGTCGCACCGGGGCGCAGAGCAGCGTCTGCATGGTGTTGCGCTCCTTTTCGCCGGCGGTGGTGTCGACCGCGCGGTAAAAGCCGGCCGAGGCGCTGATGGCGAGCAGGATGAACGGGAGGGCGGTGCCGAGGCCGAATCCGGAGCGCCGCGCTTTGGGGGCGACGTCGCGGGCGCGGGTTTCGATGCCGGTGGTAAAGCCCTCGGTCAGCCCACGCTCGGTTTCGCGCATGGCGAGGAGTTTCCTGCTAAACCCCTCGAGCGCCGTGTCCAGGCGTCCACGCGCGCGGCGGGAGTCCTGCCGCACCGTGTCGTAGAGAATGGCCGTATGGATGACGCCGTCTCTGGCCTTCTGTGGATAGACGACGAGCACCAGATCAATGCTGCGATCGAGAATGGCGGGGCGCGCGGTGACGACCAGCGGATGATCGGAAGCGGCCTCTCGCATCTCGTCGGCTCTCTTTTGCGTCTTGGGGGAATCGGCCTCCGGGATGCGCTCGAAAGGCGGGAATTCGGCTTTGGCCAGGCGCGAGCGAAGGTCGTCCGTCAAAGCTTTGCCGGGAAGCACTTCGAATTTCCTGGCGCGTAATTCGTCGAGCAGGCCCGGCGGCGCTTCCCCCCAGAGCGCAAGCCGCGCGGTGCGCATGCGGATTTCCTCCTCGATCGATTCCTGAAAGCGCGTCATGCCGATGATCATCATCGGATAGAGCACCAGCGGCAAAACGAGCATAAAGCCGATGGTGCGGCGGTCGCGCAGCGTCTCGCGCAGCTCCTTGAGATAGATGGATCGGACGATGGAAAGACGCATGGCTCACTCTCCGATGGCGCGCAAAAAGGCGTCGGTCAGGTTGGATGCGCCGCTGCGGGTGATGATTTCCGATTGTGCGCCCTCTTCGGTCTTGTGCCCGAGGTGGATCATGACGATGCGGTCACAGAGATATTCGGCCTCGCCCATGATGTGCGTCGAGACCAGAATCGCTTTGCCGCGGTCGCGCTGCTCGCGGATCGAGTCAACGATGAAGCGGCCGCTGATGATATCGAGCGAGGTGGTCGGCTCGTCGAGAATCAGGATCCGCGGATCGTGAAAAAAAGCGCGGGCGATATTGGCTCGCTGTTTCTGCCCGGAAGAGAGGGTTTCGCAGCGGCGGTCCGCGAAGTCCCGCATTTCGAGCTCGGCGATCAACTCGTTGGCGCGCCTGCGCCGCTCGGAAGCGGGCACCTCGAACAGCTCGCCGAAGTAGTGAAGCACTTCGCGCGGGGTGAGACGCTGGTAGAGCTGCGTGTCGCCGGAGAGGAATCCAATATTGCGCTTGGCTTCGAGCGATTCGGCCTGCATGTCGAAGCCGGCCGCCCAGACGCGGCCCTCATCGGGAGTGAGAATGCCGGAAAGCATGCGCAGAACGGTGGTCTTGCCGGCGCCATTGGGGCCGAGCAGGCCGACGATCTCCCCGGCACGCACCTCAAAGCTGATGCCATCGACGGCGCGCACCGGGCCGAAGTATTTTTTCAGGCCTTCGCAGACCAGCAGGGGTGCGGCGTTCATCACCCATCCAGTGTAAGCCGCAACCGCTTGCTCACGCGCGCAGATCAGCTACAACCGCATCGGCGCCCTCCTGGAACCACAGCCGCCCTCGAACGCGCACCTGTTCTCCGGGAGGGCAATCCGGCAGCACGGGGTCGGAATGCAAGCACGGGCACTGCGGATTTCCCCACACCCGCCCGCAGCGTTCCCACTGCGTCAGAATCCAGCGCTTGCCGTCTCTGGATCGCACGCCGGCGAGGGGCTGGCGCAGGATCTTGTTCTCGTTTGTCTGGCCGTTGAAATCGGGCGCGCCTTTGGTCAGAACGCAGATTTGCGTCCGAAGCCCTGCCAGCGGCGCGGAGGTTCCGTTGCGGAGCCACAGCTCCATCTCGACGGCAGCAGCCTCGACGCGCAGAGTTGCGCCGAAAGCCACCTTGTTCGGTAATTCCCAACTCGAGACCAGCGCGCCGTCCCGCCGCTGCCAGTCGCGGTTCCCGATGACGATGTTTTGCGCATTCCAAATGGTCGGCACGTGCGTGTGCGCCAAGAACAACAGCCCCAGGTTGCTGAAAATCGCTTCGGGAACGTCCAAAACCACGTAGCCGGCGTCAGGCCACGGCAGGAACACGCTGGCCTTGGTTCCGCGCAGCGGATCGATGGCGCCGTCCAGGAACCCGATCCGAGTGTGGCGGCCGCCGGGATAGGGCAGGACAAGCAGCCCGCCGGATCGCCTGGCCGCCGGCTCAATCCGGATGCCTGCCACACGGCTGGCTTCCTCCGGCGTGTAGCGGTGCTGCCCCATGTTCCCGGTCCAATCGCTCAGATCCTGCTGCGTCGCTTCCACCTCCGCCGGCAACACCAGCTTTCCCTTTGGCGCGCGGTGACGTGCCTGGAGCAACGGATCGCGTGGCAACTGCCTCCAATCGTAAAAGGCCTCGAGATCCCGAAGAGCCAGAGTCCGGTATCCGTTCTCCTTCAGATACTGCATGTAGCGCTTGAACATCTCCGGCGGCGTATGCACCCAGGGATGCGCTTTGTCCGGCACGCCGTGAAACTGCAAGACGACAATGCGCCCGTCGCGCGCCTGGGCGGCTACTTTCTGGAAATGCTCGAACGTCCAATCCGGATACGCATCCCCCGTGGTCGGAATCAGCAGCGGATGATGGCGCTTCACATCGAGGGCCGGCCCCACGACCACCTTGCCGTACTCGACCTCGGGCGCCCCGCCGCGGCGCGCCAGCTTGAAGCCGCTCGCAGTCACGATCTCGATTGCTTCCGGCCCGAAAAAATTCCCGCACCAGGCAAAGCTCGACGGCTTGGGCACGCTTACTTTCCTCAGCTCGTTCTCCACCAGCGCCAGCTCGCCGGCCAGACGGGCCGCGTTTCGCGGAATGGAGAAATTAGCATGTGTCCAACTGTGATTGCCGATCTCGAACCCCATGCGGTGGAGGTCGGCGATGTCCTCCCACGTCATGAAGTTTTCGCGATCCTCCATCCAGCGGTGCGTGACGAAGAAGGTGGCGCGAAAACCCAGCTCGGCCAGCAATGGCGCCACAAAGGTGCGATGCGATTTCACGGCGTCGTCGAAAGTCAGCACCACGGTCTTTTCCGGCACACCTTGCAGGAAGGCGGCGGCCATCCCCAGCATTTCTCTTCGCGTCACTGGCATTCGTCTGATGATAGGACAAAGCGGTCTGAGTTGCGATACGATGCAGGCGTCATGCCCGCTTCGCGCCGTGCTTTTCTTTCATTATTCCCAGTCGTTGTTTCCGCCGCTCCCGCGCGCATCCGCCCCGGCTGCCAGACCCGCGCTTACGGCTCGCCGATCCGCGAAAAGGAGCGCCTGCTGGCCGTTCTGGATGAGATCGCCGCCACCGGCTTCGAGGGCTTTGAGACCAACTTCGCCAGCCTCGAGCACAGCTTCGACAATCCTGATCCGATGCGCCGCGAGATCGAGAAACGCGGGCTGGCTTTGATCGGCCTTCACACGTCGCCGAAGCTGCATGTCACCGACACCGCCGCCAGAGAAATGCGAGCCGCCCAGCGCATCGCCCGCGCCATCCAGGCACTGGGCGGCTCGCTCCTGGTGTGCTCCGGCTCGGGGATGCCGCGAACCGGCAGCGGCATGCTCGACCCAAAGACACTCGAGCTGTGGTGCTCAAACCTGAACGATCTCGGCCGCTTCTGCCGGGATCTCGGCGTCCGGCTGGCGATCCACAATCACGGCAAGGAACTGGAAAACAATGCACAGGAGCTCGATGCCGTGATGGGGGCCACTGCTGCCGCGCATGTCTGGCTGCTCGCCGACATCAGCTATTGCATTGGCGCCGGCATCCGGGCGGAGGATGTCCTCGCTCGATACGCCTCCCGCCTGGCCGGCATCCACATTCGTGATCTCAAGAATGGCAAAGAGGTCCTGCTCGGAACCGGTGAGCTCGATACGCGCGCCGTCGCCGAAGCGTTGCGGGCAGTCCGCTGGTCCGGCTGGGCCATTCTCGAGATGAACCGCCGCGCGGACATGAGCAGCCGGGAGATGATCATGGAAGGACGGCGGCACATGAAGCAAGTGATGCAGATCTGAGCAGGAGAGAGAAGCATGACCCGCAGACACTATCTCGCCGCCGGCCTGATGGCGGCTGACCAGTTTGTCCAGGCGCAGGAACCGGCGCGGAAGATCGGCATCATCGGCCTGGGAGCGCGCTCCCGCGCACATCTTGCCGCGCTGGCACGAATGCCGGAAGCCAGGATCACGGCGCTTTGCGACGTCGACTCGTCGCGCATCGGCAAAGCCGCCTCTGACTACGACCTGTCGGCCGTCTCCTACACCGATTACCGCGAGCTGATCCGCGACCAGAGCGTTGCCACCGTGGTCATCGCGGCGCCCAATTATCTCCACCATGAAATGGCCATCGCCGCTCTTCGAGCCGGCAAGAATGTGGTGCTGGAAAAGCCGATGGGCATCAATTATGAACAAGCGGTCGGGATCCTCCGCGAAGCGCGCCGCTCGGGCCGCACCATTGCAGTCGCGATGCAGCGCCGTTACACCCGGCAGGACAGGGAGATGCTTCAGGCGGTGGAGAGCGGCCTCGCCGGCCCGATCAAGCTGATCCAATGCACAGAGATGCGCGGCGACTGGAACGCGGCGTCCTGGCAATACACGGACCCGGTCAGCGGCGCCAGAACAAACTGGCGCTTTCTAAAAAGAACCGCGGGCTCGACCGAACTCGAGTTTTCGATCCACAGCTTCGCCCACATCTCGATGCTGGTGAAATCGCCGCTGGCGCGTGTCTTTGCCTCCGGCGGCACGGTTTTCTATAAGGACCGGGACACACGCGATCTGTCGAATGTGCTCGTCGATTTCGAGAACGGAGCGCGGCTCAACTACGCTTTCTCCTGCTTTGCCCCTGGTGGCGGCAACACGTTTTCGATTCTCTGCGAGAAAGGAATCCTGCGCCGCGAAGCCGGCAAGCTGCTGTTCTCTCCTCACCGCGGCAAGTCTGAGCCTGTCCCCGTGGCCGCGGCCCCATCGGAAGATCGCGCCGAGCTCCTGTTTTACCGCGATTTCTTCCGCGACGCGGCTGCCGGAAAGCCTTCCATGCTCGGCCCCGAGTTCGCCATCGAACCGGCCAAAATCGCCTTCGCGGCCGAAATCTCGATCGCCGGCAATCGCGTCGTCACCGCGCGCGACTTCCCTCCGGCCTGAGCGGTGGCGTATCCTCATTACGAAAGGAACTCATCATGGCGAATGCGGCTCACCTCAATATGCTGAAATCCGGAGTCCAGAAGTGGAATTTCACGCGCACGCAGAAGCCCGGCACGCTCCCGGACTTGAGCGGGGCGGACCTCGCCAAGGCGGCGCTCGATCAGGCCAACCTCACCAAGACCAATCTCGAAGGGGCCAATCTCGCCGGCGCCAGCCTGGGGAAAGTGCAACTGGAAGGCTCGAATCTTGCCAAGGTCAATCTAGACGGGGCCAACCTGCGCGGAGCGGATCTGCGGAATTGCAGCCTGGCCGGTGCAAGGTTGCAGAATGCGGTCCTCGAGCAGGCGATCTTGAGCAAGACCGACTTAAGCAACACCAACCTCTACGCGGCCAACTTGAGCAAAGCGGATCTGCGCGGGGCGAATCTCAAAGGGGCGCTGCTGGAGAACGCGAACATGAGCGGATCGGATCCGCGCGGAGCGGATTTGAACGGCGCCAACCTGAACAGCGTGAACCTCACGGGCGCCAATCTGCAAAAGGCCGATCTGCGCGGCGGCAGCCTGACTGGCGCCAATATCGAAGCCACCAATCTGCGCGGCGCGGATCTTTCCGGCGTCGACCTTTCCGGCGCGAACCTGAGCAAGGCCACCGCCGACACCACGAACTTCGCTCAAGTGAATCTTGCCGGCGCCAACTTGAGCGGAGCGGATCTTCGCCAGGCCAACCTCTCCGGGGCCAATCTCGCCGGAGCGGACTTGAGCGGCGCCAACCTGGACAGCGCGAACCTCTCCGGCGTCAATCTCAGCGGGGCCGACCTCTCGAAAGCGGATCTTCGCTCGGCCAATCTTTCGCAAGCGGATCTCACCGACGCCAATGTCGAGAAGGTCAACTTCAGCGGCACGGACATCAGCGGTGCGAAGCTATCCACCGTGAAGAACCTGGTTGGGGAGCAGATCAACCGTGTCAAGAAGGATGAGGCCACCGAGTTGCCGATCGAGTTTCTGTTTTGAGCGCACAGGCCGCGGCCGCTCCCTTACGGTCGCGGCTCTGTTTCGGAGCCGCGCTCGTAAGCAAGCGGTCTTACGCAAACACTTCAGACTCCGTGTTTAGAAAGCAGGAGGCGGTACGAAGAGCCCCATGGCGAGCAGGCGGCTGAAGAAGCCGTCCGGCTCGGACAGACTCACCCAGCGGATGCTGGCTGACTCGCCCTTCTCGGCGAAGAAACCGACACCGCCCTTACGAAGGCGGCGATCTCGCCACTGGTCGATCACTTGACCGTCGACCGACGTGCTGAACTGATCGCCCTTCACCCGGATCCGGACGCGGTACAGCGTCTCCGCTCTGATCGGAATCGGGATCGGAAGCCTCACCCGGTCGTACTCCCTGCCGCTCATCACAACAAACCGCTCGATCTCTGCGCGGCCGCTTCCCAAGGTGATCTTGCTGGCGTAGTAGTTGTTCAGGTCGGTGGCGCGGAAGGCCCATCCCAGCGCCCGGCGATCGATCGAGCCCTGGAAATCCATCTGGTAGTCGCTGAGGCGCATGGTCGGTTTCCACAGCCGGAGGCTGTCCGTGCGCAGGGCGCCCGGCAGATAGTCATCAGCGCTGGCCAACCCCACCCACTCGCCCATTCCCAGGCGGAAGTCCCGCCGGAGATTAATCCTCGGGCTGTCGGGAATCAACGAGCGAATCTTCTGGCTGAGGGGATTCGCCGCCAGCGTGTACCGCAGCTCGGCGGCCGGGATCGGGACTGGCCCGCTAGGAACAATCCACATGCTGAGCCCGATGACCACTCCCACCATGGCGGCGGTTACCAGCCCAAACTTGCTGCCGTTCGGCCTGGTTTGTTTCTTTTCCGGTTTTTCGATGACGGCCAGATAATCGTCATAGTCCGCCAGCAGCTCACCGGCATCCCGGAGCGCCCGGGCACTGGAGGCGCGAAACCGCTTGCGGTGGTCCGAGGAGCAGAACTCCCGGTCCCACATGCGGCGCACGGCGCCAATGCTTCGTCGGCAATACAGGCAGCGCATAACAGTCTAGTCTGCGGAAGTGACCAATTTCATAGTATCAGCGAATCTCTGGAATTGGACCGTCCTAGGTGTGAATGACCAAGGAATTGAGGGATTCTTCTAGGGTTTTTGTGCAAGCACGGGTGGGGAAGCCATCCGCGTGCAGCGGGAAACACCGGACCAGCGGATAAGGGGTCCGCCTGCATGGTAATACGACGAGTGGAGGATTCACCGCGAGGAGGTGGTCATGGGCCTAGGGTGTTCCTTGGTACCAGACCTCCCCTCCCAGCATCTCAGGGTGCTCTCAATCGG
>JACQDF010000303.1 GCA_016201205.1 Acidobacteriota bacterium
ACTCCTCATAGACTCCTCAAATCATGGCAGTCGTCCGAAAGGGACGGGAGTAGCCTGAGCACCAGGCCGCAGGAATGGCGTTGGGCGAGAAGGTAGTCGATCAGTCAAACTTGGCAGATGCCAGGTGGTGGCGCCGAGGTCACAAGAAGGAGAATTAGTGTCCTTTCAACCATAGTTTGCGCGCGACCTGTAACCATAGTTTGCACGCATTCTGGGCCATTTTGCCGTCTGGAGCCGTTTTCAATCTCGCCCTTTGCGAAGGAAGTAACACCATAGTTTGCGTGGAAATCCCACAGCAAGCATAGTTTGCGCGAAGACCAACCCAGAAGCATAGTTGGGTCGCACTCGGCAACCCATCCTTCTTCTGTCAACCCAAAGACGCTGGATCAAAACTTGCACCCTCGGCAGTCAGGGAGACCCAGATGAGGCCTTCCGGGAGGCAGTGCCATGCCCAGCGTCCTCAGCGTGAGCGAGGTGTGCAGCCGTCTCGGGTTGCCAGCGCCGGCCCTGGCGGTGATTGAGTCAATCCGCACCGCCCCACCCAGCCGACGGGTGCAAAGCGCGCACGGCAACGTCACGGCGCGCTATCCCAGCCGCAAAATGGGCGTGACCATTCAAGCCGAAAGCCACCAGGTCGAGTTGCCGGCCATCTACCTGATGGAATATGACGAGCACATCCTCGAGTATTACGACCAACCCCCGCCCATCAAACTCAATTACCTGTCCAAAGACGGCAAACCGGTCGGCGTGCTGCACACCCCAGATTTCTTCGTCATCCGTGATGACTGGATCGGCTGGGAAGAGTGGAAGCCGGAGTCGAAACTCAAAGAGTTGACCGTCACCATGCCCAATCGCTATGTGCGGGATGAGCCGGCGAACCGATGGCGTTGCCCACCCGGCGAGCGCTATGCGGCGAAACTGACCCTCGCCTACCGCGTTCGCTCCGATGCCGAGATTGACTGGATCCTCCAGCGGAATCTGCACTTCTTGGAAGACTATTGGCGCGAGGCCGGCTCGCCCCTCAGCGAAGCCGTCGCGTGCCGCGTGGTTGAACTGACCCGGAGTGAGTTTGGGATAACGTTGGCAGCGTTGTTGGCTTTGGCGCAGGCGGAGCACATCCGCTCGGATGCGATCAACCAACTGATTGCCACCCACCGCCTCTTCGTGGATTTGCGTCTGGCGCCCCTGGCGGAGCCCGAGCGGGTCCATGTCTTCCCGGACTCCAATACGGCGGCGGCCTTCCACTTGATGCTGACGACACGCTCAGACCCGATGCCAGGACCAGTGGCAGTCACGGTGGGGGCCTGGATTCGGTGGGACAACTTTCGTTGGCGGATTCTCAATCTGGGGGAGACTACGGTCACCTTGCTTTCCGAAGACGGCGTGGACAATGCCCTCCCGCGCGAGATGTTCGAGCAACTGATCCGGCAGGGCGCCCTGGCCAATGCCGACGCAGGTGATCCGAACGAACTTCCTGCCGCCTCGCCCGTCCACGCCGAGCTCAACCGCACCAGTCCGGACGAGTGGCGCGTTGCCCTCGAGCGCTATCACCTCTTGAAACCGCTGCTGGAAAGCCGCCACCCATCGGCTGAGGCGCCGTCGGTCCATGCCTCAACCTTGCGGCGCTGGAGACAGCGCTACCGGCAGGCCGAGCAACAGTACGGCCTGGGATTGATCGGCCTCTTGGCTCGATTTCACGCCTGCGGCAATCGCAACCTGAAATTGCCGGAAGCCTCGCACCGGCTCATGGCCGAAATCATCGAGCGCGAATATGAGACCCTCCAACAGCGCCGAAAGCGGTTCGTCTACGGCCAGCTCGTAGCGGCGTGCGAGCAGCGAGGCCTGGTCGCGCCCAGTTACCCGACGTTCATGCAAGCCATCCGCAAACGGCCGCAACCTCTGCAAATCGAAAAACGCGAGGGGCCGCGGGCCGCCTACCCGCACACCCCTTTCTACTGGGAGCTTGAACTGACCACGCCCCGTCACGGCGACCGCGCCTTTGAGATCGGCCACATTGACCACACCGAACTCGACCTGGAGTTGATCTGTTCGCAGACCGGCCGCCCCTTGGGGCGGGCCTGGCTGACCCTGTTGATCGACGCTTACTCCCGGCGCATTCTGGCCCTGTGGCTCACGTTCGATCCACCCAGCTACCGCAGCTGCATGATGGTCTTACGCGAGTGCGTCCGACGGCACGGGCATTTGCCTCACACCGTGGTGGTGGACGGCGCGAGAGAGTTCAAGTCCGTCTACTTCGAGACGCTCCTGGCCCGCTACTCGGTCACCCAGAAAACGCGCCCGTGGGCCAGGCCCCGCTTCGGCTCCGTCTGTGAGCGGCTCTTTGGCACGGCCAACTCCACCTTCGTCCACAACTTGATGGGCAACACCCAAATCATGCGGAAGGTCAGACAGGCAACCCGGATGGTGTGGCCCCAAAACTTGGCCACCTGGACGTTGCCCGTGCTGCATCAGGCCTTGTGCGAGTGGGCGTATGAAATCTACGACACCAATGATCATCCCGCCCTCGGCCAGACACCCCGCCAGGCCTGCGAGCAAAGCCTGGAGCGATCGGGTGAGCGTCCGCACTTGCGTATCCCTTATACCCAGGACTTCATCATGATGACGCTGCCCTCCACGCGCAAGGCGACGGCCAGAGTTCATCCCACCCGCGGGATCCTGATCCACTCGATCTATTACTGGTCCGAGACCTTCCGACAGTCGTCGGTCGCCAACACCGACGTCTGGGTGCGCTACGATCCCTTTGACGTGGGAGTGGCATACGCCTATGTGAACCACTGCTGGGTCCGGTGCTGGTCACAGTATTACACCAAGTTCCGGGGCCGATCGGAAAAAGAGCTGAGCCTGATCACTCAGGAGCTGAAAAAACGCCAGACGGTCATCGCGGCTCGCGGCGCTCTGACGGCCGCCAAGTTGGCGCGCTTTCTAGAGTCCGCCGAAGCGAACCTGGCGGATCTGCTGGTGACGCAGCGGCTCAAGGATGCCGCCGGCGAGCAGATCCGGGCCCTCATCGAGCCGGTGGTCCCCCGCTCGGAGGCTGCCGTGGGCGAGCGAGTTGAAGACCGGCCCGCAGCACCCGAGCCGGGCCATCCGCCCATGGCGGTGGCGCCATCCTCCCCAGATGCCCTCGTCGTCTATGGCGACTATTAGCCCGCGGCCGCGGCTCCGCCAGCCTCAGCGATGAACGCCAACGACGGCTTTCCTCCCGAACTGCTCCACCAGCCGCCCGCCGTGCGGCGGGATTACTTCGCCAACAAAATTGTGGCGCACCCGAAACTGCTCCAGACCGATCAGGCGCTGACCGAAGCCATTGAGATGCGCACGGGCGCCTCGCTCATCGTGGTGGTCGGCCCGTCCGGGGTCGGCAAAACGACGCTGATCCAACGCGTCCTAAACAGCCTGCTCACGGCCGTCTGGGAGGACTTGCAAGCTAACCCCGATTGGATCCCGTATGTGGCGGTCGAAGCTCCCTCGACGGATTTGGGATTTAGTTGGCGTGATCTGTACCGGCGGTTGGCCCTGGCGTTGAATGAGCCGGCCCCTCTGGTGCTGGCGCACCGGCGGCTGGTCCCCTCGTCCAACCTGGACGCCGACGCGGTGTTATTGGGTACCCACATGCCGGTCAGTCGTCTCACCGAACGCCGGGTGTCCAGCGCTGACCTGCGGTGGGCCGTGGAGCAGTGTCTGCGCTATCGGCGGACACGGGCCCAATTCATTGACGAAGCGCAGCACCTCAATCGGGTGGTCGGCAGCCAGTCCTTGCTGCGCCAGATGGACAACCTGAAGTCGCTGGCCAATCTGACCGGAACCCTCTGGGTCTTGGTCGGCACCTACGAACTGCTTAATCTCACGAACTTGAGCGGGCAACTCGCCCGGCGCAGCCTGGATCTACATTTCCCGCGCTATCTCCCCGACGCGGGGAGCGATCAGCAGGCCTTTCGCAATGTCGTCTTTACCTTTCAGCGCCACCTCCCGCTGGCCCAAGAACCGGATTTGGTGTCCCACAGCGACGAGTTGTACCGGGGCTGCCTGGGATGCGTGGGGACGCTCAAGGACTGGCTCACCCGCGGGTTGGAGCAGGCCTTGCGCTCCGGAGCGAAGACGTTGACGATGAAGGACCTCCAGCGGCACCTGAATGCCGACAAGCTCAAGCAGATGGGGTACGAGATTCATGAAGGTGAGGAACGTTTAGCTCGGGCCGGGTATCTGGACGAACCGCTCCTGGCGACAGAGATCACATCACCGCCGGGGCGTGACCAACAATCTTTGGGTCACGGGCTGGCGGCGCCCGGCCCTCACGCCCGAGCGATCAAGCGGCGAGTCGGCGACCGCAAGCCGGCTCGCGACCCGGTGGGAGAGGCGCCCGCGCAGTCGCCGCATGACCAACTCCTGCCAGGCCTATGAGTTTTGCGATCCTCGGCCCCTGGCCCTCCCGGATCGTTCGACGTTGTTCGGGCCGGAACCCTTGGGCATCGGGACCGGGCAGGTGGAGGGGATCCACAGCTATATCAGTCGTCTGGTCCAGGCGCATGGGGTGCATCTGCTCACCCTGGCCCGATACATCGACTCGTTCCGGCCGGAGTTGCCCCACGCCCCCGGCTCCGTCCCGCCACAGCACCCATCGCCGTCCAACAGCATCGTGAGCTGCGCCCGCTTTTGGACCCAGGAGCGGGTTCAAATCCTCGAGCGTTTGACGGCCCGCCCGGAGTTGCACGCGCTCACCCTCCTGCGGCTGAGCCAGGTCATTGAAGACCAGGGGTGCTGGAGCAAGAGCCGCGCCTGGTGTCCCCAGTGTTACGCGCAGTGGCAAGACCGCGGTCTGCCCATTTTCCAGCCCCTCACCTGGTCACTGAATGTCGTGCCCATGTGCTCGCAGCATCGGGTCTGGTTAATCACCGAGTGCCCGGCGTGCCATCAACCGCAATCCCGCTATTCCACCGGTTGGCCCCTGGGCTGTTGCACCGCGTGTGGGGAGTGGTTAGGGAGCCATTCGAAGGCGGAGGCGCGGCGTGTGAAAAGACTCTGTGCAGAACCGGCAATGAGGCCGCCAGTCCTCTGGCAGCACTGGGCCAGCGAGTCGGTGGCCGATCTCCTGCATGCGATGGCCTCAGACACGCCGGCCCCTGCGCTCGGCCACCTGGCGCAAAACCTGAAATACTGCTTGGATCAGGTGCAGGCCCAACCGGCTCAGCTCGCCCAATGGATTGGGGTGCCTGACGTCCTGGTGAGCCACTGGCTGGACGCCTCGTTGAAGCCCACCTTGTCCGTCCTGCTGCTTGTGGCGTATGCGCTGAGTGTGCCGCTCGTCACGCTGGTGCTGGGCGCCCCTGAGGCACTCCGGGCTCAATGGCAACCACTGCCGCGACCAACGCTCGCCCCCTGGTCACGCCGCGTCCAGGGGAAAGAGGAAACCCGGATCCTGCTGGATCACGAATGGGAGCGGTGTGAGGCCGATTGCCCGTCGCTCGAGGACATCGCTTCCCGGGTCCAGCGTTCCCCCCGCTACTTACAGTTGCATTTCCCGGCCCAGTGCGCCCTCATCCAACACCGACACCAATTGAAAGCCACCCTGGCTCCGGACCAGTCGCCTCGGTGAGGCAGTACCGCCCTCTGCACCCCGGATGACATCTACCCTACCGTTGGCCTTGTGGTCTTGCTCAACATCGCTTTTGATAACCATAGTTTGCTCAAGACTGCCACGGTCTTGATGGGCAGAGGCCATCCACGACCGTGTTCGTTCCAGAAGCATAGTCTGCTCACACCCAGGTCAAAGCATAGTCGGCTCAAAACGCGCAAACTATGGTTGAACTGACAGCGAGCAAAAGGAATGAGTCAGATGTAATACTACTCACCCCTAGTTTGCTCCGGGTTCGTGCGCAGGTGATCTGAAAAACGAGCGTTAATCTGCACTCGAAAAATTTAAGGTGTTTAGCGGATAGGAACAAACCATAACGTTCGCTGCTATGTTAAGGCGTACCAGGGGCACGTTAA
>JACQDF010000315.1 GCA_016201205.1 Acidobacteriota bacterium
ATCGATATCGCTCACCCGCCTGTCGCCGTTTCCCAACCCGTTGGCCCATTGCCTCTGGCACATTCAACATCGCCATCGGTTTCTACGTTTTTCAACTCTCGCCAGCCCCATCCCCGCCTTACCCACCTCCGCGGCCCCCCCAGTGTCTGAATCGCAGTCCCGGCCGGCGCAATCCGGAACCCCCCGCGTCACGGTGTGATAAACTCACTGACTATGTTCTCCCGGCTGCTGCTGACCGCTCTGGCTCTATGCTGCTCCGGCTTTGCTCAGACCGGCTCGAGCGCCATCGAGAATCTGGACAAGGCCTGGATCAAAGCACTTCTGTCGCGCGATGCCGCCACGCTCGACAGGCTCCTTTCGAAGGACCTGATCTACGCGCACGCCTCGGGCGTAGTGGATACGAAGAGCGAGTACATCGAGAAGCTGCGCTCCGGCCGCCAGGTCTACAAAACACTCGACCAGAAAAACGTTTCCGTCCGCCTGCATGGCGACTCAGCGGTTACGCACTCCTGGGCCCGGGTGACCGGCGTCAGTCCGCAAGGCCCGTTCGATGACAAGATCATGATGATCCATGTGTGGGTGAAGAGCGGGAGCAACTGGCAATTGGCCGCGCACCAGACGACGCGCGTGGACAAACTGCCGTAGGTTACGACGACGAGAACCGCCGCAGGCGAACGATCTCGATAAACGACACGAAAATATTCACCAGCCCGAGCCCGCTGATCATTCCCCGGAAATAGGGGTTCATCCACATCTGCTGCAACGTGTAGTTCCAGGTCGCAAAGAAGTTGTTCTCCCAGAAATCGAGCCACGGGAACACCAGCAGAAACACGCCCAGCTCGAAGCAGAAAATGGCGAACAGCACCGCGGCCACTTTGTGATACCAGCGGTATTCCGGACGAAATGCTTCGGCGCCGGCCGGATCAGGGAAGGGAGGCGGAAACTGCGGAGTTATCGACAAGCGGAGGCCTCCAAAGGGGAAAACAGCGGCAGTTGTCTGACCGGCTCGTAGCTCATGCGATGGTGCGGAGTCGGTCCGAAGCGTGCCAGCGCATCGAGGTGCTCGGGGGTGGGGTAGCCTTTGTGGCGCGCCAGGCCATACTCCGGGTAAATGCGATCCCACTCGTGCATGCAGGCGTCGCGGTCCACCTTGGCAAGAATGGACGCGGCGGCGATGGACGGGCAGAGTGCGTCGCCGTGAATGAGGCCGCGCTGCGCGATGGGCAAATCGATCTCGATGGCGTCGATCAGCAGGAAATCGGGCACAGTCTCGAGTTTCTCGACGGCGCGCCGCATGGCGAGCCTCGAGGCCTGATAGATATTGATGCGGTCGATCTCGGCGGCGTCGGCGTCGGCGACGGCCCACGCGATGGCGCGCTCGCGGATGCGCGCTGCCAGGACCTGGCGGCGCTCGGGCTCGAGCTGTTTGCTGTCCCGAAGCCCGCGGATGGGCGCACCAGGATCAAGAATGACGGCGGCGGCAAAAACAGGGCCGAACAAACAACCACGGCCGGCTTCATCGGCGCCGGCGATGAGACGATAGCCCTTCTGGCGGGCGCCCCGCTCGTAGGTGCTGCGAATCGGCTGTGTCCTGCCCGCTTGCCCGCGCACGCCGGTCCCGGATGGCTAATCGCGCTCGCGGAGACGCGCGGCTTTGCCCCTCAGATTGCGCAGGTAGTACAGCTTGGCGCGACGGACACGGCCGGTGCGGACCACGTCGATGGAATCGATAACGGGCGCATGGACGGGGAAAATTCGCTCGACGCCATGCCCGAAGCTTATCTTGCGCACGGTAATGGATTCGCCAAGGCCGGTGTTCTTACGGGCGATCACAGTACCTTCAAACGCCTGGAGACGCTCTTTGTCGCCCTCGCGGATCTTCACCTGCACGCGGATGGTGTCGCCGATGCGGAAGGGCTGAAGATCGGTGCGCTTGTTCTTGTTGATGACTTTCGTCAGGATCGGGTTCGTCATTCGGTACCTCTACAGAAACGCTCGTAAAGAACTTAGTTTAGCGCGGTTGCGCTACTTGTTGCTGGGATCGAGCAGATCGGGCCGCATACGGGCGGTCTTCTCGAGCGCCATCCGGCGACGCCACTGGCGGATCTGCTCGTGATGCCCGTTCAGCAGCACTTCAGGAACTTTCCAGCCCCGAAACTCCGCCGGCCGGGTCCATTGGGGGCAATCCAGAATGCCTCCGGTGAACGACTCCCCGACAGCGGAAGCTTCATTGCCAAGGACACCGGGGAGAAGCCGGGCCACGCAGTCAATGACAACCGCGGCAGCCAGCTCGCCGCCGCTCAACACGTAGTCGCCGATGGAAATCTCGTCATCAGCCAGATTCCCGGCGACACGCTCATCGACGCCTTCGTAGCGCCCGCAGATAAACAGGATCTCGTCGAGCCGGCTCCATTCCAGCGCCGTCTGGTGGCGGAAGAGGCGGCCCTGGGCGGACAAAAGAATCACTTTCCGCCCCGGCTTCGGCTGAGGCCAGATCGATTCCACCGCAAGAAAAATGGGCTCGGGTTTCAGGACCATTCCCTCCCCGCCGCCGAACGGCCGGTCATCGACGGTCTTGTGGCGGTCCGAGGTCCAATCGCGCAGGTTGTGGATGCGCACCTCGACTGCGCCGCCTTCGATCGCTTTGCCGAGCACGCCGTGCTCGAAGGGGCCGCGGAAGAATTCAGGAAATATCGTGAGCAGATGAAAGATCACAGTTCTTTCAACCCCTGCGGCAAATCCACAACGATCCGTTTCCCGTGGACGTCAATCTCGAGGCAGATGGCGGCCGCGAACGGGATCAGCAGTTCCTTGCCGCCGCCTTTCACTTCCAATAGCACCGGGCCGCCATATTCCAGCCAGTCCGTCACCGCGCCCAATTCCTGGCCGCTCTGTTTCTCGATGATCCGGCAGCCAATCAGATCGCCGAGCTGGAATTCTCCTTCAGCGGCCTGCGGCTGATCTTCCGGCGGGATGCACAACCGGGCGCCGCGAAACTGCTCCGCATCCGCGATGGATTCGATGCCCCGCAATTTCAGCACCAGCCGGCCCCGATGTTCCCATGCCTCCTCGACCTCCACCGGGCGCTCTCCTGGAAGAATAAACAGGCGCTTGAACCGCAAAAACCGATCCGGATCGGCAGTGTTCCCCTCGGCGATCACTTCACCCCGGTTGCCTCGAGGGCGGACAATCGTGGCCAGCGTGATCCAGCCGGACACCTTATTCGAGAATCTCGAGCGTAAACCGGCGGTTGAGCTTCATGCCGGAAGCGCCGAGCAAGATCCGGATGGCGCGTGCCGTCCGGCCCTGCTTGCCGATGACCTTGCCAAGATCGCTCGGTGCGACCTTTAACTCGAGAACGGTCACCTGTTCTCCCGTGATTTCTCGAACCACGACTTCCTCCGGGATGTCCACCAGAGCTTTCGCGATTTCTTCCACTAACTCTTTCATCCCCATAGGAGAAGTTTCCTGCTGGCTCGATGATAGCAATTCCGGTCGTGCGAGGACCGCTGGATCAGGCGGCCGGAGCGGGGTTCGCCCTCAGCAGGCGGGACACGGTGCCGGAGGGTTGGGCGCCGCATTTCATCCAGTGGGCGATGCGATCGTGTTTCAAGTTCACCCTGGCGGGATGGCTGAGCGGGCTGTAATGGCCGACCACTTCGATGGCGCGGCTGTCCCGCGCCCGCTCTTTCTCAATCACCACCAGACGATAAGTCGGCTTTTTCTTGGCTCCAAACCGAGCCAGACGAATCATCAGCATGCTGTTTTCTAACTCCTGAGCTTAATCTTCAGTCTATCGAAACTTGAAGTCTTCCAGGCTGGGCAGCTTGAGCTTGCCCATTTTCCTGCCGAGCAGGCCGCCGGAAAACGACTTCATCATCTTGCGCGCCTGCATGTACTGTTTCAAAAGCTGGTTGACTTCCTGGACGGTGGCGCCGCTGCCCATGGCGATGCGGCGGCGGCGCGAGCCGTTGATGATCATGTGATTGACACGCTCGGCCGGCGTCATCGAATCGACAATGGCCACGATCCGCACCAGTTCCTTTTCATCCACCTTGGCGTTCTTCAGTTCCTTGCCGATCGGGCCGAGCTGCGGCATCATGCCGAGCAGCGATTCCAGCGGCCCCAGCTTGCGGAGCTGCTTCAACTGGTCGCGAAAATCCTCGAGCGTGAATTCATTGTCGAGCAGCTTGCGCTGCATCTCCTCGGCTTTGCGCTGATCGATGTTCTGCTCGACTTTCTCGATCAGCGACAGCACATCGCCCATGCCGAGGATGCGCGAGACGGCGCGGTCCGGGTGAAACGGCTCGAAGGCATCCGGCTTCTCGCCGATGCCGATGAACTTGAGCGGCTGCCCGGTGACGGTGCGGATGGAAAGCGCGGCGCCGCCGCGCGCATCGCCGTCCATCTTGGTGAGGATGGCGCCGGTGATGCCCAGCCGCTTGTGGAATTCGTCTGCGCTCCGGACGGCGTCCTGGCCGGTCATGGCGTCGGCAACGAAGAGGATCTCGATGGGATTCAGCAGCTCCTTGAGCTGCTTCAATTCCGTCATCAGATCCTCGTCGATGTGAAGGCGTCCGGCGGTGTCCACCAGCAGCACATCGCGGTTATTCCGGGTGGCCTCGCGTCTGGCCGATCTGGCCAGATCGGCCGGCATTTTTTCGTCCGGGGCTCCCTCGTAAACCGGGATCTGGATGTCCCTGGCGATGATGCTCAACTGCTGGCGCGCGGCCGGCCGGTAGACGTCGACCGACACGAGCATGGGGCGGTTGCCCTGCTTCATCAGATGGCGCGCCAGTTTCCCCGTCGAGGTGGTCTTGCCCGAGCCTTGCAGGCCGACCATCAGGATCACGCTTGGCGGCTCGTTGGCGAAGCGGAGCTTGGACTGGTGGCTGCCGAGGATGCGGATCATCTCATCGCGGACGATCTGGACCACCTGCTGAGCGGGCGAAAAGGCCGTCAGCACTTCCAGGCCCATCGCCTTCTCTTTGACGCTCTCCATGAGCTGCTTGACGACGCGGAAATGCACGTCGGCTTCGAGCAGAGCGACGCGGATCTCCTTGAGCGCCGCCTCCATGTTCTCGGCAGTGAGTTTTCCTTCGCCGCGCAGATTCTTGAAAATCCGCTGAAGCTTGTCGGAGAGATTGTCGAACATGACTGAACTCTAGGGTCTAGGAAGGCCCCGATGCGGGGCGGGTGCGGAGCGATTAGGCCTACGCAGTAATCTCATTATAAGAGAACGAGTGGGGCCGGAGCTAGTCAGCAAACAGCTCGGCGACGGCAACGGCCAGCTCCGGGGAAAGCTCCGGAGCGCGCAGCGTGCCGGCGGATGCGTGGATTCGCACGGTTCCGTCCGCCTGATGCACTTCCACCTCCTGCGTATCGGGATCGAGAACCCATACGGAAAGGGCGCCCGCCTTCAGGTACTGTCGGACCTTCTTGCGGATGTTAGACGCGGTGTCGCTGGGGGAAAGCACCTCAATGGCCAGCTCAGGTGCGCCTTTCATGTAAGGATTCTGGCCCTTTTGAGCGGACCGGGCTCTTTTCACGACTGCCACATCGGGTGCTCTGACCGTGAAAGGGTTCTCGGTCAGGATGAACCCACAGTCGCTGACAACCCTGTACTTCCGTTGATGCTTGAATGCGTTGCGCAGCACGTGGTTCACCTGCGAGCAGAGGCCTCCATGAGTATCACCGGAAGGTGGAGACACGATAAGTACTCCTTCGTCGAGTTCGTGCCGGCAGTCGTCCTCGGGCAACGCCAGGAACCGCTCGAGCGTGAGGAGAGTCGCTGTCCCCATAGCTTCAGCTTAGTTCATTTGGCGGGGGTCCGGCCGTCTGGTCAGAAGTACACGCGGGCGCCGATTTGGAGCGATCGCGCCCCCATGGCGCTGAGCACGCGTCCGAAGTTGACGTTGGTGAACTCGGCGACGGGAGCGTTGTAAGTCACGACGTTGAAAACGTTGTAGGCTTCCACGCGAAGCTGCCCGGATATGCGTTCGCTGATCGGAATGTTCCGGAACAGCGACAGATCGAGGCGATGGACCCCGTCGGCGCGCAAGACGTTGCGGCCCACGTTGCCGAACGTGAACGGCGCGGGCGCGGCGAACGCCGTCCGGTCGAACCATCGGGTGGGAGCCGGATTGTCAACACGCCAATTGCCGATCAGGTTGGGGCGCATATAACCGACATTGCCGGTGTTGGCGATGTCGCCGGCCACGGTGACGTTCACGGGCACACCGGAGCGGATATCGGAGACGCCGTTGACCTGCCAGTTGCCGAGCACATAATCCGCAAAGCGATTGCCGGTAGCGAGAAGCTTCCCTTTGCCCAGCGGCAGAT
Source organism: Acidobacteriota bacterium (assembly GCA_016201205.1). Taxonomy (GTDB): domain Bacteria; phylum Acidobacteriota; class Terriglobia; order Bryobacterales; family Bryobacteraceae; genus CADEFT01. The sequence goes on from JACQDF010000315.1 coordinate 6,343, forward strand.
CGTAGACAAAGCTCATGACGAGGTTGTGGGTAATGTCGTAGCTGGAGATGCTGCGGTCGCCGTGCATATCGTATGGGTTCTGGATCGAGTTGCCTTCCACGCCGAAGAAGCCGGAGGAGCCGGGATCGATCGCCTTCGAGTACGTGTAGGAGACGGTAAAGGCAACGCCGCGGGACCAGCGGCGTTCCAGCGAAGTCTGGAGGGCGTGATAATTGGCGTTGCCCCAGGAGCGGTCCCAGGACGTGGGGACGGGCATGTAGGGGAAGGGAGAGCGGTCGCGGAAGTTTCCAGGTCCCGGAGTGCGAGCCACGTTGTAGCGGCCGCCGACGGTGGTGCGGTGCGTGCCGGAGCCGACGTAATTGAGGGTGAACAGCGCTCCCTCGGTGACCTGATGCTGGATGCCGATGTTCCACTGGACCGAGTATGCGTTCTTCCAGTTGGGATCGCCGAAATAGGCGGTCTGGACAAACGGATTCGCCAGCGGAAGAACGGCGGAGGGCAGCGGATTGGCGCCGGAGATGGACGGCAGAACCTGGGCCGGGGTGGGGTAGTTGAGATTCGCCGCCGACTGGAAGCCGAGGCTCGGCCAGGTGCCGATGAAGTTGCGCGCCAGTTGCGTGACGCCGGAATAGCTGTCAAAGAAGATGCCGGAAGATCCGCGAATCACCGAACGGCGTCCCATTCGGTAGGCGAAGCCGAGGCGGGGCTGGAAGTTTTTCCTGGTGTCCGTGTAGACCTTGCCGGTGGGGGAAACTTCGACGTTGGCGGGGAGCCAGCCCGGGGGAGCGCCGGCGGGAGCCGGCACGCAGGGCGACTTTTTCGCAACATCGCAGGGCGGCGCGATCTTCTGGATCACGTAGACGCCCCGGTTATAGTCCATATTACCGACCATGTTGTTGTTGCCGCCGTCGGTGCCGGCGGTGGGGATGAAGGTGCGGTCATATCGGAGGCCGAGATTGATGGTGAGATTGCCGGTGGTTTTCCACGAGTCCTGGAAGTAGAATCCGATGGCGCCGCCCCACCAGGGCATGGTCTCGATGATGTCGCGGCGGGTGGCGGCATCGGGAATATCCAGAAGGAAAGAGGCGAGCGAACTGCCGGTTGTGGCGAGCCGGAGCGGATCGGCGGTCTGGGCGTCGGCGAATCCGATGCTCGTGATGCCGTTCTCGTAGTACCACTGGACGCGGTTGTACTCGCCGCCGAACTTCAGTGTGTGGGTTCCGAGCAGTTTGGAAAAGCCGCCGCGGTAGTGCCAGGAATCGCCGGTGCGGCTGAGGTTCGCCTGTTCCTGGCTGCTCCAGAAGTTGGCCGGATTGAAGCCGGGCAGATAGTCGTTTCCATCGAGGTAGGTGGTGATGACGTTGCTCGAGTATCCGACTTTGGAGATGAAGTCGGAGGGCAGGGAACGATGCTTGTCGCGGGAGCTGGTCCATTGGTAGATCCGTCCGAACTGGATCTGGAGGACGGCGCTGGGTCCGAAGGTGTGGACCCAGTTTCCGGCAAGGTTGTGGGCGCGGCCATTGTTGCTGCGCTCGAGAGACGGCAGGCTGGACGCGACGGTGGCGGGCGAATAGGTTCCGGTGTAGCGCACCCAGATCGAATCCCGGTCTGAGAACTTGTGATCGACGCGGGCGTTCAGGCTATGAACCTGGCTGCGGTTGGGAGCGCGGTTGATGGCGTTGCGGTCGGCCAGGCCCGTGTATTCGGGTTTGGGCAGCACGGTACGGGCAAAGTAGACCATCCCTGGTTTGAGCATGGCGGCCGGGATCTGGTTTTGCGGGAAGGGGTCGCGGACAAAGGTGCCGGCCTGGGCGGGATTGGGACGGGTGGACAAGGGATTGTAGATCTGCTTGGGCCAGTCGCTCAGGTCTCCCTGAAGGTTGGCTTCGGTGGGGACGCGGAAGTAGCTGAGGGCGGGAGAGCGGCTCATGAAATATTGATACCCGCCGAAGAAGAACGTCCGGTTCCGGCCGTTATAGAGCCTGGGCAGGAGCATCGGGCCGCCGGCCGTGCCGCCGAAGGTGTGTCCCTTGAAAGGGGCCACCGATGGAAGGAACGTGTTGCGGGCGTTGAAGGCGTCGTTCTGTTCGATGTTGTAGACGTTCCCGTGCAGCTCGTTGGTGCCGGATCTGGTGGCGGTGTTGATCACCCCACCCATCACGCCGCCGACTTCCACCGAGTCGTTATGAGACTGAACCTTGAACTCTTCGATGGTTTCGATAATGGGGTTGAGCGCGAGGTTGGAAAAGAACGTAGCCTGATTGTTGACCCCATCGAGCATATACATGCTGGTGCGGTTGATCTGGCCGTTCACCGACGGAATGCTGGACTGTCCGGTGGTGATGGCGTTCACGCCCGGGGTGAGGCGCATCAGGTTCTGGATGCTCCGGCCCATGGGGAGATTGATGACCTGCTGGCGGGTGAGGACGCTGCCGAGTTCGGAGGTGGCGCTCTGGAGCTCGGCGCCGACCGCCTCGACGGTGACCGATTCCTGCACCTTCCCGACGGCCATCTGGAAGTCGAAGACGGAGCGCTGATTGACGACGAGCGTGAGCGGTCCTAGGTGGCTGGTGGCAAACCCCTCTTTGCCTGCCTCGAGTGTGTATGTTCCCGGGAGGATGTGGACCAGGACATAGACGCCCTGCTCGTTGGTGGTGGTGCGGGTTTCGACGCTGGTCTCGGTGTTGCGCAGCAGGATGTTCACCGAAGGGATGATGGCGCCCGAGCTGTCGCGGGCGGTTCCGTTGATTGAAGCGGCGGAAACCTGAGCGCAGACGGTTGCCGGCGAGAACGCCAGCGACAGACACGCAAGAATATTTGGAATCGACTTGATCGAAGACATGCCCAGCCCCTTTCGCGGAGGCTTCCCCGGGGCGAACCCCGGGTACTTTTCGGATTGCAGTAAGTATATAGGAAAGCGGGGGCTGGCGGGGAGCCGTTAATTCACCGGCCGGCCTGCGCTCGCTCCGCGGTTGAAGTACTATCGTTCCCACATCCGAAGTTCATTGGAGGCCGGACGGCATGAACGTGCTGGCGTCGGATCGTCGCTCGCCACTGGGATTATTCCCTGGTCAGCCGACACTGAGGCTCTACGACTGCGTGGTGGAAGCCCTGCGCAGTCGGCACAACAGCCGCCGTACCGAAGAGGCCTGCCTCCACTGGATTCGCCGCTGCCTGGCGTTTCACGGCGGCACTCATCCACGCGGACTGGCCGAGAGTGATGTCAACCGTTTCTTGACCCATCTCTCCGCCGGTGAAAACGC
>JACQDF010000320.1 GCA_016201205.1 Acidobacteriota bacterium
CGGGGCGAACACGATGGGGATGTTCAGCGGCGCCCCGCCTCCGCCCGTCGTGATGTGGGTCACTCCGTTCAGCGCGGCTCGGGAGTAGAAGTGGTTGTGGCCCGCGAACACGATCGAGACCCCGTTCTGCTCGCACAGGGGCTCGACGTAGGCCTGCACGCTGGAGTTGTTGGGGTCGCCACCGGCGGCCGACCAGCCGGGCTCGTGGAGCAGGACGAACTTCCAGGTCTTGCGGGAGGCCGCCAGGTCGGCGGCGAGCCACTCGAGCTGCGCCGAGCCAGGCGTGTAGCTAGTCCCTGAACAAGCGCGATTTTGCGCCTGAGGACGAAGAAAAAGCTCGAAAAGCCCGCCAAGAGCGGTTAAGAAGGCGGTGGACACCAAACCTTCACGACGCCAGGGAGGGCCTTTCGAGTGAGCACAAGTATACAGAAGCGCGAGGCGCGTTGCAAGCGGCGGATTCAGCACCGGCTTCGCCGACGCAACTGGTGCGCGCAGTTGGAGCCGATGTTCCGCGGCCGCAACATCCATTACGAGGGCAGTGATCGGATTCGGGGTCTGGGTGCCGGGGGGATCGGGGCGATGCACCTGCTGGCCCAGCGCACAGGGCTGGCGGCGGAGATTGACGAGAGCCTGCAATTGCTGAAGGTGCACCAGCCCTACCACGAGTCGGACCACGTGTTGAACGTGGCCTACAACATCCTGTGCGGTGGGCAGACGCTGGAGGACCTGGAGCATCGGCGCCAGGACGAGGTGTATCTGGACGCTGTGGGGGCGCGGGTGATCCCCGATCCCACCACGGCCGGGGACTTCTGCCGGCGGTTCCGGGAGTCGTCGAATGTTGAGGCGTTGATGGCGGCGATCGACCGGGTGCGGATGAAGGTGTGGCGGCAGCAGCCGGAGGCCTTCTTCGAGGAGGCGATTCTGGAGGCGGACGGGACGCTGGCGCCGACGACGGGCGAGTGCAAGGAAGGGATGGACATCTCCTACAACGGGGTGTGGGGTTATCACCCGCTGGTGGTGACGCTGGCGAACACCGGGGAGCCGCTCTCGCTGGTGAACCGGAGCGGGAACCGGCCGTCGCACGAAGGGGCGGCGGAGCGCTTCGATGGGGCGATCGCGCTGTGCCGGGAGGCCGGGTTCGAACGCATCTTGCTACGCGGGGACACCGACTTCAGCTCGACGCAGCACCTGGATCGGTGGAACCAGGCGGGCGTGCGGTTCCTGTTTGGGATCGACGCGATGCCGAAGCTGGTGGATCTGGCGGCGGGCCTTGCGGGGCGGGCCTGGAAGCGGTTGCAGCGGCCGGTGAAGTACCGGGTGAAGACCGGGATGCGGAGCCGGCCGGAGAACATCAAGGAGCAGTTGGTGGTGGAGCGTGGGTTCCGCAACATCCGGCTGGACTCGGAGGAGGTAGCCGAGTTCGAGTACCAGCCGGGCGCCTGCGAGCGGCCGTATCGGGTGGTGGTGGTGCAGAAGAACCTCTCGGTGGAACGGGGCGAGCGGGTGTTGTTCGACGATCTGCGGTACTTCTTCTACATCACCAATGACGAGGCCACCGCGGCCGAGGAGCTGGTGTTCCTGGCCAACGAACGGTGCAACCAGGAGAACCTGATCGCGCAGCTCAAGAACGGGGTACACGCGCTGCGGATGCCGGTGAACACCTTGGTGAGCAACTTGGCGTACATGGTGATGGCCTCCCTGGCGTGGACGCTCAAGGCGTGGTTCGCGCTACTGCTGCCCGAGGAAGGGCGTTGGGGGGAGCAGTACCGAGCGCAGAAGCAGACGGTGCTCAAGATGGAGTTCCGGACGTTCCGGCAGGCGTTCATCGCGATGCCGTGCCAGATCCTTCGGGCGGGACGGCGCATCGTGTACCGGCTGCTGGCGTGGAACCCGTGGCAACGGGTCTTCCTGCGAGGGGTCGAAGCGCTGCGGCGGCCGCTGCGCTGCTGAGCGGCGCGCAGATGGGAGGTGTGGGGTGGAAACCGACGGCAACCACCGGGCTCACGATGAGGGAAAAGAGAAAGCCGGGCAGCCCCAAAGACCTGTGGACGCCATGAACGACCGACACCTCGGTCGATGCGGGGATCCATGCCCCTGAAGACCACGCGGATGATGTCAACGGGCAGTACCAAACCGCGCTTGTTTTGGGCTTAGTGGCAGACCTCCTACACCGCCCCGCTCCCCCGGCTCGACCGTGAGACCCTCCGCCCAGATGAGTCCAACTTGGACACCTATGTCTTACCCTTACCTAGTCCATCCATCCTCCGGCGACATTTTCTGGCCAGCCTTCGACAGAGCACTGCGAGCTCCTGGGCCTCGCCGTCGATACTGTATTTCGGCGACCGCGAGAAAGTA
>JACQDF010000321.1 GCA_016201205.1 Acidobacteriota bacterium
CGCTTCGGGAAGGCCTCCCGCCGATGACGACGCCCGATCTGGGCAATGGCATCATTGACGTTCCCGGCAACATCGCCGTCAACAGCCTGGGCGAGAAGTTCAAGCGCGGCTACATCCAGTCCTGGAACCTGACGCTGGAGCGGCAACTGGGCGAGGCGTGGACGGTGGGGGCGGCGTACGTGGCCACGCGCAGCGTCCGCCAGCTCGGCTTCCTCGATTTGAACGCCGGCCGGGTCGGAGGGGGTCAGGCCAGCCGTCCGTATCTGGCCACCTTCGGGCGCTCGGTCGAAACCCAGATCGTCACGCCGCTGGGCACCAGCAAGTACGACGGATTGCAGGTCCAGGCCCAGCGCCGGTTCTCGAAAGGCTTCATGTTCCGGACGGCCTATACGTTCTCGAAGTCGCTGGGAATCGCCGGGAACGATAACAGCGACGGCAATCCGCGAATTCAGGATCCCGATTACTACGCGCTGAACCGCGCGGTGACGGGCTACCATCGGCCGCACAACCTGCAGGTCTCGGGCGTTTACCAGTTGCCGTTTGGCAAGAGGAAGAACTGGCTGAATGGCGGCGGGCTGGCGTCAAAGCTGGCCGGCGGCTGGCAACTGAACGCGCTTCTCAGCGTCTATTCGGGCTCGCCGTTCACGGTCACCGCCTCGGGCACTTCGCTCAACGCGCCGGGCAGCTCACAACGCGCCGACCAGGTGAAGCCGCAAGTGAACATCCTGCACGGAACCGGACCGGGCCAGACCTGGTTCGATCCCTTCGCCTTCGCTCCCGTTACCGCCGTCCGTTTCGGCACGGCTGGATTCAACACGCTCCGGGGCCCGGGGACGGTGAACGCCGACATCGGAATCTTCCGCGAGTTTCGGGTGCAGGAGCGGTATAAGATGCAGCTCCGGGTCGAAAGCTTTAACGTCACCAACACGCCTCATTTCGCTAATCCCAGTACCAACATCTCCAACTTGCAGACCTATCCGGACGGTTCGTTCCGGAGCGGGGTAGGCGAGATCAACGCGACCAAGACGTTTGGCCGCGAGGGCGTCGACATGCGCGCGCTTCGCCTGGCCTTTCGCATGAGCTTCTGAAGTGCGGGCGCGGGCGTTCGTCCGAGACTTCAGTGGCGGCCGGCGCCGGAGCGTTCACTGTTGCTCTCTCTTGCCTGGCGAACCCGAACCAAAGCCTTGAAATCGATGTCTGAGGGATTGGCGCCCGTGGCGACGCCGGCGAGCGGGAGTGAAATCACCACGTCGATCTTCTTGCAGATCGTCTCCGTGCATGCCTGACCGCTGACAGCGATTTGCGCCGGTCCTGTTCCCGAACGCCGGACTTTGGCCGCCAGCAGAGCGTGCCCCTCAAAACCCCAAGTGAACAACTGTAACTCCGGCCTCGAAAAGTCTTTCGGCGAAGATTGATACCACGGTCCTGCCACCTCCAGCCCGTGGGTCAGCCTGATTTCTGTAGGACTATCGACGGCCAGGGCCTGCTTGCCCGCGAGCTTTTCCTCCGCCCGCTGTCTATTGTCCATGGCGTAGGTATGCCAGCCTGCTTCATGGGTCGCCTGGACGACCAGAAACTCGCCGGCCAATCTGGCCCGGTACGAAACGCACCGTTTGAAGTCGTGAAGTACGTCGACCGCGTCCGTCCATTCTCCCGCCCGGGTCGCCTCCGTGCATACGACCAGGGCCAGCATCGCTTTCACAACAGTCCGCCTGGCAAGTTTGATCATTTGCGAAAGCTCATCCTGTAAGTCTTGAGTCGCATTTGCATTCGTTTACCGTCGCGAATCAGGTCCAGCGTGACAGTTTCCCCGGCGGTTCTTCGAAGCTTGATGAACAGCTCCGCCGTATTCGCGATTTCGTCCCGCTCAACCCCGTCGACGCCGAAGACGATGTCACCGACCCGCAGTTCATGATTCTTCAATATGCCGGCGACGCTATCGACGTAGCTCACCTGGCTCGCAAATCCGTCGGGCTTGAGCCCATGCTCACGTTTTTCCGGCTCCGCCAGCGGGCGAGATTCGAAATACACGCGTGGGTCGATGGTCGATTGCCGGAAACCGAGATCGGTCCACCACCAGCGGGCGGGTAGCGCAATCGAGAGATCGATCGACTCGCCGTCTCTGTCGACCGTGATCCGGATCCATTCGGCGTGACGGTCGACTTTATCGTAGTGATACTGGAGGTCCCCGAACGTCCAGAGCGGCGTTCCGTTCAATTCCCGGATGCGGTCGCCCGGTTTCATTCCAGCCGCCTGAACGGCGCCCCGAGCCTCTTTCACCACCAGCCCCTTTGGTACGTCCAGGTAAATGCCCAGCGTCTTGATGTCCGGCGAGCGGTAGAGGTGTGTCAGCTTGTCAAGGGCGCCGTCCTGTTCCCGTTGAATATTCTGAAAGTCCCCGATCAGGTGACACTCGACGCAACTGTTCCGCGCAAACGTTCGCTCAACCAGCAGTGGAATCTCGCGCGGAAACAGCGGCTTGGGACGCTCCGCCCTCGGCAGCTCGCCTTGCCGGCGC
>JACQDF010000322.1 GCA_016201205.1 Acidobacteriota bacterium
ATCATCGTCCCACTTCTGATTCTCGATATACTCCTGCACCGTCTTCTCGTCTACCGCGCCCACCGTCGCGCAGAAATACCCGCGCGCCCACAGATGTTGCCCCCAGTACCGCTTCCGCAGTTCCGGGAGGGTGCACGACAAGAAAATGAAAAGTGACCCGGTCATGCAACCTTCCGGCGAACGGAGCGGCGTTCCCAGAAGTCCTCGAAACGTCCGCTGAGCCTTGCGCATCGTAAGGCGATAATTGCATCGGCTCCGCGGACTGTCCAGTGCATGCCAGACTGTTTGAGGCGTTCGCCGATGGCCACTTTGCAGCCTGCCTCGACAACGCCGGTGGAGGTGCACAGTCCTTGTGCGTGGAATTCGGGATAGCGCATTCGCTGGCGGTTGGTCTGAAAGAAGCCGATCCCTTTGCGGGCCTCCTCGCAGTTCTGGCTGTGCTCGGTCAAGGCCTGGATGATCGAGTCGATATCTCCAGCATCGAGTTGGTCGTGGTGGAGTTTGGCCCATTGTTTTGCTTGCGGATCGGCCGGACCATGAATGGCCTTGGCGATCATGCAAAGACGTTCTTTGACGTGGTACCGGTCGGCGATCTGGGTGGCGCTGGGAAACAACTCCGCGGCGATATTCCAAATCCAGGGAGCACAGTCACCCAGAATGGCGCGCCGCGCCGCCCGATCAAAACCCCGGCGCGTGGCTTCTCGCAAGACGCGTTCGGCGAACTCCGAACGTTGTGCATCGGTGTCTGAGGCGGCTGCACTTTCGATTGCGGCGGAGTAGGTAACAGAGCCTTTGTCACGGATGGGCACGCCCTCCTCATCACGAGACTCGGCGCTCCAGATCGTGCAGAGTTTCACTTCACGAGTCTTGGCGGAGCCATCCTCTTGTTTGCCACGGCGTCCTTCCAACTCCTTCGGGCGCACGGGAATTCCGGTTCCGTCCAGGCCCAGATAGAGCGTGGGCGCTATTTCGCTCGACGGGACCGGATCCACGTGGCTTCGTTCGTCTTCGGCCACTTCGGCTCCCAGCGCCTCGGCCGTACGTTCGACTTGCTTAGAGACAATGTGCAGACCGGCCAGTTCGTTCAACAGCCCACTGCCGTCTTCAAAACTGACCGTTGAGCCGACCGCGCCAATCATGCGGACGACAGCCGGGGACAGCGATCCGTCCAGGCCCAGGGCGCGGTCCCGGGGGCAGAATCCGCTTTGGCACGCAGGACAATGATAGTAGGCTCTCTCCAGTGTCAAATCGCCGAGAGCGGTTTGAAAGCACTTGGAACGACGGTCCACATAACGCGCCATTTGGCCGCAGGCGCATGGGCGTTGTGCACCGCTGGCGGCATCGGAGGTGTCACTGTTGAACCGCTGTTGCTGTTCCAGCGCCCGTGCAGCGATCTGCAGGGCACGATGACGCACGGCCGTTTCCAGCGCTTCGAAATCGAGGTCTTCAATGGCCTCTACGCCCAGGAGATTTTGAATCTCTTCGACCAGGCCGACTTGCAACGCCTCGGCGAGCGCCGTTTTTCTTAACCTCGCGGCTGGCACTGTCCGCCGCCGCATGCAGTTGTGCGTCGCAGACTTTATCGCTGACCTCGACAAAACCTCGCGTCAAGTCTCGAAACCGCTTGTACTCGGCGATCTGCCGCCGTGTCTGCTCCACCGCTGAGGGCGGAATGATCTTGGTGATGGTCTTGCTTTCCACCTCTCGGGTAAGCGAGTAGCTCGGACCGTGGCTGGGCGAATCCGGTTTGGCGCAATGACAGCTCGGCTTGCCGCACTGGCGAAAGCGTTCAACCAGGGACCCGGGCCGGAGATCGCCAATCTGGGTGAGGGCTACCTGCAGTCTGGATCGCTCGCGCTGGAGATCATCGAGAGATTGGGCCAAGGGTGCGCTCCTTCTGACAGCGTATACCGCTGTCAGAATTGTACGCCGATTTCTCTGCGCCCTCAAGATTCTCACTCTGGCGTCGTGCACCCACAGACGTGCCCCCCTTTGACCCCGGCAGCCGATTGTGATAGCACTGAACGAAACAGCAGTTCTGGAGTTCACCCCGGGAGGGATCATGACCAGAAGATTGGTTCGCATCGCTTTGGTCCTTGCGACCACATGGATGAGCAACGTTCCCGCACAGGAATATCGCGCCCGCGTGCAAGGCACGGTCGCGGATTCCACGGAAGCCGTGATTGCAGGCGCCACCGTGCGGCTCAAGAACAGCATTTGTTTACCACGCTGGAAGCCCCGGAAATGCTGTAGCTGACCCACGCCGTTGGGCAAAATCCGCCTTCCCCGG
>JACQDF010000319.1 GCA_016201205.1 Acidobacteriota bacterium
CGATGCGCGGATTCACCTGCCCCAGAGCAGTGTCGCGGATGGCGCGCCGGCCGAGCGTGGTGGGAGCAAAGACGAAGCCGCCACGCAAATCCCTGTTCACCTTGTCAGACAGCGGATTCCTCACCAGCGGATCGATCGCTGAAAGCTGGTCATAGCGTTCGGTGGCTCCGCCCTCGAAGTCCCAGCGGAGGCCCGCGTTCAACGTGAACCGCCGTGACACTTTGAAGTCGTCCTGGGCATAGAAGGCGAAGTAGCGGTTGCCGTTGGCCGGGCGGATCTGGTGGCTGATGCTTCCGCTCGATCCGGCGCCCAACAGGTACGAGGCGTAGCCGACGCCTCCGATCGCCGTCGGGGTGCGCGGGTCGGCCCCCTGCGTCATGTCTCGCGCAAAATTGAAGCCGCCCGACGGCGTGCCAAGCTGGCCGTAGTTGACGAAGTTGAAGCGTCCGTCGAAGCCGAACTTCATGCTGTGACGCCCGGCCACCCGCGAGAGATTCGCCAGCAGGCTGTGCGTATGGTCCCCCATCAGGTACACGTCGCCGCCGTTGGGCCCGAGCTGTGTGTAGTCCTGGATCGTGATGGTCGGAAACACCGGCTGGTTGGAGATTTGATCAATGGACGCGGGCAGGCCGATCTCCTTGACCTGGAAGCCCTTGCTCCACGGGTATCGGTTGCCGCGCACGCGCCCGAACCCATAGCGCAGATTCAAGACGCTCGTGTTGCTGATCGTGCGCGTGTAGTCGAAGGCGCCGTTTTGCAGCCGTTGCAGCATCGGATTGCAGCAGAACGGATCCGCGATGTTGCCCCAGAAGTTCGGCTTCGAGTACATGCTGTCCATCAGCGTGTAGCGCAAAAAGATGCGCTGGCTGGTGTCAAAGAGATGGTCGATTTTGAATTCATAACGGTCCTGAGGCTGGAGAATGGCCGACTGGACCACGAAGTTGTTCTGCCGCGAAAAAGGCAGTCCGGGCGAATTCGGCAGCGGGTAGTACTTCTGGGCGGCCAGGGACACCGGGCTCAGCTTTGATTGCGGCAGTACGTTTCCCGCGAACGGTGTGCGCAGGAAGCGGCCCGCACGGTCGGGATCCGGGCGAGTGGTGGCCGGGTCAAAAATGATCTTCTGCTGGCCGGCGGAATTGAAGGTCTGCGAGAAATCGCCGCGGCGCTCCAGCTCAGTGGGCAATGTGTGCTGGGCGATGCTCGCCGCCAGAATGCGTTGCCCTTCGTAATTGAAGAAGAAGAACGAACGGTCCTTACCCTTGTAGACCTTCGGCAGGAAGATCGGCCCCCCGGCGCTGGCGCCGAACTGATTGCGCTTGAAGCTGGCCAGTGGACGCCCGGCCCGATTGGCGAAGAAGTTATTGGCGTCCAGTGCGCTGTTGCGCAGGAATTCGTAGACGCTGCCATGGAATGTGTTGGTTCCGGACTTGGTCACCAGCGTCACCAGGCCGCCGCCGCTGCGCCCGTATTCCGCTGAATACGCGTTGGTCTGGATCTTGAATTCCTGGATGCCTTCCACCGATGGGATGGCGCTGACGGCGGGGATCGTCGAGATGTTGTGGGAAACCGTCGCGGTGACGCCATCCAGCAGGATGTCGCTGGTCGACTCCTGCCCTCCGTTCACGATGAAGCGATTCGTCGTGAACGTGTCCGCGATGCCCGTCAATTGCCGCACCATGAAAACGCCCGGAACCAGCGCTGCCAGATTGTAGATGTTGCGACCGTTCAGCGGCAGGTCAAGGATGCGCTTGTTTTCCACCACCGCCCCCAGTGTCGAGCTGGCCGATTCGACGAGCTGCGCTTCGCCCGTTACCTGCACGCGCTCGGTCACCTGGCCCACTTCCAGCGTGATATTGACATTCGCCTTTTGCTGGGTCGACAGTGGGAAGGACTCGAGCAGGTGGCTGCGGAAGCCGGATTGTTCCGCACTGATGGTGTAGCGTCCTGGAGGCAGTTCGCTGACGACATAGAAGCCGGATTCGTTGGTCGTGGTGCGGAAGGCGACGTTCGTCTCCGTGTTGGTGACTTTGATGGACACACCGGCAATCACCGCGCCCGAGGAGTCGGAAACGATGCCCGAGATCGAGGCGGTGAACGTTTGAGCCAGAATTGGGCTTACCGCAGACAGGACTGCGAGGACGGCGATCAGCATGTGTGACATGGTGAATAGCTCCCAGGAATGGTTTTCGTCATTATCTACCCGAGGAGCCGTAAGGTCAAGCGCTGTGCGGCGCCGGTGTCAACCGCTAAGATAACGCCATGGGACTGTTTGCCGATGGCCTTGTTGAAAAATACTGGAAGCTGAGCATCTCAGCCAGCACGGAACCGGGCAACCGCGTGGTGACCGTTTCCTGCAACCGCTACCTGATGAACACCGCGGGCTATAAGCCGATGCAAACCAACATCAACCAGGTCGAGGCGGCGGCCAAAGGCAGGAAGGGACTCTTCGTCGACCATCCGTCGTTCTTCCGCACGGTCCTCGGCAAAGGCCTGCCGTCGGATATGGAGCATGTTCTGGAAGCGGGCGTAAAGTGCGGAGCTCTTGCCTCCGACCCTGCCCAATTGCAGAAGTGGGTTGACAAGAGTCTGGGCGTCGATTGCACCGGCTTTGCTTCGGCCTATCATTTCTTGTGCGGCGTCATGCCGCTTGGCGACAGCGCCAACGCGGGTTGCGAATACTTCCGCAGAATGGCGAACAGGCAGAACCCCGGGAACGCCTATGTCTGGAGTTTCGACGAAGTCCAGCCGGATGACGTGATGCTGTGGATGCGCGAGAACGGCGTCGAGACAAAGAAACCCGGGCATATTGCGTTGATCTGCGGCAAAGCGCCAGGCCGGCTGCTGATCGCGGAATCGAGCGGCGCCGCCGACCAGGCTGGTCATAGCGGTCCGCGATTGAACGAGAAGCCATGGAAGGATCCGGCAGGCCAGCCAGGGAGCCGGTATCTGCCAATCAACGAAGGAGTCATCATCGTTCGCACGATCAACAAATGGTATCCGAAGAGTCTCTTTACAGGCATCCCATGACGTCAGCGGCCATCCAGCGCGAACGCAATCAGCGTCCCGCCGGCGGCGATGGCGACGTACTGCTTCCCTTCAAACGCATAGCTGACCGGGTTCGCCCAGACTTCGCCGCCTGTCTGGATCCGCCACAACGGCGTTCCCGTTTCCGCGTGAAGCGCGAAGAAGTCGCCTTCCATTGTCCCTGAGAACACCAGTCCACCCGCGGTGGACAGAATTCCGGACCAGGGTGGCGAGTGCAGTTTGAATTCCCACGCCAGCTCACCGGTCAGCGCGCGAAGCGCACGCAGAGCGCCGGATCCTTCTTCTTCTCCCGGAATTCTCCGGCGGCCGGCGCCAAGATAGAGGCGGCCGGGCTGATAGACGGCCTCTGTGCGGTAGTAGAGGCCGCCCAGCTCACGCACGTTCTGATAAAAGAGGTTCGTCTTTGGACTGTAGGACGGGCTGAACCAGTTGGCCGTGCCATCGTCGTCCGGATACACCAGCGCTCCTTCCACGCTCGGGATAGTAGCGGGATTCGGGATCGGCCGGCCTTTCGCGTCGATGCTCTTCGCCCAGTTCTGGCGTGCGAACTGCCGGGCCAGGAGGAACTGGCCGCTGACGCGGTCCAGAATGTAGTAAAAGCCGTTGCGGTTGGCGAAAAGAACCAGCTTGCGCGGCGCTCCTCGGAAAGTGGCGTCCACCAGCACGGGGATCTGATTCGAGTCCATGTCGTTGACGTCGTGCGGCGTGAACTGGAAGTGCCATTTCATCCGCCCGCTGTCCGCATCGAGCGCGATCAAACAATTCGAGTAAAGATTGTCTCCCTGCCGGACATCGCCAATATAGTCCGGGCCTGGATTGCCTGTGCCCCAGTACACAAGGTTCGTGCCGGGGTCATAGGCGCCGGTGACCCAAGTGGTGGCGCCGCCGTACTTCCAGCTTTCTCCGGACCAAGTCTCGTTTCCAGGCTCGCCGGGACCGGGCACAGTCCAGAAGCGCCAGGCGCGACGGCCCGTCCTGGCATCGTAGGCGTCCAGGAATCCTCGGACGCCGTATTCGGCGCCCGCCATGCCGATGATCACTTTGTCCTTCACCACAAGCGGCGCCGGGGTGATCGAATGGGCGGTCCTGTAGTCGGCCACGGTTGTGTCCCAGCGGACCCGCCCGGTGGCCAGATCCAGCGCCACCAGATGGGCATCGACGGTTCCGACAAGAATCTGGCCGTCGAGGATCGCGACACCGCGGTTCACCTGTCCGCAGCAGACGATGACGCCTTCCGGTATCGGCCGGCGGTACGTCCACAAGGGGCGGCCGGTGCGCAGGTCAAGCGCGGTAACGTCGCTGGGCGGCACGGAAATGTACATCACGCCGTCGGCGACGATGGGTGACGCTTCGAATTTGTGCCTCCCGCGGATCTGATACATCCAGGCGACCTTCAGACGCGACACATTCGTGGTGTTGATCTGATCGAGCGCCGAAAAGCGGTGAGCGTCCAGCGTGCCCGAGTACGTAAGCCAGTGCTGCGGCTCGCGGGCCGCGTGCAGGATCCGGTCATATGGCACTTGTGCGGGAAGAGTCAGCGAGAAAACGAACAGCAGCGGCGCGGGTTTCATTGCAGCGAGATAAGGTAAGCCGCCAGGTCGTCCAACTCGGCTGTGCTCAGTGTTTGGTAGCCGGGCATCAGGGACTGGCGGTCTTTTTCCAGTTGAGTCAAGTCCGCCTTCCAGAGCGAGTGTACCCGCCCGCTGAGGTCGCGGATCTGGATGGAGAAAGTATCTTCATTGACGCGGATGCCTTCGACGCGGCGGCCATCGCGGCCCGCGGCGCGGATGCGCCGGAATCCAGCCGGAACGTCCGCATTGGGTTCCGTGAGCGACCGGCGCAGGTAGCCAGGTGAGCTGCGTGCTCCGATGTCGGTCAGATCCGGACCGATCGAGCCGCCGTAGCCGCGGATGGTGTGGCAATTCCGGCAGTTGCCTTTGCCGAGAAAGATCTGCTCACCACGCCTGGCGTCGCCCTGCGCCGGGCTCTCGACAACGCGCCCAAGTGACCGGACGTAAGCCGCCACCTGCCGCACCTGTTCCGGCGTCAGCAAGGAGCGCGGCATTTCCGTGCCCGGAATGCCCCGGCTGATGACGTCGAACAGCGCCGGATCGTCCGCGGCGTGGCGCAGTTTAGGCGTGGCCAGATTCGCGCCTCGTCCGCCGTCGCCGCCGAGGCCGTGACAGGCGGCGCAATGCATGTTGTACCAGCGCTGTCCCTGCGCCACGTCGGCAGCCGGTTGTATTTGCGCAACAGCGAGCGAAGCCAGCAGCAGCCACATAACATTCGCCCTGGATTCTCATTCTGCCACCGGATTGCGTTGCGGCGCTACGGCAAGGCCGACTGCCGCCGCTGCGGGAAGCGGCGGACCACCGGGTCGTGTCAACTCTACCAGATTCAGCGAATAGCGTTACTGTTGGCGGCGCGCCTCAGCCCGCGGCATCGGGGTTTCGTGGGCGAATGTAAGGTAGGAAAGTCGGAAGGTAGCCGGGCTGGGTGCGGGACCGGCCTCGCTGTGGGATCATCAAATTGACGCCCGGCGCGAGGCGGAGTAAGGTAACGGCAATGACTATCGAACTCAAGCCAGAACAGGAACGCATTCTCCAAGAGGCGCTCCGCCAAGGACGGTTCCACTCCGTGGAAGAGGCGTTGGATCGGGCGATCCAATCCATCGCCCCACAGGAAAACGCGCCCAAGCGAACAACCCGTCCGCCCGGTAAGAAGAGCCTTGCTCAGTTGTTCGCCGAATCCCCGTTTACAGGCCTGGAGATGAAATTCGAGCGCTTCCCGGATACGTTGCCACCGGTTGAGTTGTGAAGGGCTTCCTGCTCGATACCAACGTCCCTTCCGAGCTGACCTATCCCAAGCCCGCGCCGCAGGTTGAGCACTGGCTGGAAGAGGTGGAAGACGAGCAGCTTTTCTTCAGCGTGATTTCTCTTGCGGAAATCTGCAAAGGCATTGCCAAGCTACCCGAGAGCAAGAAACGCACCCAGTTGCAGGATTGGTTGGAAGTCCGGGGTACTTTGAGGCCGTGGGCATCCCCATCAAAGCCGGCCGCGATCTCACCTGGGCGGATTGGGGCGGCTCGCGCAAGCTCTGTCTGGTGAATGAAGCGCTGGTCAACGAGTATCTCGCCGGCGCCAACCCGGTGGGTCGTCTGATGGCGCAGGGCACCCGGCAGGCCCCCGATACGGAGATCATCGGGGTGTTTGCGAATTCCAGATATCACGACGTGCGCGGCGAAGTCCCGCGCCAGACCTTCATAGCCATGGATTCGCGCCTGCGCTCCGTGGGATCGATCAACGTCTACGCGCGCCTCCAGGGCGACCCCCGCCCTGTCATGCCCCAGCTTCGCAACCAGGTGCGCCGCGTCGATCCGAACCTGGTCGTCTCGGACATGCGCACCCTGGACGACCAGCTCAACATGCGTCTTGCCAACGAACGGCTACTCTCGTTCCTGTCCGCCGGTCTGGCGCTCCTGGCGAGCCTTCTCGCCGTGGTCGGACTGCATGGCGTGCTGGCCTTTGTGGTCGCCCGGCGCACGCGCGAAATCGGCATCCGCATGGCTCTGGGGGCGGAGCCCGGCCAGGTAATCCGCCTGGTCATGAGGGAGATGCTCCTTGTCATCCTTTTGGGAATCTCCGCCGGCGTGGTCGCCGGCGTTCTCTGCGGCAGGTTTGTCGAGACCCAGCTTTTCGCTGTCAGAGCCGCTGATCCGCCCGTCTACGCGATGAGCGTCGCGGCCCTGCTGGCCGCTTCGCTCGCCGCAGCATTCCTCCCCACCCGGCGCGCCTCGCGGATTGATCCGATGCGCGCGTTGCGCCACGAGTAGGTTGATCTACGGGGCGTTATTCGCTGCTACCAAACAAAGCCAATTTGCGCGCTTCAGCCGGCGTAGCAGAAGCCGCCTGCCGTGCTGGGCGGCCTTCTGGGAACGGCCTTCGCGTGGGTTATGGCGTGTCTGCGAATCACAGTGCTAGACTGCAAGTATGAACCGCAGGGAAGAGATCGAAGAGGCAATTGATCGCTTGCCGCCCGAAGAGTTTCGCCGCTTTGCCCAGTGGTTCCATCAGCTTGAACAGCAGCGGTGGGACGCGCGAATGGATGCTGACTCCGCTTCGGGGCGGCTCGACTTTTTGTTCAAAGAAGGCGAAGAGGAATCTGGCGAAGGGCTTCTTCGGGAGTGGCCGCCAACGACATGAAGTCGGTCGCCACCCGGCGATTCTGCGAACTCTTCCATGCTCTGCCTAAGCACTCCTGCCCTATCCGATCGCCAGGCGCTCCAGATAGGCGAGATGGGCGTTTCTCCGCCAAGTGGATTACTTCCAGGTGGGCCGTCCTCCGACCAGAATCCGCTGAGGACACGCCATCAGTAAACCCTTAGCGACCAAGCCGGCAAGGCCGACTGCCGCCGCTGCAGGAAGCGGCGGACCACCGGGTCGCGCTCGAGGCCAATCGCGATCCCGTAGGCGCGGCGGGCTTCGCCATTTGCGCCTGTCTTGGCCAGCAGCTCCGCGCGCGCAGCCCAGTAGGGTTGGTATTCGGCAAGCCGCACATCGGCGGCCACCTGTTCGATCGCCTCGAGGGCGGCGCTGGCATCCTGCAACTCTGCGAGCGCCAGGGCGCGATTGATGGCGACTACCGGTGAGCCGGTGAGCGCCGACAGGGCGTCGTAAAGCTGCACCACCGCTGCCCAGTTGGCGTGACCGGTGCGGCGACGATAGACGTGCGCCGACTGCAAGGCGGCTTCGAGCTGATACCGGCCGATGGAGCCCAGAGCGCTGGCGCGGCGAAGCAGCGCCTCGGCTTCCTCGATCATCCGCCAGTCCCACAGCTCCGAATCCTGGTGAGCAAACGGAACGTATTCGCCGTCCGTGTTGCGCCGCGCGCGACGCCGGGCTTCGGCGTGAAGCATGAGTGCAACGAGGCCCAGCGCCTCCGGCACTTCCGGCAACAGCCCGGCCACGAGCCTGGCCAGAAAGATCGCTTCCTCAGTGAGATCGCGGCGGACAACATCGGTCCCGCCGGCGTCGGTCCAACCTTCCGCAAAAGCGGCATACACGGCATCCAACACTGCGTCGAGCCGCCCGGGAAGCTCTTCGCGCTCCGGAATACGAAATGGAATGCCGGCCTGGCGGATGGTGTCCTTGGCGCGCACAAGTCGTTTGCCCATGGCCGCCGGAGACGTGAGGAACGCCGACGCGATCATCTTGGCATCCAGCCCCAGCACTACCTGCATCATCAACGGCGTGCGAATGCCTGCCTCGATGGCAGGATGCGCGCAGGTGAACATCAGGGCGAGACGCTGGTCCGGGATCTGGGCAGCGGCGGCGCCAGCGTCCAACTCCTCGCTCATCACCCGCAACTGCTCGGCCGCGATTTCAGCTCGACCCCGTCCTCGTGCGGCATCGATCGACTTTCGCCGAGCCACGGTCAGCAGCCACGCCTCAGGATTAGAAGGACAGCCGTTCACCGGCCAAACCGCCAGCGCTGCAGCGAACGCCTCCGAAAGAGCGTCTTCGGCCGCAGCCACATCCCGCGTCCGTGCCGCGAGCAAGGCGACGAGCTTGCCGTAGCTCCGCCGAGCCACCGCATCCGCAGTGCTACGCGCCTGCACGCCGCCTTCGTCCGAGCACACCTCGTTCACGCCGCCAGCTCGTACCACAGCACCACGCTTCCATTGCCGAAAGCGCGCGACTTTGTCAGCTTCAGGGGAACCCTCTCTTTGATGCCGTCGAACATCGTCCGCCCTTTGCCAAGGACGACAGGAGTCATCACGATCTGGTATTCGTCAATCAAACGCTCGTCAGTCAATTGCGAAATAATGGTGCCGCTACC
>JACQDF010000313.1 GCA_016201205.1 Acidobacteriota bacterium
CACCACCGCCGGCTTCAGATTGAGGCCGGCCGTCGGTTGCGGTATTTGAGGCAGCGGCAACGCGCGCCATTCTGTCTCCAGGCCCCATAGCTCGAGCCTCAGTTTTTCAGAGGAGCGATGCGCCACTACGCGAACTTCGGCCAGCGGTTCGGGGGAAGGGAACTCGACTTCCCAGAACATGCCTGCGCGCACCGGTTCCCAGGTGCGCCATGCGGAGACGAGGTTCCGGTCCACCGCCAGAGGCGCATCCCACACGTTCGGCCACGCGGACAGACTCCAGGTCACACCCGGCGGCAGAGATTCTCCGCTTGGGCGAATCAACCTCACCTCCTGAAGGCCGGCGGTTTCTTTTTGCCCGGAGGCGAAACGCACGCGGACGGCCGTCAGCCGTGATTCCGGAAAGCGCGATCGCCATTCCAGGAAGAGGCCGCGGTCCGGCGTGGCGCCGTACTGCATCGCCTGCACCAGCCGGTTCCCCAGCGCCGATTGCCATCCGTTCACCAGGTCGCGACGGATAATGGCTGTGGGCGCATTGGACAGATCGAGGATTCGCGCGTTCGCGGGGGTGTGCTGGTGGACCATGGCAGCGATACGCTGCTCGGCTGCTGCCTGGGGCCATCCGGGCCGCAGCGCCCAGGCCTCCCTGGGAGCATACATCGCGATCACCGCCGGCCAGCTTGTCACGGCGTGGCCCAGCAGAAGCAGCACACCAGCCCATCGCGGCACGCTCGTCATCAGCGCCAGCGCCAGAAACGGCAGCGCCGGCATCAGAAACCGGACGCCGATATTCAAGAACCACGGCACGCCTGCCAGCATGGAGGCCAGCAGCAGCAGCCGGCCGCCTCGCTGTCGCAACGACAGCAGCGCCACCGGAAGGAGCAGCCAGGCGGGTCCGAGCAGTCCTTGCAGCGCGTCGCCGTACAGGGTCAACTCAAGCCCGATGGATTCCCACTGGACGTTGCCATAGCTGCGCAAGTACTCGCCCAACTGCCGCTCGGTGTCGATGTAGAAATGAGGGTTTGGAAACCAGCGATTCATCAAGGGCGCAAATGGATTGCCCGTCAGGATCGCGCTGCGAGCGACCCATGGCGCGGCCACGAACACGCTCGAGGCCACCAGCGCCAGCGCGCCCCGATACTGCCTGCGCCACAGCACAGCGACCAGCGCCAGTGGCGCGATCAGCCCGCCGGTGAACTTGATCGCATAACAGAAGCCCGCGCAGAGCCCGATGGGCCACAGGAGCCTGGTGTCGCCGGTTCGCCACCACTGCACAACAAGCCACACCGTTGCCACGATGTAGAACACCATCGCGGCGTCTGTGTACGCTGCCGTTGCACTGACGCCCACAACTGGAGTGATCGCGTAGAACAGCGCCCCTGCCCAGCCTTGCCCCGAGCGCCAGCTTGCGATCAGCGGCAGCGTGGCCGCAAGAAACGCCAGGTGCAGCAGCTTTGCGGCCTGCTCTCCGCCAAGCGCATAGGCAAAGGCAAACAGCGTCTCGATGCCCTGTGGCAGCATGCGGTAAAAAGAGATGCGCTCAGGGAATCCGCCTTTGACGCCCAGCTCCAGGTGATAGGAAAGCGCGTCTGCCTGGATCTCCGGTCCTAAAGCGTGCACCAGATACAGCGCCGCGTAGACGCACCCCGGCAGCGCGATCCACCACGGCGGCCACTGGCATCGCGGCCACGAGGGGCGATGCCGGACGAGCGGCGCGAGGCATGCCACGCCCAGTGTGAGCAAGACGAGGGGACGGGCTTGATGCATCGACAGCAGCGCGAACACGCAAACGCTCAGCACCGCCGCGCCCACAGCGAAGTGCACCGCCGCCGGCAGCTCTTGTCGCCGAAGCAGCCATCGCCCCAGCGACCACGCGGCCGCTGCCACCAGCGCGGCTCCGGCTATGCTCCCGAGCATCAGGCTTCGTATTTCCTGAGCAATTCCGCCCAATGGCCCTTGGCCTTGAGAATCAGCTCGGCCACCTCCCGGACCGCGCCGTTGCCGCCTGCTCTTTCGGTGACCATGTGTGCGATCGCTTTCACCTCCGGACGCGCGTTCCCCGTCGCGATGCGGAATCCCACCCGCCGCATGACGACGATGTCGGTGAGATCATCGCCGATGTAAGCGACTTCGCTTTGGTCCACCTTCGCGTCCGCCAGGATCTCCTCCACAACCGGAATCTTCTCGATGTGCCCCTGGTAGACGTAGGTGAACCTGCACTGCCGCGCGCGCTCTTCGGCCGCCGGCGAAACACGCCCGCTGATGAGGCCCGTTTTGATGCCGTACCAGCTCAGCCATTGCAAGCTGATGCCGTCCTGCGCGTCGAAGCCTTTGGTCTCCACCATCCGCCCGTCCGGTCCGGGCACGTTGTACAGCTTGGCGTCCGTCATCACGCCGTCGACGTCCATCAGCAGCAGACGCACACGGGCGGCCATTTCTTCGAGATTCACTGGAGTTGGTCTCCCCGAATAGAAGTGAATCTCTTATGGTAAACCGCCGCGTGACGCCCCCGGGGCTGGACGAGCCTCCGAATCGAGTATTGACTTTAGCCCCGATTTTCCTTACACTGTTGGACAAATGGCGAAACCTGATTCGCTTGGCCAATTTGAGCAGTTGGTGATTACGGCGATTCTGACTCTCCGCGAAGATGCTTACGGGGTAACCATCCATTCCAAGGTTCAGGAGCTGGCCCGGCCCAAAGCAGTCTCCCTCGGGGCGGTTTACGTGACGCTCGACCGGTTAGAAGACAAAGGCCTGGTCGCGTCTTGGCTGTCGGATCCCACACCCGAGCGTGGCGGCCGAGCGAAGCGCTGCTATCGCCTCGAAGCTCTCGGCGAGCGTGCGCTGCAGGAATCCGCGGTCACCGCGAAGCGCATTTGGGATGTTATCGCGGAAGTTTGGGGCAAGGAGTGGGCCAAAGAATGGGGGAAGCGGTGGGGGAAAGAGGCGGGCTGATGTATTCCGGCCCATCCAAGGCCGCTGAGGCAATCGTAGCAGTCCCGCCTGCCGCGAGCAAGTACTTGGCGATTTGCACGAGCGGTACAGTTCCCCGCGCCAGTACGGTTTAGACGCATTGCGTACGGTCCCTCTGGTCATCATCAGTAGAATACGCCGTACCGCAGACCCGCAGGTGCTCCTGATACAAGCTTTCGCCCTGTACGTCTCGTTCTTGGGCGCGGCTTGGCTCAAGGATGGAGCACTTCTGCGTGAGCAGTGGGGACTCTCGCGGCTCTCCATTCCCGCTGGAATGGCGATGCTCGGCCTGATACTGGAGGACACGTATGCGAACCCCGGGCGGCGGTCACTGCTGAAATTGGTTCGAGGTCCGGTAGTAGGCCTCGGATTAGCGCTTGTATCGCAGGGCATGTTCTGGGCTAGTAAAGGGCTAGTAACGCGGATCTGGCTGTTCCGCACTGGATCACGCTTTACGGATGCGCCATGAGTTTACTGTTGTCTTCTGCAGTCCGGATGTTGTTTCCGCCAGTCACTGATCAGCTTCAAGGGGCGAATGCACCCGCCCTTTGGCTAAAGCAGGCAAGTGGGTCAGGCGGAAGTCCGCGAGGCCTCATCCGAGTCGTCAAGGGTGTGGGAATGGTCACTCTCTTGTTGGTCCTGTTGATTGCATATCAGGTATGGAAACGAGGTTGACTGCCGGCCCGGCGGAGAAGGGCCCCGACGAAATGACCGCGAAGAAGGATGAGATCTCATGAATTTGAAGGCAAAGCTTGCGATCATCTGCGCCGTGCTGACTTGTGTAGCCGGCGTTTTGTGGATGGCCACCGCCCGCCAGCGCTCTCTAACCACGTTGACCTATTCTCAGTTCCTCGAGCAAGTACGGGCTGGGCGTCGCTGGCGTGGTCGTCATCGGCGGCAACTCCGGCGCCATTCCGGCGATTTGCCGGCTGAAGGGCGGCAATACTGTGCGAACAGTCCTGCCGTCGGATTACAGAGACGCCATGGTGGAGATGCAGGACAAAGCGGTCAACGTTGAGATCCGGGAGTCGTCTTCCGGACCGCTTCGGCTTTTCATAAACGCAACGCCGTTTTTTCTGTTGTTGGGCGTTTGGATCTTTCTGCTGATTCGTAAGTTTCCGAATGGCCCCGGGCAAGGCGTATTGGGCTAGTCTGTCTAGGCCTGCGCCACTCAACGAGATTAGCTTCCGCTACCATCTGTAACTCTTCGATGCGCCAGCCCACTGGGCTCTTGCGCATCTTCTGGAGTGTTTTGCCGGCAGCCACACAGCCCATGATACCGCATCCGGTATCAACGCATGCGGCTGCCCTCACTTGCCAGACCCATCCTCTCGGAGTCAGTTTTACCGGAAGTGATTGAAAGAGCGCCACTTGCCAGAGTGTCTCGCGGGTTCAGCCTCACTAGAATTCTTGCAATGTCGCGCTCGGGGAGCCAAACTCTTCCCCTACGAGCCACGACTCCCCAGCCGTTGACGTCGGGAAGCTCGCGAAATCTCCAGGTTTCTCCGTTTACAGGGGTCGTTATCTAACGCCCCGTTTGCACTCGGAAGGCGGCGAGTGCAACCCTGGGCTGTTCACCGGCGAACAGCAGAGTGCGAGATTCGCAGTATGCGATTCTTCCATTCCTCGGCATCCGTCGCGCTCCAGATCAGCACGAGTTCTGCGATCACTGGGCCGATAGGAGCAGATTGCTTCACCAGAAAAACGCCGGGACTGGAACCGCTCGCCTGGAGAAAGCGCCCGAAGTGGTGTGGCATGGTTTTGAAATCGTGCGAAACGAGAATTCGACCCTGCTCGGCAGCGATTCTGAGTACCTCTGGATCGGGAACTCCCGCCAGCTTCGCATCATTGGCTGATCGGCATCCGCCAGGAAGCGGATCATCCGTTAGCCTTTTCGCGCCAGTATTTCCTGCCGCGCTCGCTCTAACTTCTCTTTCAGATGTGGCGGGAACGGATGGGCCTTATCGAACTCGTCTTCCTCGCGCTCACGCTCCACGATGTCCTTCTCCACTTCTTCCTTGTTCCCCAGGTAGAAGGTGATCGCGCCATACACTTGCTCGAGGCTCAGCGTTGGATAATGCAAGCGGATTGCTTCCGGCGGTTCACCGTTTTGAAACTGCTGCTGTCGCCACCATGATTAGTGAGCTCCGGTCCTTCCCGTTGGCCGCCCTTGTGCGCCGTGTACGCTCGCCAGTCCACGAAGGGGGAAGGGGATCTCACTTCGTGTGACTGCATTGGGAAATCTGCTTCCGCTTTGCCAAGGCCCTCAGGACGCTGCCGGCCGCGGGGTGATTTGATATCATTGACATTTCTCTATGGTCAACAGTATAATTGCCGACGGGGTGGAACATGCGAGCGCAGTTTGTCGTACTGGCGTTTCTGCTCGCCGCGGGATCCTCGGTCCTGCTGGCGCAGTCGTATCAAGGGGAAATCGTTGGGGCCGTCACGGATGTCAGCGGTAGCCTGATTCCGGAAGCGCAGCTCTCCCTGATTCAGATGGACACGGGCCGGCAGCAGGCGGCGAGGGCGGACGCCCAAGGCCGGTTTCGTTTTCTGCAACTGCCGCCCGGCCGTTATCGGCTGGAAGTGCAGCATCCGGGATTTCGCAAATCCCAACAGTCGCTGACGCTGGAAGTGGGAAGCCGGGCCCTGGTCGATGTGGCTTTGCAAGTTGGCGAGCTGACCGAAAGCGTGGTGGTCAGCGAGGAGGCGCCTCTGGTGGAGGCGGCCTCCGGCGCCGTGGGGATGCTGGTAGACAACTCCCGAATCACCAGCCTGCCTCTCAACGGGCGTAACGCCTTCGAGCTGGTGGCGCTTTCTCCGGGGGTGATTCCGACGGGGTCTTTCGGCCAGTCGGACCCGTGGGACAAGCGCGCCCCGGCGTCTTTTTCCGCCAGTGGGGGCCGCGGCCTGGACAACGATCTGTTGCTCGATGGGGCCAGCGCGACTGTGGGCTCGGAGTTAAACCTGGCGGCCTTCTCTCCCGCCCTGGATGCGATCCAGGAATTCAAGGTGCAGCTCAACTCCTATGCGGCTGAATTCGGGAGGTCGCAAGGCGCAGTGGTCAATGCCGTTACGCGTGCGGGCACCAACCGATTCCATGGATCGGCCTACGACTACTTGCGGAACGACAACCTGGACGCCAATAACTTTTTCAATAATGCGGGGGGGCGTCCCAAGGCCGACCTGCGGTGGAATCAGTTCGGCGGCACATTGGGCGGTCCTGTCGTGATGCCGCGCCTTTACGACGGCCGCAACCGGACTTTCTTTTTCGTCTCCTACGAAGGGATGCGCTACGCCCGGGGACTGTCGAGCTTGCTGCGGGTTCCGACATCTGTGGAACGTGGCGGGGACTTTTCTCAGACCGTGGATGCGCGCGGCCTGCTGGTGCCGATTTACGACCCCTCGAGCACGCGGCCGGACCCCGCCCGGCCCAACCGCTACCTGCGAAGTCCCTTTCCGGGAAATCGCATTCCGGCCGGCTCTCTCAACCCGGTGGCGGCGCGGGTGGCGCCCTTCTATCCCCTTCCGAACCAAAAAGAATTATTCCCTGCCGCTCCGAATTTCTACTTCGGGGGCAATTTCGTTTATGGGTCCGACCAGACGCTGGTAAAGCTGGACCACAGCTTTTCCGAGCGCCACAGGCTCTCTTTCCGGTACTCCCACGCGTCCGATGACCGGAGAAATCCGTTGTCCTACGGCAACATCGCCAGCCCGGTTCTCGGGCCCAACCAGGAGGCGTCGCAGACGGCCCTGCTGGAACACACCTGGCTGCTGCGGCCCACGCTGGTCGCCAACCTGAAGCTCAACTTCCTGCGATATGGAAACACGATCGCCACCTACGGCGCAGGTTACAAGTTTGCCGACGAGCTGGGGATGCCGCGCTCGCTCGAAGACCAGTCGGACTTTCCGATGTTCCCTGCATTCAACGTGGTGGGGATGCCTGTCGGATTCGCCCCGGGGCCGCCGATGGTGCGAACGCGCCCGTTTAGCTGGAATCCCACGGGCAGTCTCAGTTGGGTGCGCGGGGCACACGGGCTCAAATTCGGATTCGACTATCGCGCTATCTACGCCAACAATTTCATTCCCCAGGCGCCTTCGGGTAATTACACCTTCACGCCCGGCGTAACCGGAGGTCCGGACCCGGACGCCACCGGCCCCACCGGGTCTGCTCTGGCCTCTTTTCTGTTGGGCGTCCCGGCGAACGGCTCCTTCGGCAAGTCGCTGGCCCTGGCGCTGCGCAACTCCTACACCGCTTTCTACGTGCAGGACGACTGGCGAGTCAATGCCCGGCTGACCCTGAACATCGGGCTGCGGTGGGACAACGAGGGATCCTTTACCGAGCGCTATGACCGCCTCACCTACCTGGACCTCGGCAGTCCGAATCCGATCGCCGCGGCCGCCAATGCCAACTACAGCCGCATTCTGGGGCAACTGCGCGCATCGGCGCCTGCGACGGCGGCCGTTTTGCCGGCCACCCTCGACTTGCGGGGGGGCCTGGGCTACGCCACGCCGGAGGCCCGGCGGCAGATGGCGCCGGATCGGAACAACTTCGCGCCCCGCTTCGCCTTCGCCTATGCGCTCTCGCCGCGTTGGGTCGTGCGGGGAGGGTTCGGCATTTTCTACACCCCGCAGACCGGATTCGCGGTAGCCGCCGCCGGGTTGGCTCAGGGTTATGAAGCGGTCACTCGGGTATCGGGTCTGGGGGCCGACCGGACGCCGGTCGTTACCCTGTCGAACCCCTTCCCCGCCGGCCTGGTGCAGCCAGCGGGCAAGTCTTTGGGCTTGGCGACCGACAACGGAGGATCAATCACCAGCACCCTGCACACGAACCGGGGCGGCTACGCGGAGCAATGGAACCTTAACGTGCAACGGTCTCTCGGCCGCGGGGCCGTCGTCGAAGTGGGCTACATTGGCTCGCACGGGGTCAAGCTGATCGGGCCGCAGGTCGACTGGAACGTCCCCTCGCCAGCCGTGGCGGCTTTGGG
>JACQDF010000314.1 GCA_016201205.1 Acidobacteriota bacterium
TAAATTTCATGGCGAATGGAATTATACCATCCGGCCGAGAAACCAAAAGCCGAAGCAGTGAACTTGGTCAAGTTAATTTGCGGCGGTCCCTAAGCCGGTTTTCGGGTGCGATCTTCGACGGACTCCTCTTGACTCGTGTTTCGCTTACAATGGAGGGGGGAGCCGAATGCCTGACATTCATCCATTGCGGATTGAGGTTGAGCAGGAAGAAGACGGCCGACTGCTCGCGTCGGTTCCGGAGTTGCCGGGTGTTATGGCTTACGGCGAGACGGAGGAAGAAGCGGTGCGCAGAGCCAAAGCCGTCGCGCTGCAAATCTTGGCAGACATGATCGAGAGCGGTGAGGAAGTGCCTGAGTCGCTCAGGGCGCTTTTCGCTGCGTGAGCTATTGGCCGGCTACGAAGGCTAAACGCGTCTATGCTGCCCTCTTGAGGATCGGCTGGACGTTCAAGAAGCAGGTTGGCTCCCATCGCAGACTCCGGCGGGCTGGCTGGCCGAACTTTACATTCTCCTTCCATGACAGCGAAGAGATTGGCCCCGCCGCTCTCGCCAAGATCTCTAAGGATACCGTCCTTAAAGCTGAGGACTTGAGTTGCGGCGTACGAGTTCCTCTCGCATCCGCTGGGTGAGTACGGTCACAGAGATCTCCTTTCTCTGTGACCAACGCTATCGCCGACGTCCTAACCGATGCACGGCGAAGCCGTCCGCCGCGCCAGCGGCTTCGTTCCAGTCGCGAAGGGTAGAGTCATCTCAGGCCTCGCCGATCACCAACGTCTCCCGAGCCGTTTCGACTAAACGCGCCAGGCGTTTCTCAGTCCGGGCATCCCGATCAGAATCAGCCCAATGTGCCCCTCGTCGGAAATCGCCCGTACTTGTTCAAGGCTGGCCATTCGGAGCCGGTCTGCCTCATCGACTATGCTGTCAGGAGAGGCCAGCGATCTATATGATCCAATCGTCCCGCCGCCAGTTCCCTGGGCGCCATCGGCGCCAGCGCCCTGAGCGCCGCAACCCGCAAGCCTGCTGCTGAGGTGACAGCTTTGGCCGGCGTCCGCCAATGCGGCCATCCTGTCGGGCAGCATCCAACCCGGCCTTGGTCCTCTCTCTGAGCATGAGTACATCCCGGAGGGAACGCGACAGCCGGTCGAGTTTCCACACCACGAGCACATCGCCCTTGCGAAGGTGGTCTAATGCAATACCTTTCGCAACGCAAGAATCCAACGGAAACAGGGGTCAGGCGAATCTGTTGCGAAACAGGACGTTGAGCAACGCCTCCATCCCGGTTCGCTGGGGCGGGAAACTCTACGCTGCGCTGCGTCGTTTGTCGTGATCTATCGCAGTTCGACTAGCCGGCGCGCTTGAGTTCTTCCCGTATTACGCGCCTCAATGTGTTCTCAAGTGGCTCCCGGCTTCGGCTCACGAAATCCCTCAGCGCCAGATTGATCAGCGATTGATAATTGCCCCCACCCGCCTTGTCCACTTCGTTCCGGAACCAGTCCAGAAGGTCGTCATCCAGCCGAATAGTCACTCGTGTCTTGCCCTGCGGGACGGGCGCCACAGCTCCGCGCCTGCCCTTGCTGAAATCGTATTCCTGCTTCATGAGTTCTCCAGATACTGCCTACGTTCGTTCGGGGTTGCCGGACGCGCCGAGATGACCCGGACGGTGTTGCCGCGCCACGTGTACACGACGGTCAGAATCCTTAGCAAAGCGTCCCGCATTGGCGGCAGCCTTCCGCGGATCCCACTCAAACGCGATCACTGTGTACGATTGTACACCGGCTTGACCCGCAATCGGTAGCCCCCTCAGGCTTGCCTGAAACGTGCCGACTGAGCCCACGTCCACCAGCATGTCGACAGACTGCCCCTGGTTTGGTGGGTGGGTGCGTTGAAAGTGACAGCCCACGTAACTATGCTGTCAGGAGAGGCCAGCGATCCATACGATCCAATCGTCCCGCCGCCAGTTCCTGGGCGCAGTCGGCGCCGGCGTCCTGAGCGCCGCCACCCGCAAGCCAAACCTCGTCTTCATCCTTGCCGACGACCTCGGCTGGCGCGACACCGGCGCCTACGGCAGCACCTTCCACCAAACGCCGCACATCGACGCGCTGGCGCGCCGCGGCATGTTGTTCACTCAGGCGTACTCCGCCAATCCGCTCTGCTCGCCGACGCGATCGAGCATCATGACCGGGCTGTATCCGGCGCGGACAGGCATCACGACGCCCTCGGCGCATCTGGAACAAGAGATCTTTACGCAGACACTGCAAGAGAAGGCCCCGCCGGCACAGAAGGCGCTGCAAGCCAACAGCGTCACCCGCCTCAAGCAGGAGTATTTCACGCTGGCTGAAGCTCTCAAAGAGGCCGGCTATGCCACCGCCCATTTCGGCAAGTGGCATTTGGGTCATGAGCCCTACGACCCGCTTCACCAGGGCTTCGACAGCGACTTGCCGCACACGCCAGGCCCGGCTCCCGTGGGTGGCTATCTGGCGCCCTGGCGTTTCTGGCCCAATCAGGGCAAGCCGGGCGATCACATCGATGACCGGCTGTCCGAAGACGCCGCCCGATTCATCGCCGCCCACAAGCACCACCCGTTCTACCTGAACTACTGGGCCTTCTCCGTGCACTCGCCCTGGAACGCCAAGCTCGCGCTTATCGAGAAATATCGCGGCAAAGCGGATCCGAAGAACCCTCAGCACAGCCCGCTCTATGCCGCCATGGTCGAGAGCCTCGATGACGCGGTTGGCCGCCTGACGGACGCGCTGAACAGCGCCGGTGTGATCGAGGACACGATCGTCATTTTCTTCTCCGACAACGGCGGCTGGATCTGGCCGCCGAATCCGCAAAGCCTCATGCATCCCGAGTACGCCGGCGTGCCCGCCACCAGCAATGCGCCGCTGCGCGGCGGCAAAGCCACTCTGTACGAAGGCGGC
This sequence comes from Acidobacteriota bacterium, assembly GCA_016201205.1. Taxonomy (GTDB): domain Bacteria; phylum Acidobacteriota; class Terriglobia; order Bryobacterales; family Bryobacteraceae; genus CADEFT01. The sequence goes on from JACQDF010000314.1 coordinate 2,920, forward strand.
ACGCGCGAGCCCTGCATCATCGCGTGGCCTGGAAGAATAAAGGCCGGCGCCCGCAGCGACGCTGTCATCTCCAGCATCGACTTTTATCCGACGATCCTCGAAATGACGGGTGTGCCTCGAAAACCACGCCAGCAATTCGACGGCATCAGCTTCCATCCTGCATTGAAAGGCAAACCGCTGAAGCGTGACGCCATCTTCTGCCACTTCCCGCACTACACGCCGGCCACCGGCGCCAAACCCGCCACCTGGGTCCGTCAAGGCGATTGGAAGCTGATTCGCTTCTATTGCGACAACGACGATCAGAGCGACCGCCTCGAACTGTACAACCTGAAAGAAGACCTCAGCGAAACGAACAATCTCTCGCCGCACATGCCGGACAAAGCGCGCCGGCTCAACCAACTCATCGACGGCTTTCTCAAAGACACAGGCGCCATCGTTCCGAGGCCCAACCCGAGCTACCGGCGGACTTGAGCGCCGTTCGCCTGCGCCGTTCCACCCGTATATAATTCCAGTCAGAAGCCAGTTCGCCATTCAGGAGGTCGTATGTTGCGCTACCGCGCTGTTCTATGCGGCATTATTATTCTTCTGGCTGCCATCCCCCTGGGCGCCCAGGAGACCCGCTCGATGCTCTTCGGGCGTGTTCTCGATCCTCAGGGCCACGCTGTCGTCGGCGCCGCCGTCACTGTCCGAAACCCGGACACGGGCGTCATGCTTCATTTCAAGACCAACGACACCGGCTACTATGAGGCCAACCTGCTGCTGCCGGGCAATTATGAGCTGATCGCGGAGATGGCGGGCTTTAAGAAGCTGGTCCGCAGAGGCGTCACCTTGCCGGTCGCCTCGCGCCTCGAGGTCCATTTGCCGCTCGAGCTCGGCGCCGTGGCCGAGACCATCTCGGTGACGGCCGAAGCGCCGCTGCTCGAAACCAGCGCCGTCAGCAGCGGGCGCGTGCTGGACAACAAGACTGTCATGGAATTGCCTGTTCTCGGCAACAGCGCCATGCTGCTGGTGAAGCTCACGCCTGGCATCCAGACAGGCGGCGTGAATAACTACCTCGCCTTGCACTCCAACGCCGGCGGCTCTGACTACAGCGTCTCCGGCAATATTGGCGGCAACTCCTGGACCCTGGACGGATCGCCCAATCAAGGCCCCGGGCGTCGCACCGCTTACCTCCCCTACACCGACGCGGTGGCCGAGTTCAAAGTCGAAACCACCAATTTCGATGCGGCCATCGGCCAGACATCCGGCGCGGCGATCACGATGATCTCCAAGTCGGGCGCCAACGAATTCCACGGCGCCATGACGTGGCAGCACTGGCAGCAACGCTGGCAAGGCACTCCGTTCTTTGTCAAGCAGCAATACTATCGCAGCATCGCCGCCGCCGAAGCCGCCGGCAATACCTCCCTGGCCAGCCAGATCCGCAACACCGACAAGCAGCCGACAGGGCGCTCGAACAACTGGGGCCTCTCCGGCGGCGGGCCGGTCCTCATTCCCAAGGTTTTCGATGGAAAAAACAGGCTCTTCTGGTTCTTCACCTACAACGGCTTCAAGGACGTCAAGGTCGAGGATCCCACGAATTTCAACCGCACCGTCCCCACACTGAGAGCGCGCGAGGGCGACTTCAGCGAGATGCTCAGCCTGCCGAATTTATGTGATACACGACCCCATCACCGTGCGGCCGGACGCTGATCGCCCCACTCATTTCATCCGTACACCATTCCCCGGCAACATCATCCCCAGGAGCCGCTTCGCCAACCCGAGTTACGACGCGATCGCAAAACTCTACCCGCTGCCGAACAACCCGCCGCGGCCTGGTCAGGACCCGGTGAACAACTACCTGGCTTCGAAGACTCCGTACAACTGGGACTACAAGGCCTACAGCAACCGGGTGGACTATCAGATCAACGACCGATGGCGCATGTTCGGCCGCTGGTCGTTTAACGACTTCGGGCCGGAAGACCGCGCCGACTGGACGTACGAGACGGCGCGCGGTCTCAACTCCAATGGCCTGAACCGCAATAACAAGGGCGGCAACGTCGACGTGATTTACACGCAGTCAGCGGCGACCGTCTGGAACGTGAATGTCGCCATGGATCAGTTCCGCGAGGGCAATCTGCAACCTGTCCCCTGGAAGTACAAACCGGGTGACATCGGCCTGCCCGCTTATCTGGACCAGAAAGCGGGAGACCGGCACATCCTGCCGCTCATGAATGTGAACGGATACTCGACCATCAGCCCGAGCGGTTATTCAACCTTTACCCGCACGCGCATCATGACGGCGAAGCTCGAGATGAGCCACATCCGCGGCAACCATACGCTGCGGGCCGCCTTCGACAACCGCAACATGTTCCGCACCGGCGGTGGAGGAGGAAACACGAGCGGCAACTTCACGTTCACCGATTCTTACACACGGCGCAACGATGACGGCTTCACTCCGTCCACGAACCTGGCGCACGGCTGGGCGGCCTTTGCTCTCGGCACTCCCAACGGCATCAGCATCGCCACCAACGACAGCTACGCCACCCACAACCCGTATTACGCCTGGTTCGTGCAGGACAACTGGCGTGTCACACCGAAGCTGACACTGAACCTGGGCCTGCGCATGGAGTACGAGCGGGGCGCTACCGAGCGCTACAACCGCATGATCGGCGGCTTCGATCCCGGCATCGTGCTCCCGATTAGTGACGGCGCCAAGGCCGCCTACGCCAGGAATCCGGTCCCGGAATTGCCCGCCGGCAAGCTCATTGTGCAGGGCAGCAACCTTTATGCCGGCGCCGGCGCTACGCCGCGCAACCTGTACAGGAATGAAGTGCTGTGGCTGCCCCGAATCGGCGCCGCTTACACCCTGAACAACCGGACCGTCATCCGCGCCGGTTATGGCATTTTCTTCGACACCATCAACGTTCTGAACTTCGGCCCGGACCAATACGGTTTCTCGCGAAGCACCGGCCCGATCATCACCACCGACTTCGGCCAGAACTGGAATTTTCCCGCCAACGCCAACCCGGCGAACGGCAAGAGCCCGCTCGTGGACCCGTTCCCGATTCGCGCGGACGGCACGCGCTTTGATCAACCGACGCGGGATGCCCTCGGAGCGATGGCGAGGCCGGGCCGTGGGTTCAGCTTCACTGACTTCAACCAGCCGCACGCCCGCCAGCAGCGGTGGCGTCTCGGCATGCAACGGCAATTCGGCCCCAGCATGGTGCTCGATGTGGCCTACGCCGGCACGTATTCGGATCGCATCTCGATCGCGCATAACCTGAGTCCTTTGGCTGAACAGTATTGGGCGAACGGCACAACGCGCAACGACGCCATTGCCAACAATCTCAATTCCAACGTGACCAATCCGTTCCAGATCAGGAACTTTGACCAGTCGAAGTTCAGTCCGCTGGTCTGGGCGGACATGAACACGCAGGGCTTTTACACCTCTTCCACGATCCGCAAGTCGCAGTTGCTGCGCCCCTTCACGCACATGAACGGCCTCACGAACAACTTCCAGCCGGATTCCTATACGCGCACCCACGAATTGCAGATCAACTTCGAGAAGCGTTTCTCCAAAGGCTGGAACTTCAGCCTCGGCTACACGGGCATGCAAATCCGGGAGGCGGATTTCTACTACAACGAATGGGACGCGATGCCGGCGGAGCGGATCTCGAACGATGGGCGGCCGCATCGCATCGTCGGCACCGGCATTTATGAGCTGCCGTTCGGCAAAGGCAAAGCCATCGGCTCGGGCGCTGGCAAGGGCTGGAACTACCTGATCGGCGGCTGGCAGCTCGGCGCCACCTACGAATTCCAGCCTGGGCCGCTGGTGGGCTTTGGCAACCTCTTCTATTACAGCGACGACGTCAGCCAGGTCGCTAATGTCGCCCGCACGTGGGACACGTGGTTCAACACCGCCAACTTCGAACGCAATCAGGCCAGAGGGCCGAATTCGTTCCACCGCCGCGTTTTCCCGACACGCCTCGACAATCTGCGGCGTGACATGACCAATCAATGGAACGCAAACGCCGCCAAGAACATGCGCATCCGGGAGCAATGGAACGTGCAGCTTCGCATGGATGTCTTCAACGTGCAAAACCGGTCGCAGATGGATAACCCGAACACGGATCCTTACTCGACCAACTTCGGCAGGATCACACAGCAGACGGCGGCCACCAACCGGTGGCTGCAAGTACAGGCGCGCATCACGTTCTGACGAGAGCGCACGCCTTCAGTGGGGGGGAGGCTTTAGCCGTCTTAAGCCTGTCCGGGACCGGCCGGAGGCCAGTCTTACGCCAAGTGCTTAAGATCAGGCACTTGCTGGGTTCGTTTGTTCATTTCTTATCTTCCTTGTTGACAGGTACACACCGCGGGCCCAGCCCTGACAGGCGGGGCTGAAAAATTCGAGCCTCGCGTATTCAGGATGGCACGCCCATGGGAGGATTTCGCCGATACCGGATAGGCAGTTGTTGATAAAAAGGACAATTCCGCCGAAGCGCAGTGGTGACCCTCCAACAAATTACTTACTAATTGCAACTAATTGCAGAAATGTCTTGCCAACGAGAGAAAACTGGAATAGATTAAGCTGATCGCCGGTGGATCGCTTTCTTCTCCCCCGGATCGCTCCGGCGCAAGTCCTGAGTGTGAGGGAGGGCGTCATGCAACGCCTGAACATGGTCTCCGTGTTTGCGCTCGCGCTTATGGGGGGGGGCAGCGCACTTGCCCAGCACCGCGCCTCGCCGCGCGATCTCTATGAACGCCTGATCCTGATCGTCCCCATGACGGGGACGGGCACGTACGCCGACCCACGGCGGCCGCAGTTTGCGCCGCTGCCGGCGGCGATGGCGCGGCCCGGGACGCTGGCGGGCATTGTCAGCTTTTCCTACCAGGTCAGCGATGACGGCCAGTTCGCTGTGGTGGAACTGGTGGCGCGCGACCGGGCGGTGTTCACGGCGATCCTGCGGACGCCGGGCGTGGTTGCGTTCGAGCGAGGGAAAGTCCGCGCGGAGGACATCGAACTCGAGATCCGCAAACACATCAGGAATTTCGATGTGAGCCGGTTCGGAGCGAGGGCGCAATGAAACGCCGAAAACTGCTTCTCGCTTCGCCGCTGGCGCTGGTGTTAGCGCTGGCGCCACCGTTTTTCGGCGCGTATTCGTACTACTACACCGATGGGCTGACCACGGTGGACCTCACCAAGTGGGTGCAGAACGGCTCACTCACGCCGACCGGGTTTGGATTGACGGCGCCCACGGCCAATGGCGGATCGCTGATCTCGACGGTGGCGGCGCCGGACGGCACGAGCGAATATGAGGTGAAAACCACGCTGGCGCTGTCGGTTTCCGGCGGAACGTACGTGCATTATCTGCGGGCGACGAATGACGCCCTGTCGGGTCCGGGCGCAGCGGGGACGTTTTACTCGGTCGAGTTGCAGAATCCCACGTTCACTGGCGCGGCGTGCACGCCGTCGGGCAGCTACATTTCGCGGGTGGATCTGGGGCCGCTGGATCGGATCGCGCCAGGATCGGCGCCGCACACGGATGTGGCTACATGGGTGCAGCCCACAGCGGTCGATTTCCAGATGGCGCCGCCGGCCGACGACGCCAATGGAACGGGGGTGTATTCCTTCCGGGTGAGCCGCAACGGGCAGTTCCTGTTCGATACGCAGGCGTCCGCGTTCACCGATGCGACGCTGTCGCCGGCGACCAGCTACACGTACACGATCCAGGCGATCGACTATCACAACAACATGGGTGCGGCGACCACCAAGACGGTGGCGACGGCTCCGGCCGGTGCGGTGGATCCGCGGCAGGCGGGAGTGAAGAGCACGGGATCGTACTGGGGAGCGATGGGCGAGCAGATCGACGTGCAGTCGGGGAACCTGAACTTTTCGTATCCGCTGCTGAAGGTCCAGGCGCGCGGCGGGTGGGGCGCGACGTTCGTGCTGAACTACAACTCGCAGATGTGGCGGAAAGACAGCGCATCGGTGTGGAACCTGGGGCGGGACGTGGGGTACGGCTATGGGTGGCGGCTGCTGGCCGGGTCGATCACGCCGTTCTGGTCAGGCTGGACGCTGCACCATTACGTGTTCACCGATGCGACGGGAGCCGAGTACCGGCTGGACGTGAACACCGGAGGTGTGTGGTCGTCGCGGGACAGCACGTATGTGTCCTACGATACGAACACGCGGCGGCTGTATTTTACCGACGGCGGGTTCTGGGAGATGGGGGCGGTGTCGGGCGGCGCCGAGCAGGATGCGGGAACCCGGTATCCCACCGAGCGCGCGGATCAGCGAGATCGAAGACGTGCGGGCAACACGTCGGAAGGGTATGCGTTCACGTACTCGGCGAGCCAGACGCTGTGGGCGCCGTTTGTGTGGCTGTCGACCTTCGGGACGGTGCAGATGCTGCAATCGGTGACGATGAGCGGCCTGGGGCTGACGACGTCGTTCGAATACGGGTCGAACGGGGCGGGGGAACTGACGCGGGTGGTGTTTCCGTACGGGGGCGACCTCCGGTGGACGTACCGGGAGGTGCAGACGCGGCAGTTGGTGAAGCAGGCGGGAGCGGCTGCGACGACGTACACCATCACGCGGAACGAGGGCGATTCGGCGCTGAGCGTGCATTCGAGTGCTGTGCTCGACGATCCGGGCGGAGTAGGGCAGCGGGCGTGGTTCTTCAATACAAACACGGCGAGCTTCAACGTGGGCCTGGTGTCGAGTTACGAGGAGCGGCAGTTGCCTGGTCCGGTGGTCAAGAGCAAGCAGGAGTACACCTGGGTGCAGGACGCGGCGTTGCGGCCCTACGTGGGGACGGCGCTCAACACGATTGACCCTGGGCAGAGTTATCAGAAGCAATCGAAGACGGAGCAAACGCTGGATGTGTACGGCAACCTGACGCAGACGAAGGTGTACGGCTACGGGAGCCTGGTGACACCGGAGCGGACGTACACGAACACCTATCTGAGCACGGCGGCGTACACGTCGCGCTACATCCGCAACCGGCTGTTGACAGGGTTCGCGGTGGGCTACGCCTATGATGGCGGCTTCATCAACAACATCACGCTGTTGCCGGCGCCGCGGGAGCACGACACGGCCAACTACGGAGTGAGCTTCACGGTGCGGGGCAATCCGACGCGGATCTGCACGCTGTCTGGGTGCCGGAACGTGACTTACGACTACACCGGGTCGGCGGTGACAACGAGCGACGACTACGGGCACAGTGTCACGAATACGACGCAGCCAACAACGAACTTCGCCGTGCCGAGCACGATCACGCCGAACAGCAACGCGAGCCTGGCGACGAGCCTGGGGTACAGCAGTTGGCTCGGGTTGTCGAGCGCGGTGGGGCCGAACGGGGC
>JACQDF010000309.1 GCA_016201205.1 Acidobacteriota bacterium
ACTCTTGGTCCGACGAGATTTTGATTTCCACATCCAAATATCCTCTTGACGAATACATCCAAAGCCGTTATTCTCCTGTAATGGAAGGAGCGTATGATTATGACGCGTCGTCGATATCTGTGCTTTCTTGCAGTTCTTACCGCTGTTTCAACTCCCGCACTTGCGTCCACTCTGGTTATCACCGGTCCCGCTCTCCTTTTCAACGTCGTGAACTGGGACAACTCCGGCTTGCAGATCACTGCTTTGGCGAATGTGACCTTGGAGAGCTTCGTGTTCAACAACCAAGGCGCCGCCGACACTATCTGGCTGACTGATGCGGCGGGAAGCGTTCTCCAGACGTACATTTACGGCGGCGGAGAGGCCGCGCACCTGGCCACAGTGGGGTGGTCTATGCTGGCAGGCACCACCTATCACCTCATCTCGGACGACCCCTCCAACGGCCGCTATACGAGCTACATAGGGAATCGGATCTCGAACGCACACCTGCGAGTGGACGGCGCCTGGGGAATGGGAGCGCTGCAAAGCAGTGCTTGGTTCCATTTCACGAACCTGACGACCACCGACACTGTCATTGCCGAGCCTGGGACCCTGGTGCTTGTGGCTGCTGGTCTGGCCGCTTGCCGCCTGCGCAGGCGGCGCTTCGGTCGTAACTGAATCAGCGCCCTGAACCGGGCCGTGGAATCTCGATTTCGACCCCGGCGGAGTCCTTCTCATCGCAGGTTTGATTTGCCCTCCTGAGAGTGATAAAACGCTGGCGGCGGCTTACGGGTAAGCTCATAAGCACCGCCGCTCAGGCTTGGACTAGAATTGGATCATGACCAGAGAGTTCGACGTGGTGGTGGAACGGGACGAGGGCGGCTATTACGTTGCGTCTGTTCCTGCCCTGCGAGGTTGCCACACGCAGGCGAAGTCTCTCGACAAGCTGATGTCCCGCCTCCAGGAGGCAATCGAGTTGTGCCTGGAGGTTGAGGGTGAGCCAGCGGAGGGCCTTGAGTTTGTCGGTGTTCAGCGTGTTCGGATCAGCGCATGAGCCGCTTGCCCAGTCTAACGGGCAGGCAGATCATCGCGGGCACTCGATCAACGAGCAGCGGGAAATCATCATTGGGCATTACGGACGACTACGTCTCTTGGTAGTCTCCTTCTCGGCGCGGGAGGACACAGTGCGGATCTTCAGCGCCCGCAGGGCCACCAGGCAGGAGCGACGAGATTATGAAGAGAACGTCGAATCGTAAGCGCCGGCACCCGGCGCCGGTCGACATGCGGGCAGAGTACCGCTTCGGGCAGTACCATTGCGGTGGTTCTCGATCCCGATGTGGCATCAGTTTTCCAAACCTCGGAGGCTGTAAACTCATTCCTTCGATCGGTCATATCGCTGCTGCCGCAACAGGTTAGCCTAACGACCTGGGCATCGCCCGCCGCCTGCTTTTGGGCGGCCGGGCGGTGCCTCATTGAAAACCACCGGCACCCAGAAGGGTCACCACCGAATCGATGATCTGCCAGAATGGTTCCGACTTCAGCTTGCCGACTTGCGTCACCATCAAGTCCCGACTGGCGGTGAAAAGCTTGCCAGGCCGCGCATAGCTCGTGGCGCGCAACGAGCCCGCCGCGAAGCTGGCATCTTCAAGCTTGATGGCCCGCGCGTCACCGTAAGCCTTGCTGGTCACTTGGCACAGAATCCAGTCCCCGCGGCCAGCATCGGCAAGAACCACGGCCGGGCGCAGCTTCGTCTGCGATAGGTCGGAGAATGGGAACTGCACCAGGATCACTGCGCCTGCTGCAGGTGGGACCACGCCTCATCCTCCTCCGGGCGGTTCCAGTCCTCGGCAAGCGCCGCCTCGCTCAGCAGCGCACTTTCGGGCGCGCCCGCGATTGGGCGGTCCTCTAAGATCGTGACGAGCGCGCGCCGCGCCGTCGGGAGACGCACGGGCTCGATCAGCCGCACATTGCCCTGCTCATCGATCACAGCTTCGACCGTTCGAATCATCGTTTCTCCCTCTGTGCGCAGTGTACACCATACAGGCGGCGCCGGGAGACATGCAGGCAGAGTACCGCTTCGATTACCGTAAGGCGCGACCGAACCGATTTGCAGCACTGATGAAGGGCAGTACCGTTGCGGTGGTTCTCGATCCCGATGTGGCATCAGTTTTTCAAACCTCGGAGGCTGTAAACTCATTCCTTCGATCGGTCATATCGCTGCTGCCGCAACAGGTTAAGCGCCAGTCTAAGGCGGGCTAACCGGGCGCTGCAGCCGCCAGTGCAAAGAGCGCGCCGCGGCTGCCCGAGAACCTCTTGGTGCAATCTTTGATGACCCGATTCATACCCTTGACTTTGCCGCCTCGCAACGCTAATCTCCGGATATTGCTCAATCTTTTGGCAACGGGGTGTCTCGATGAGATTTGGTTTGTGCCTTCTCCTGCTCTGTTCCTTCAGCTCCAATCTTTTGGCTCAGTTTGACACCGGCGCCGTGCTCGGCACGGTGCGCGACAAAACGGGCGCCGTCATGCCCGGAGCCAGGATCACATTGACCAATCTGGAAACCGGAATCCGGGCCGAAAAGAACACCGATGAAAACGGCAACTATGAGTTCTTCACCGTCCGCACGGGACGATACAAAGTCAGCGCGGAAAAAAGCGGCTTTGCCACCGCTTTCGCCGACGGTGTTCTGGTCAGCGTGAACACGCGCCAGCGGGTGGACCTCGAGATGGCAGTGGGCCAGGTGGCCGAGAGCATCGAAGTCACCGATGCGGTGCGGCTGGTCGAGACCGACTCGAGCCAGCGCGGCCAGTCGGTCAAAGCGAAACAGATCCTCGAGCTTCCGTTGAACGGGCGGGCGTATTCGTCACTGGTGCTGCTGACCACCGGCGTCCGCTCGTCGCTGCTTTCCACGGGCGGGGCAACGCCGCGGGAGGGCTCGTTCAACGTGAACGGCTTGCGCAGCACGTTCAACAACTTTCTGCTCGACGGAATCGACAACAACGCTTACGGCACCAGCAACCAGGGCTTTTCCAACCAGGTGATGCAGCCGCCGCCGGACGCGCTCGCCGAGTTCCAGGTGGTGACCAACAACATGAGCGCGGAGTTCGGACGCAGCGGGGGCGCGGCCGTCAACGTTGCCTACCGGAGCGGAACCAATGCGTTCCACGGCTCGGCGTGGGAGTTTCTGCGCAACCGCGAGTTGAACGCTACCGGCTTCTTCAAGCCCCCGGGCGGCATCAAACCGCCGCTTACTCGAAACCAGTTCGGTTTCACCTTCGGCGGCCCCATCAGGAAGAACAAAATATTCTTCTTCCTCGATTATGAGGGGTTCCGCCAGGTACGGCGCCAGTTGACAACATCGACGATGCCGACCCTCAATGACCGGCGGGGCGTCTTCTCGCTGCCGGTGCGAAACCCGCTCACCGGCACGCTGTATCCGGCCAACACGCCCATTCCGGTAAATGACATTACGACGTTTGCACGCAGGGTGCTCGGGGATCTGCCGGCGCCGACGAATCCGGGCGCCGGCGGCAATTTCCAGCTCCTGCAAGGATTCCGCGACTTCACCGACAAGTACAACACCAAGTTCGATTACCAGATCAACTCGAAGATCAGCGGCTTTACGCGGCTTGGGCAGCGCAAGGCGAACATCTTCGACGAGCCGAACATTCCTGGGCCATCAGGGGGCGATGGCAACGGCTTCACGCGCGTGCTGAACCAGCAGCTTGTGAGCGGTCTGACGTACACTCCTTCGCCGGTGCAACTGGTCGAGTTCCGGTTTGGCGTATCGCGTACCCGGGCAGGCAAGGAGCCGATCGGGCTGGGCGCCCCCACCATGCGGGATGTGTACGGCATTCAGGGGTTGCCCACCGACCAGCGCATCGCCGGCGGTCTCACCTCGCAGCTCATCACCGGCTACAACACCATCGGCAAGCAGTCCACCAATCCGCAGTGGCAGCATCCGACGGTCTTTAACCCCAAGGTGAACTATTCGCGATTCCTGGGCAAGCATTCGGTGAAAGCCGGCTACGAGTTCCAGCGAATTCACACCGAGGTTCAGGACGTCAACCCGCTCTATGGAGTGGACCGTTATTCCGCCAATCTGAGCAAGCCCGCGGCCAATCTTGCGGCCAGCAATGTGTACAACATGGCCGATTTTCTGTTTGGGCTCCGCGACCTCTATGGCCTGGTGAACCTGCTGATCGCGAATTACCGGCAGAACATGCAGTTCCTTTACTTGCAGGACGACTGGAAACTGACGCCGAAGCTGACCTTGAATCTGGGGATGCGTTATGAATATGCGACACCGCAATGGGAGCGCGACCAGATTGCGAGCAATTTCGATCCTCTGGGTTTGCGCATGATCAAGGCGAGCTCGGGGTCACTCTCCGAGCGGGCGTTGATGGATCCGGACCGGAACAACTGGGCGCCTCGGCTCGGTTTTGCCTATTCGATAGACAATCGGACGGTGGTTCGAGGCGGCGCGGGAGTGAGCTACATCCACTTCAACCGCTCGGGCGGCGGGAACCTTCTGGCGATCAACGGGCCGCAGGTGGTGAACGCGCTGGTAAGCAATCCGGCCCCTGTCCTGGCCAGCGGGCAGCCGAATCCCGCGTTCCGCACCACGCAGCAGGGTTATCCGGAAGGTCTGACTTCCCCGGATCGGTTCAACCCGTTGCTGTCCAACATTACCTATATGCCGCGGGACACACGCACGGGATATGTCGCGAGCTGGTTCTTTTCCATCCAGAGGGAAATCGCCAGACAGACGCTGGTGGACGTCGCCTACGTGGGCAACCGCTCGAACAAACTGCTGCTGTTTGCTGATTACAACCAGGGCCGAATCAATCGCCCTGGAGAGATTGTTCCCTTACAGCAACGGCGTCCGATTGCGAGCTTCAGTGACATCACCTACGCATTCCCCGGCGGCTGGGCCAATTACAACAGCCTCCAGGTGCGCTTCGAGCGCCGACTGCAACAGGGTCTGTTTGTACTGAATTCCTTCACCTGGTCCAAAGCGATGGACAATGTAAGCGGCGCGCTCGAGGACCCGCTCGGAAACGGCTCGGCGCTGATGGACAACTACAACCGCGGCCTGGACAAGGGTCTTTCCGGCTACAACCAGCCCATCACGAATATCACCAGCGTGCTGTGGCAGACGCCGGTGGGCAAGGGCCGGCGGTTTCTCTCCTCGCTGCCCAAGGCCGGCGAGTACCTGCTGGGCGGCTGGCAGATCAGCGCGATCAATTCGATCAATCACGGCGCGCCGATCACGGTGTTCCATGATCTCGGCGGCGCCTACCAGGTCTCCACCATTGGACCGACGTGGCGTGGCCGCCCGGTCTTTCGCCCCAACGTCACCGGCGAGCCGTTCTACTTCCCCGATGACCGTCCGAATCGCCAGCGCTTCCTCAATCCAGCCGCCTTCGCGCTGCCCGCCAACAACAACCCGTTTGGCACTGCCGGCCGTAATATCGGACGGATGCCGAACTTCTTCCAGTTGGATCTGGCGGCGATCAAGGACTTCGCGCTGCCGAAAGAAGGGATGGCGCTGCAATTCCGGGCGGAATTCTTCAACCTCACCAACAAGACCAACTTCCAGGTGCTCGGGGGTCTGCCGGCATTTGCGAACCGCAACAGCGCGGCGTTCGGCAACTTCACCAACACGTTCGATCCGCGTTTGATTCAGCTTGCTCTGCGGCTGACATGGTAGCCTCTCGTCCCTTCCCGGTTCTATAGAATCAGAGAATGCGAGTCGCAGCCCTCCTGCTCACCGTTGCCGCCCTGCTGGCGGCCCAAAGCTCCTTCCCGCCGTTGCACCTGAAGCCGGCCGGGAATTGGCCGCAATTGCCCGACGGCTGGAACTTCATGGAGACGCCCGGCGTGGCGGTGGACTCACGCGAGCATGCCTACGTCCTTCACCGCGGCCCACATCCGATCATGGAATTCGATCCCCAGGGGCGTTTTGTCCGCTCGTTCGGCGACGGGCTCTTCGAGCGGGCGCACGCCATCCGCTTCGATCCGGAAGGGAGCCTGTGGGCGGTGGATGACGGCGGCCACACGGTGATGAAGATGACGCCGCGCGGGCGTGTGCTGATGGTGCTGGGGCGCTTCAAGCGCAGTTCTGAAGCCAAGGGCGGCCTCGACGAATCGCCGCTCGCACGGCAGAGCGGGATGCGCGGCCTGCGCGATGAAGAGATCCTACGCTTCAACCGGCCCACCGACGTCGCCTTTGCCGCCAATGGAGATTTTTACGTCAGCGACGGCTATGGGAACTCGCGCGTGGTGAAGCTCGCCAAAGATGGCCGCGTGCTCAAGATGTGGGGCAAGCGAGGCATCAACCCGGGCGAGTTCAACACTCCGCACTCGATTGCGGTGGACCGCCAGGGCCGGGTGTATGTGGCCGACCGCGAGAACTACCGCATCCAGGTGTTCGATGCCGAGGGGAAGTTCCTCCAGCAATGGACTCACGTAGGCTCGCCGTGGGGGTTGGCGATCACGCCCGATCAGACGTTGTACATGGCCGACGGTTATAACGACCGCGTGCTGAAGCTCGATTTGAATGGCAAAGTGCAAGGCGCGTTTGGAGGGCCAGGGAAGCTTCCCGGGCAGTTCTTCTATGTGCATCACTTGTCCGTCAGCCCGAGCGGGACGGTGTATACGGCAGAGATCCTGAACTGGCGGCCGCAGAAGCTGTCGCCGCGGTGACGGGAGCAAGGACGTCGCCCGGACGCCCGAACCGCCACCCACCCACCTGCTGCGGTATGATATTCGCTGCCTCGGGCGCGCACACCGCGCCGCGGGCTGGAACCAGGACGAGACCCATGAACATCACTGTCACCATCAACGGAACCAGACACACTCACCAGGTCGAGCCGCGGCTCCTGCTGATTCACTATCTGCGGGAAGTCCTCGGGCTCACCGGACCTCACATCGGCTGCGAAACATCTCTATGCGGCGCCTGCACCGTCGCCGTGGACGGCAAAGCCGTCAAATCGTGCACCATGTTTGCCGTACAGTGCGACGGCCGGGAAGTGCTCACCATCGAAGGGCTCGCTTCGAATGGCAATCTCGATCCCATCCAACTGGCTTTCTGGGAGGAGCACGGATTGCAATGCGGCTTCTGCACGCCGGGCATGATCATGACCACAAAGCAACTGCTCGAGCGCAACCCTTCTCCGAGCGAAACGGAAATCCGGCATGGGCTCGATGGCAATCTGTGCCGCTGCACCGGCTATCAGCACATCGTGAATGCGGTCAAAGCAGCCGCAGCGAAGATGGGGGCATAGGTTATGGCAACGACAGTAGCAAGACCGGAAACCTTAGTCGGCAAGCGCATCAAGCGCAAAGAGGACCCGCGGCTGATCACCGGCACGGCCACCTATGTGGACGACATCCAGATGCCTGGCATGCACCATGCCTCAATTCTGCGCAGCCCGCATGCGGCGGCGATCCTCAAGAGCATCAACATCCGGCCGGCGCTCGAGACGGCAGGCGTGGTGGCGGTGTTCACCGGCGCCGATGTGAAGGACGTCGGACCGGTCCCCTGCGGCGCTTCGCTGCCCGGGCTGCGGGTGCCGCATCATCACATCCTGGCGCAGGATCGCGTCTATTTCGCAGGTCATCCGGTGGCGGTGGTCGTCTCGACGGACCGCTACATCGCCCGCGATGCGGCCGATCGCATCGAAGTCGAGTACGACGTGAAGGCGGCGGTGGCGGACCCGGAGAAAGCTCTCGAGAAAGGCGCACCCGCGGTTCACCCTCAATGGCCGGACAACATTGCGTTCACCTTTCACCAGGAAAACGGCGAAGTGGACAAGGTTTTTGCGGAAGCCGCGGTTGTGGTGAAGCAACGGATCACCAGCCAGCGGCTGATTCCCTGCGCGATGGAAACGCGCGGCGTGGTAGCCGATTACAAGACCGGCGAGAAAGCGCTCACGATCTATTCCTCGACGCAGATACCGCACCTGATGCGGTCGCTGGTAGCGGGCATGCTCGGCATGCCGGAGCACAAGCTGCGCGTAGTCGCGCCGGAAGTCGGCGGCGGTTTCGGCAGCAAGCTGAACGTCTACGCCGAAGAGGCGCTGATGGGCTTCGTCTCGATGCGCATCGGCAAGCCGGTCAAATGGATCGAATCCCGCCGCGAGGGGTTCCTGGCAACGATTCACGGTCGCGGCCACGCCGATTACTTCGAGATCGCCGCCGGCAAGGATGGCACGATCCTCGGCCTGACGCTGAAGCTGATCCAGGACCTGGGCGCCTACCATCAGCTTCTGACGCCGGCCATCCCCACGCTGTCCGTGCTGATGATGCCCGGTTTGTACCGCTTCAAGAACATCCGCGCGGACATCGTCGGCGTGTTCACCAACTGCACACCGACGGACGCCTACCGGGGCGCGGGACGCCCGGAAGCAACCCACGGCATCGAGCGTATGGTGGACATGCTGGCGGCCGAGATGAAAATGGATCCGGCGGAGATTCGGTTGAAGAACTTCATCCGCCCGGAAGAATTCCCGTATGCCACCGCCACCGGGTTGTCTTATGACAGCGGCGAGTACGACAAGCCGCTCAAGAAAGCGCTTGATCTGGTCAACTACGGAAGGCTCCGCGAAGACCAGAAAAGGGCCCGGGCTGAAGGGCGGCTGATGGGGATCGGCCTCTCGACCTACGGTGAGATCTGCGCGTTCGGACCCTCCCCGGCGACGCCGGCCGGAGGCTGGGAGAGCGCCACGGTCCGCGTCGAGCCTTCCGGGAAAGTGACCGTGCACACCGGCGCCTCGCCGCACGGGCAGGGCGAAGAAACCACCTTTGCCCAGATCGCCGCCGATGAGATGGGCGTCGATCTCGATGACGTGATCGTACTGCACGGCGACACCGCGATTGTGCAGTACGGCATCGGCACGTTCGGTTCGCGGGCCACTGCCGTTGGGGGCACCGCCCTCTACTTCGCTCTTCAGGATCTCAAGGTCAAGATCAAGAAATACGGGGCGATGCTGCTCGATTCGAGCGACGTCAGCTACTCCGCCGGCCGCTGCATCTGCAACAAGACCGGCAAGAGCGTGACCCTGGCCGAGATCTCCGGAGCCAGCTACCGTGCGATGAGACTGCCGCCCAACACGGAGCCGGGACTGATGGCGACTCACTTCTGGGAGCCGCCGAACTTCACCTTCCCGTTCGGCGCGCACATTGTCGTCACCGAGATCGACAAAGAGACTGGCGCGGTCGAAATCAAACGCTACGTGGCCGTGGACGACTGCGGCAAGATCATCAACCCGCTGATCGTCGCCGGGCAGGTGCACGGCGGCGTCGTACAAGGCATCGGGCAGGCGCTGTATGAGAACGCCGTCTACGATGACAACGGTCAGTTGCTCACCGGCGAATTCATGGACTACGCCATTCCGAAAGCGAGCATGCTGCCGCGAATCGAAGAGGATCATACCGAGACGCCGTCGCCGGTGAACCCGCTGGGGGTGAAAGGCGTCGGTGAAGCGGGCACCATCGGCTGCTCGCCTGCCGTTGTGAACTCGGTGGTCGATGCGCTGAGCCCGCTGGGGGTGAAGCATCTCGACATGCCGTTGAGCCCGGAAAAAATCTGGAGAGTGCTCACAGGAGGAAAGGCATGATTCCGCAGAATTTCGAATACGCAACTCCGAACAGTCTGGCCGAGGCGTTCAAGCTGCTGGGCGAATCAAATGCCAAGGCGCTGGCGGGGGGAATGAGCCTGATTCCGCTGATGAAGCTGCGGCTGGCGGCCCCGGACAAGCTGATCGACTTGCGGAATGTGCCGGGCCTGAACTCGATTCGCGAGGAGGGCGGCATGTTGCGCATCGGGGCGCTGGTGACGCACTACGAGCTGGAGTCGTCGCCGCTGGTGCGATCGCGCTGCCCGCTGCTGGCGGAGGCAGCCTCGCAGATCGGCGACATCCAGGTGCGCAACATGGGCACCATCGGCGGCAGCGTCGCTCACGCGGATCCGGCGGCCGATTATCCGGCTTCGCTTCATGCTCTCGAGGCGCAGGTGAAGCTGGCCAAAGCCGGCGGCGAGCGCACGCTGGCGATCGGCAGCTTCCTCCAGGACACATTTACGACGGCGCTCGATGCGGGTGAGCTGGTGGTCGAAATCAGCGTGCCGGTGGAGGCTGCCGGAACAGGCGTGTCGTATCAGAAGTGCGTGCAACCGGCGTCCGGTTTCGCGATCGTGGGCGTGGCAGCGCGCATTCGCAAGAGCGGCGGCAGGATCGCGCTGGCGCGAGTGGGCGTCACCGGGCTTTCCGGCAAGCCGTTCCGCGCTGCCAATGTCGAGAGATTGCTGGAAGGCGCCGCCGGCTCCGCCGGCGATATCAGCAAGGCGGCGGCGGTGGTCGCCGATGGCGTGGACGCCAACAACGATCTGCACGCGTCGGCGGATTACCGCAAGCATCTGGCGCGTGTGTATACGGCGCGGGCGCTGGCGGCGGCGGCGAGAAAGGCCGGCTAACTGTTCACTTTGTCTGGTTCCTCGGTGGGGTCAGGCTTTCAGCCCGGCGGGCCTTCAGGCCCGCCCGCTTCAGCCTGCCCGGCGCGGCACCCAGCGCCGGCCGGAAGGCCGGCGGCAGCCAAGAATGGCCGCCCCACACGGGTAACTGGACAGGTCCCTGCGCCCGCAGGTCGTGCGCCGAAAACGCGGCAGCATGCCAGCGCCCTCCCCATCAAGCGGTATGTCCCGGCCTAGACTGGCGCTGCTTCCTGCGCTGTCCACCTTTCCAACGTTGCGCGAAGATGTGCAAGATTGACAGGTTTGGTGAGATAGTCATCCGCCCCCATCTGGATACACCTCTCCTGGTCCCCTTTCATGGCACAGGCGGTCAGCGCCACAATCGGAACGTGTTTCCCGGAACCTCTCTCGGCATCACGAATGGCGGCAGTGGCCTCCAATCCGTCCATCTGAGGCATCTGCACGTCCATCAGGATCAGATCGAAGGCTCGCCGCCTCAGGGCGGCAAGCACTTCATGGCCGTTCCCCGCTACCACTACGTCATGGCCTTGCTTGTGCAATGCACGCACCACCAGCCTTTGGTTCACGAGGTTATCTTCAGCCAGCAGAACTTGAAGGGGCCGAACGGAACGAGGTTCAATGGATTCGATCGCGGAAGCCAGCTTGTGCAGCTCGTGTAACCCGCTGGGATCCGTGGTTGTGCCGTTGACGGGGACCCCAAACGCAGCCGTAAAGTGGAACGTACTGCCTTCCCCCAAGTGGCTTTTGACCCAAATGTGACCGCCCATGAGTTCCACCAGCCGCGCCGAGATAGCCAGACCTAAGCCGGTGCCGTCAAATCGCCGCGTGCTCGATCCGTCAACCTGGCGGAACGGTTCAAAGATCCAGGCTTGCTTGTCTTCCGGGATGCCAATCCCTGTATCGCTCACCTGGAAATGAAGCCTGATCTCTGATGCTTCCCGCATGGCCGCCGCCACCCGTACCCTCACCTGCCCACGCTCAGTGAACTTGATGGCGTTGCCAAGCAAGTTCAGGATGATTTGACGGAGCCGCACCGGGTCCCCGACAAGCACGTCCGGCACACCCGGCTCCATCTCATCGCTCAGCACCAGCCCCCGGTGCCTGGCAGTCACCTCAAACATGTTCACCGCCTCGGTGAGGCACTTGCGGAGGGAGAAAGAGACTGGCATGAGTTCGAACCGTCGAGCCTCAATCTTGGAGAGGTCCAGGATGTCTTTCAGCAGCGACAGCAGTGACTCCGCCGAGCACCTGGCCATCTCGAGGTGTTCCCTCTGTTCCGCGATGAGCTGGCTTTCCAGCACCAGTTCGATCATCCCCAGGATGCCGTTCATGGGTGTCCGGATCTCATGACTCATGTTGGCGAGGAATTCGCTCTTGGCGCGGCTCGCCATCTCAGCCTCTTCCTTCGCCCGCTTCAAGGTCTCCTCCGCCAGCTTGCGTTCGGTGATGTCGGTGTGTGAGCCTACCATGCGAATGGGCCGTCCCTGCTCATCCCAGAGGGCCTGCCCGCGGGCGAGCACCCACTTGTAACTCCCGTCCTTGGCCTGCAAGCGATATTCGGTCGCATAGAAGGTTGTTTTTCGCTCCAGATGCTCCTGCAACTGACGTTGCACCCGAGGTAGGTCTTCCGGGTGAACACGCCGCTCCCATTCTTGCGGGTGGTTCCCCAGTTCGTGCTCTTCGTAGCCCAGCATTTGCTTCCAGCGCGCGGAGTAGAAGACCTCGTTCGTACGAGCGTCCCAGTCCCAGAGGCCATCGTTGTTGCCACGCAGAGCCAGTTGCCAGCGCTCCTCGGAAGCATGCAACTGCTGCTCCGCTTTCATCCGCTCGGTAATGTCGGTTGCTACCCCGAACACGCCGGTCACTGTGCCGGCATGGTCGAGCAGAGGGCTGTACCGCGCGTCGAATACGGCCTCCCCCACTTGTACGGTCGAGGAAAAGGTCTCCCCCGCCAGTGCCCGTTGCGTATTCTCGAGAATCTGAGGAACGTCGTTGTATAGATCAAAAACAGACCGGCCGACTACCTCGCCCGGCTTGAGCTTCAGGGCATTCAGCCCTTTACCCTCCGACAGGGTGAAAACGCCAGCCCGGTCCAGGGCGAACAGCACGATCGGCAGGTGAGATACAACAGTACGCAACCGCTCTTCGCTTTCATGGAGCGCCTCTTGCATTCTTTCCCGTTGTCTCGACTCGGAGAGATCGCGGAAGATTACCTGCACTGCTTGTTCCCCTTCGTACAGGAAGGGTAAAGTTGTTACCTCAACCTCGACTGCGTTTCCGTCCAGCCGGAGAAACTGTCCTCCAAGATGATCAGTCACTTGATCGGCATTGGTCAGGTGCAACAGATCAGCAACGGCCGCGCGGGATTCAGGGTGGACAAAATCAGCCATCTGCCTGCCGAGCAAGTTCCTGGGAGAGGGGGCGCCCAGAACTCGCGCCCCTGACGGATTGATGTATGCAATCTCGCCGTTTCGATATACTGCGATTCCGTTCGGGGACAGCTCGACCAGCTCGCGGTAGCGCTTTTCGCTTTCGCGCAAGGCCTCTTCCACTTTGTTGCGCTCGCGGATGTCACGCCGGTACATGTGGAACAGGATGACCGGCGTGATGCCCAGCATGCACGAAACGACGATGTGCAAACTTTCCCTGGCGTCACGGCCCACCAGCGAAAGCGCGATCAGGGTAGACAGAAGCGCAGGAGGCATCGTCATCCAAGCCCAAAACGGAGACTGAGCGTTCCATCCTGCTGGTTTGATGTGGCGTTTTTCGGTGGGTCGCATGTCAGGCCTGCTCTCCTTTAAGTTGCCGCATTGAACGGCGGCGGTTGTGCTTTTTGCTGCGCATGCCAGTATAGGGCGGACTGTGCTCGCCGGCAGAGGCCGGCTCGCACACCACCTTCTTTGCATCTAGCCGCTGGAATCATCACAGGAATCGTGAACCAGAAGGTCGAGCCAAATCCAGGTTTACTCACAAAACCGATTTCACCGTTCATCATCCTCACGACGCGCTTGCTCACGATGAGTCCCAGACCCATATCGGAGTATTCCGCGTCCGAGCCCGGATCACGGTTCTGAAAACATCCGTGAATGCGCCCGCTGATTTCAGGGTCTATGCCAATTCCCGTATCCATCACTTCCAACCTGACAAGTGCGCTGCTTGAGGAGAGACGTTCCCGCAGCGACACGCCCACGGCTACGACGCCGGAGTGAGTGAATTTCAAAGCGTTATCCAGAAAGTTCAGCAGGACCTGGCGGGTCCGCGCCGGGTCACCTACCAGCCTGGCCGGCACTTCGGGATTGATCTCGACTTTCAGCATCAGACCCTTCCGGTCCGCGGTTCTCCACATGACACGGCTGATGCTTTCAACCTCGGCTCGGAGGTCGAACTGCGTGGACCGGGACTCGTCCCGGTTCTTCGACCGGGAAAGCATCGGAGTCACCAGATGGAAGACCTCTTCACTACATTTGGTGATTGCTTCCAAGTATTCTCGATCCTGTTGCGATGGGGACGTTTCCATCAGTGCTTGCGCGGATCCGATCAGTGTGTGCACCGCTTCTCGCAGTTTGAAGCTCACCTGGTCAGACTCGTCCTGCGGGGCACACAGGACCCGATGCGCCTCGCTTGTCAATGGCTTTGTCATTTTCTTTCCCTCCTCATCGTTCGACCGGCGCCACTTCTCTCTACGAAAGATGGGCGAAGGAAACAGGCGGTTGAATCGGGCTCCCTTTCAGAGAGGACGCTCTCCTTTCTTCCACCAGGAGGTTCGAGAGCCGCATCAGGTCAACGCAGTGATTCAGTTCAACATAAACATCATGCCCGGCGCCGCGCTCTTGACACGCTCTGACGGAGCCCAGCAGGACCAGGTTGTCCACGGCAATCTTGACTGCAACATCAGGGGGAAGGCAGGCTTCGGTAACGATCCGCATGCTCCTGTCCTGGAGGTGTTCAACAACGCAGGGAACGGAATGGTTGTCGGCATCGAAGACCGTAACCATAGCCGGATGTGATGTCCGACGGCACCGGGAGGCGGACCGGGATTCGGAAACCTGGGCGACAGGTGTTTGTTCTTGAACGACTGCCGGCTCGCGTTTCTCCACTGGGAGCATGGCGGAACGAAGGCTGTCGCTGATCCCGCCCGCCAGGAAAGGTCCGGACGCCTCGGCCAGCCGCAGGCGAACTTCGGTCTGTTCCCGGTCCGTATTCTCCCGGTTAATCAGGTGGACCGCGGACAGGCAAAACACGCTGATCAGCCACTGGATTGCCTCCGCAACCACACTTGCTGTTGGCAGGGAAATCGCCTTGCTATAGGACAGGATCATCACCAGTTGACAAATGGGCACGACGCCCAGAACAAGAGTCAGCAGGCGAATGCGCCAGTTCGAACTACGGCGACTCAAAGTAACGGCGCATGCCGATGTCACCAGGTAAGCAAAAATCGTCGTGTAATCCGTAGAAGTCATTTATCTCTTCCTTGCAGTTTCTTTTTGCCGGACCAGCAGAAATGGAGCGCAGGCCTCCCGGGGTGCAAACCTACCTGGTGCACCCCGGGATGGTCTTGACAACATGCCGTCAGGTCACTCGCATGAGAGACATGGCAAGTAGGAGTCCATACTGTTTAAGTGATTGAAATCATAGAGGGTTTAAGCCTTGGGGCGGTGAAAAGGGAAACCAGCTCCGGTCCTGAGTGTATGGTTCGTGAGAAGTCTGAAGAAACCGCCGGCCAGCGCGCCTGGGCCTAAGAGGCGGTACAGTTCAGTACCTACCACCCCGAGGTCATGTGGCGGAGAGGGTTCTGGTGTAAAGATTTACATTAAAAAGATCCCCTAACCTGGGCCATCAGGCTGCCCGGTCATGGGCCGCATCGAATGATAGTCCAATCATTCTCACTGCTGGTGCAATTCTCTCAGGCCTGAGACGAATTGTCGTTGGTTGCCGGCGCGCCGACTGGCTGAGTGGCCACAGCGTGCGAGTATGGCCCGTGCAACTCCAGATAGCGGTAAAGCGTGGCCCGGCTGATACCCAGGACTTGTGCGGCTTTGATCTTGTTCCCGCCCAGGGCCTCCACTACCCTCTTCACGTGTTGAAACTGAGCTTCCTTAAGGGAGACCATTGGTTCCTCTTCCGAGTTTGCGGCCGAAGGATGCAACAGATGCGGAGGCAGGTCCCTGAGGTCAATCACTCCTCCTTCCGCCATCATGCAAGCGTGGCCGAGGGTGTTTTCGAGTTCACGAACGTTGCCTGGCCAGCAATACTTCGCCAGCGCAACTTGGGCCCGCCGTGTCAGACCTCGTATCTGCTTGCCATACTGCCTGGAGTAGCGTTGCAGGAAAATGCGCTGCAACAGGGGCAAGTCTTCCTTGCGCTCAGCAAGAGGAGGAATGCTGATTTGGATCATGGACAGCCGGTAGTAAAGGTCTTCACGGAATTGACGATGTCCCACCATTTTCTTCAGGTCACAATGAGTAGCCGCGATCACCCTCACATCGATCTTTCGTGAAACCGGCGACCCCACGCGCTGGATTTCCTGCTGCTGCAAAACTCGAAGTAGTTTGGCCTGCGTCCCGAGCGGCATATCACCGATTTCGTCTAAGAACAGAACTCCCCCACTGGCATACTCAAAGGCGCCAACCTTGTCCTGGGTGGCGCCGGTGAAGGCCCCTTTGACGGCGCCGAACAACTCGCTTTCGATGAGCGTATCCACGATGGCCGCGCAATTGTAGGCTACGAAACGGCTCTTTGGCGCCGGGCTCAACTGGTGGACGGCCTTCGCCACTAATTCCTTACCTGTTCCGGTTGCGCCTGTTATGAGCAATGATCGGAAGTGCGGAGCAATGCGGCGAATTCTTGAAAAGACCTCGAGCATCGCCGCACTGCGGCCGACAATCCCTTGGAACTGAAAGGCGGTGATGAGTTCCATATCCACTGCAAGCGCTCGCTGCCGTTGTTTCACCTCCTCGACCAACTCGCGGATTCTTGCGCGGAACCGCTCTATATCCAGCGGCTTGGTGAAATAGTCGCAGGCGCCTTTTTGGATCGCGTGGACGGCGCATTGCGACCAGGGCTGGCTGGATACAATCACAACGTCCACGCCGGGGTCAAGTTCCACGACTTTCTCTAACAGGTCCACACCGCGCATTTCGCCTAAAGCCGGATCAAGGACCACAAACTGCGGACGCCTCTCCGCAATCAACTTCAGGGCGAGCAAGGGATCTGTTGTGTTGATGAGATCGAGTCCATCCTGCCCGAGTGCGGCGGAGACGAGCGGCAGTGTCCGGGGATCGTCGTCAATCGCGAGCAGGCAAATGGGTGTGCGATCCTCGTGAGACATGGCCTGAGCCCCCGCCAGGCACTCGCAACATTCGACTCGGAAGTGCGGTAGAAAGCCTTGAAAACCTGACTTTTTCTATCCTCTTTATCCTCGTTGAAGGAGCATGGAGAGGCACTCTGGTGACGAAACAGCCTTGAAGCTGTGAATTTCTTGACGCCACCCGGGGAGCAGCCATGTCAGCCCTGGAAGTACTAGTATACACGACTTTCCACGGCATCATATACTTTTCCGGTTAATTTTGTGAGGAATCCTTCAGTATT
This sequence comes from Acidobacteriota bacterium, assembly GCA_016201205.1. Taxonomy (GTDB): domain Bacteria; phylum Acidobacteriota; class Terriglobia; order Bryobacterales; family Bryobacteraceae; genus CADEFT01. Next base: position 17,060 of record JACQDF010000309.1, read on the forward strand.
CGCCCGCCGCCAGACGCCTCACGAAGTCGAGATCGCCCTCCAGGAAGTCGTATTCCGGGAGCCGGGCGCGCTCCTCCCAGCGGATCTGCTCGAAGGCGGCGTTCTCAATTTCTCCGCGAAAGTCCTTCACCGCAAGAAAAATGAGCAGCAGATCAGCGCTCTTCGGATAGGAGAACCCATAGCGCGTGATCTCACGACCGATCCTCGCATGGATGCAGAGCTCCTCGTGCAATTCGCGCGCCAGCGCGGCTCGAGGCGATTCGCCCTTTTCCACTTTTCCTCCTGGGAATTCCCATTTCAGTGGGTGGCGTTGGCCGTTCTTGCGCTGGCAGATGAGCAACTTGCCCTCGCGCTCAATCAGGCCGGCCACGACGTGGATGCGGTAGGGCCGGCGGCCCCGCTCCTGCTCTGTGGGAGAATAAGAACGCCACACCGGCATGGATGGTTCCGATTGTAGCCATGTACAGCCAGCGGCTGCTTGATCACTTTCAGAATCCGCGCAATGCCGGCCAGCTCGACGGGCCGGCGGTGACGATCGAAGTGATGAATCCCGCTTGCGGCGATCTCATGCGTCTGTCGGCGCGCTGGGAGAACGGGCGCATTGCCGAGGTGCGCTACAAGACGCGTGGCTGCACGGCGTCCATCGCCGCGGGCAGCGCGCTCACCGAATGGATGCTGGGGCGTACACACGCCGAACTGAGCGCTGTCCAGGCGGCCGATATTGAGGACGCCGTCGGAGGGCTGATTCCGGAATCGAAACACGCGGCCGTATTGGCGGTGGATGCGGTCAGGGCTTTGCTCACCGCAAGTAGAACAGGCTGAGGCGCGGCGCACCGATCTTTTCCAGCAGCCTGCGGTCCAGAAACTGCTTCTCGAGCATCGTCAACTGATCGGCAGTCATTTTGCCGCGGTAGCGGCGCAGGTGGGCATCGAGCTCTTTGCGGGCCTGAAACAAATCCTCGTCACTTTGTTCGGCGCGGGCGCTGGCGAGCATCTTGTCTTCCAGGGCGGTGAGCCGCTGCTCGAGTTCTTCCAGGCGGTGCAGATGCTGCTCTGTTTCGGCTGCAAGGCTCTCCAGCGTGGAGGCGATCCCGGCCAGCGTGGGATGGTTCGTTTCGCGCAGCAGGCTTGCGTTCCGGCGCAGATAGCCTTCGAGTTCGGAAGCGGTAAACGGCGCTTCGACCTGCCGGGGACGCGGCGAAACGGAGCCTTCCATCACCCGCGCTTCCTCCATCACCGCTTGCGCACAATAGGCAAGCGAGTTGATCCTGCGGATCTTCGTCTTGCGGCTCCGCCATTTCTCGAACGCCGCATCGATGCCCCGGATCACCGCTTCCAGCGGTACGCCGGCGTTTTTCCAGGTTTCAATCAGCGCCCAGTCGAGGGGAGAAAGCAAAAACAAGCCGGTGCCGCGGGCGCGCTGGAAATGCTCCTCGATTTCGGTGAAGTAGTTGAAGTAGTTTTGCGGCCAGCCGGACGCCTCCGCCCCCTCCGGAGTCACTTCCTCTCCCATATCAGGCGCAGCCCTTCCAGCGTCAAGTCTTCATCGAGTGTCCGCACCAGGCGCGAGCCGCGAATGATGAGGCCGGCCTGCCCTCCGGTGGCGACGGTCTTGGTATCGACGCCCATTTCAGCGATCATCCGGTCGAGGATGCCGTCGATCATACTGACAGTCCCGTAATACAGGCCGGACTGGATGCTGCCCACGGTGTTCGTGCCGATGAGCTTTCCAGGATCGCGGAAATCCACCATCGGCAGCCGCGCCGTTTTTGCGAACAGGCCGCTGATGGAGATGCCGATGCCGGGGCAAATCACGCCGCCCAGATACTCGCCTTGGCGGCTGACGGCGTCGAACGTGATGGCGGTGCCGAGATCCACCACGACGCAAGGACCTCCGTACTTGTGGAATGCGGCCACGCCGTTGACCACGCGGTCAGCGCCGACCTCGCTGGGATTCTCATACAGAATCTTGAGCCCGGTGTTCGTTTCCGGGGTGATGAACATCGCTTCGATGTTGAAATAGCGTCGCGCCATCTCAGCCAGCGTCGAATCGAGAACGGGCACCACGCTGGCGACAATGATGCCGCCAATCCCGTCCAGCCGAAGGCCGCCCAGCGCGAACAGATTGCGCAGCAGGATGCCCCACTCATCGGCGGTTTGCTCGTGCACGGTGCGCAGCCGCCAGTTGCGGGTGAGCTTTTTTCCTTCGAAGATCCCGAGGGTGACGTTCGTGTTTCCGACATCGAGCGCGAGAAGCATGGAAATCCTTTCTCAAGCGGGGCGAACGCCGCCGGCCAGAATCAGAGTACGAGAGCCGTTGTCGAGCCGCAGGTACAGGAATCCGTTGTCGTCCAGACCGTCGGTGACGCCTCGTAGCATGGTATCGCCTTGCTCGACAACGACGCGACGGCCGGCGGCGTAGCTGGAAGCCTGGGCGAACAGCCGGATCACCGCCTCCCTCCCTTGCCGAACCAGAATGTCCAGGTGGCGGTCGAGAGCCGCCAGCAATTCGAGCAGCAGATGTTCCCGGGAGAGTTCGCGTCCGGCGGCCATGCGCAGTGAGATAGCGATCGGCGCCAGCTCGTCCGGAAAGACGGAGTGATTTACGTTGATGCCGATGCCGCACACGAGAGCATCGTTATGCTGCTGAACAAGTATCCCGCACGCTTTCTTTTCCTGAAGCAGGACGTCGTTGGGCCAGCGCAAGTCGCATGCCAGGCCGGTGATCGCGGTGATCGCATCGGCGGCGGCAAGTCCGGCAGCCATGGTGACAACCGGGAGATGCTCAGCCGGCAGCGGAAGTCGCAACACGATCGAGCAGTAGAGGCCGCTTTCCTTCTCCGAGTGCCAGCAGCGGCCAGGGCGTCCCTGGCCGGCGGTCTGGCGTTCCGC
>JACQDF010000310.1 GCA_016201205.1 Acidobacteriota bacterium
CCCTTGCACCAGAAGATTCTCGCCGACCCGGATTTCCTCGCCGGCAACTTCCACACAAACTACCTGAGCAACAAGAACTGGGGACAGGCTGCCGTGTCCCCGGGTTAAGGCGCCGGGATCGTTACGCTAAACTTGTCTCGATCCCCGAGGGAGACGGCGCTATTGATGAGGCTCATACTTGTTGCTCTGTTGAGCCACGCCGGCGTGTTGTTCGCAGAAGGCGCACTCACTGGGGCCGTGCGTGATGTGTCCGGCACGCCCGTTCGCGAGGCGACGCTCCAGTTGCTCGACTCCCTGCAGGCCGTGGTCGCGAGCACGACGGCGGATTCGCAGGGGAGGTTTCATTTCGGCAACGTTGCCGCAGGGAACTACGCGCTTCTCATCGCACGGTTTGGTCTGGTCGAGCGGCGGCTCCCGGTGCAGATTGGCGCGGCGGCGATCGACCTTGACGTAGTCCTGGACCCACAACCTGTACGGGACACCGTGACGGTGACGGCGTCCTCGGGCTCGGTCGACTTGGCGGATCGCCTTCCTCAGACCGCGTCCCTGATCGGTCGCAGCGCGATCGAGCAGCGGGCGAAGACCGTGGTGGCGCAGGTGTCTAACGAAGAAGCAGGGGTAGCGCTACAGCGGACGAGTCCGACTATTTCCGGAATTTTTGTTCGTGGGTTGACAGGCAATAAGGTGAATGTATTTCTCGACGGCGTCCGGTACTCGACGGCCGCCATGCGGGGCAGTATCCATACGTTTCTCGACCTGATTGATCCGTCGGGAGTTGAAACGGTGGAGATCTTGCGAGGGCCGAGCAGTGCGCAATACGGCAGCGATGCGCTGGGTGGCAGCGTGCAATTCCGCTCGCCGGTACCGCTGTTCTCTGACAAGGGCGCCTGGCACGGACAACTTGGCAGCTATTTCAATAGCTCGGATGCAGGCTACGGCTCCAACGTCGTAGGGTCTTACTCGAAGAGCCGGTTCGGATTTCTCGCGAACCTGACCGGGCATCGCGCGAACAGATTGCGCACGGGGCATGGAATCGATTCCCGCTCAGCGGTCACTCGCTTTCTCGGCCTGCCGTCGGAGGTGGCGTTTCAAGGAAGGTCGCCCGATACGGCTTTCGCCCAGTATGGCGGCCTGATGCGGCTGTATTGGACATCGACGAGCGATTCCCGGATGATCGGCCACTATCAGCGCAGCCAGCAGGATGGCGGCAAGCGATTCGACCAGTTGCTCGGCGGAGACGGCAACCTGATTGCCGACTTGCGCAACCTGATGCTGGATCTGATGTACCTCCGATACACCAAGGGCAGACTCGGCTTGCTGGACGATTTTTCCGCTACATACTCTTACAATGTGCAGCGCGAGGAGAGGGTGAATCAGGGAGGAAACGGCAACCCGCTGGCGACCATCACCCATGAGCCGGAACGTACCAGAGTGCACGGCGTGCAGTCCAACATCGGGAAGCGATTCCATGATCGATGGACCGCGTTCTTTGGCGGAGAGTACTATCGTGAACGGATTGCGGCTCCATCTTACGGCTTCAATCCGGCAAACAATACCGTGAGTCTGCGCCGCCCTCGTGTTCCGGATAACTCCCTGTACCAGAGCGGGGGCGTATACATCCAGAACGAAGTGGAACTTCTGCCGGGGAAATTGCGGCTGATCGGAAATGTTCGCTATGACGGAGCCTCCTATGAGTCGCGGTCGGCGGATAGTCCACTCGTCCGCGGAAAGCCTCTGTGGCCGGATGATTCGCTTCGTGTCGCCAACGCGACATTCCGGATTGGTGCGGTGGCAACCCCAGTCTCGGGGCTGAATCTGGTGACCAATGTGAGTCGGGGCTTTCGGGCGCCCCATGTAACGGATCTGGGAACTCTGGGGCTGACCGGCTCCGGGTTTGAGGTGGCTGCGCCCGACGTGGCAGGCCTCGACGCAACGGTGGGTTCAACGGCCGGCGCGGACGCCGTCTCAACCGGAATCCCGGTGGGCCAGGTGAAACCGGAAACCAGCCTCGGCTACGAGGGCGGCGTGCGTTACCGGAACAACCTGCTGAGCACGGAGGTCATGCTGTTCATCAACGACATCAGCAGCAACATCACAAAGCAGTCGCTGATTCTCCCCCCGGGAGCGGTGGGCAAGATCCTGGGCAGCGAACCCATCACTGCGCAGAACGCCAGCGGCGTTGTGTTCGTTGCGGCATCAACAAACCCCGTGCTGGCACGGACAAACTACGATGTCGCGCGCATTTCGGGACTTGAGCACCGCGTCGAGGTGAAGCCATCGCACGACTGGACCTTCGGTGGAGTCTTCACTTACCTCCGGGCGCGCGACAAACGGACGGGCCTGGCGCCCAACATCGAAGGCGGAACGCCGGCCCCGAATGGCTACTTCCGGATTCGATACTCTCCAGCGGGACACAGGTTTTGGATCGAGCCGTACCTGTACGCGGCTCACAACCAGGAGCGGCTGTCCAGCCTGGACCTCTCGGACCGGCGCATTGGAGCTGCACGCTCTCGAGGCAGCATCGCCAACTTCTTTCAGAACGGGGCCATCGTCCGGGGACTGGTAAGAGGCGGCATCCTTGCAGCCACGGGCGAAACGCTGGCGCAGGTGCAGAACCGGCTCTTGGGACCCGGTCTTTCGCCGGCCCCGCTGTACACCAAGCTGAATGGGTATGCGACCTTCAACTTGCGCGCCGCGTGGCGTATTGCCGAGCGGCAGGACCTGTTGATCGAGTTCGAGAACATAGGCGACCGCAACTACCGCGGCATGAGCTGGGGCATCGACGCCCCTGGCCGCGGCTTCTATATCCGCTATGGCTTTCACTTCTGAAAAGGCTGCCACCGGCGCCTCCAGCAACGCAGTTTGAAACAGACCGGGACGCCGCCAGCCACCCAACCATTTCATCCTCGTTAGCCCCAATACTGTTCACTTTGTGTCGGTGGGGTCAGGCTTTCAGCCTGCGGCGGGCCTTCAGGCCCGCCCCGATCGCAGGCTTCAGCCTGCCCGGCGCGGCACCCAGCGCCGGCTAGAAAGCC
>JACQDF010000311.1 GCA_016201205.1 Acidobacteriota bacterium
CAAGCCTTTCACGACGGCAGAGCTCCGAAAGGTTCTCGAGCGGGCCGGCGAGCATCGCGCCCGCAGGCTGGAGCCGGAAGCATCGGCTGCGCCCAAATCGCGCGAACTGGATTTCAGCACCATCGTCGGAGCCAGCGAGGCGGTGAAGGAAATGTTCCGCAGCGCCGCCTGCGCCGTCCAGGGGGACGCCAACGTCATCCTGCTCGGCGAGACGGGCAGCGGCAAGGAGATGCTGGCACGGGCCATCCATACCAATAGCCGGCGGGCCGGCGGGCCGTTCGTCCCGTTGGATTGCGCCGCGCTGCCGGAGCCTCTGCTGGAGAGCGAGCTGTTCGGCCACGAACGGGGCGCGTTCACCGGGGCGGTCGCTCTCCAGCGCGGCCTTCTGGAATTGGCCGGCAGCGGCACGCTGTTTCTGGACGAACTCGAGGAATTAAGTCTCGCTACGCAGGCCAAGCTCTTACGAACTCTGGAGGAACGACAGGCCCGCCGGCTTGGCGGCCAGGTGTTCGTGAACCTCGATATCCGGATTATCGCCGCCACCCATCAGGACCTCGAGGGGATGGTGGCGGCCAAGAAATTCCGCGATGACCTTTATTACCGCTTGAACGTGCTGACCATCCGAGTACCCCCCTTGCGGGAGCGCGCCGGCGATGTCCCCGTCCTGGCCGACCATTTCCTTCAGACGTTCGTCCGCCGGACAGCAAAGCCGGTGTTGGGCATTTCTGCCGCGGCCCTGCTGGTACTGGAGCAATATCCCTGGCCCGGGAACATCCGCGAGCTTCGCAACGTGATCGAGCGGGCCGTCTCGCTGACCTCCGAACAGTACCTCTCTCCGCTCGATCTTCCCGACCAATTGCTGCGCAAATCCCAGCAGATGCGTACTCCCTTTCGACAGGAGAAAAAGAAAAGCCTGGAAAATTTCGAGCGGCAGAGCATTGCCGAGTTGCTCACCCGCACCCTGGGAAACGTCACTGAGGCCGCCAAGATTTCGGGGATGGACCGGGCGGCCTTGCATCGGCTGATGCGCAAGTATGGGATCGACTCGCGGGCCTACCGAGGTCAAACGGGACCAGATCCCGGCTAAATCCTGCCCTGTGACAAATCTGCGACACACCGTCTGGTGCATCTTCCCCGGTTTCTGAGCGGTTCGGCGTGCTGGAGCAAAGCTGGACCGCGATGCGGTGTGACAGACTCGTTTCAGAGGCTGCTATTTGCACGTCAGGAAGTGTCCGCTTTCCGAGCTCCTGCTAATCATCTAAGCCACCTTAAGTGAGGCAGTTAGAGCCATAATCCGCCACTCGATCGTCGGCTGGGACTTTGCCTGGAACTACAAATGCCCGTGCGGCGGCAGCGGCCTATGTGTGGATGCCCATTGCCGATTCGCGGCGGCTTATTCCTGAGCCTGCTGCTGGCGGGAGCTTGGCCCCTGCGCGGAGAGGACCCGCAGGCGATTGGAACGACCGTTGCCGTAACGCCGGAGACGTGCCGGCGCTGTCACCGCGACCACTACGATGCGTGGGCACGCTCGACCCACGCCCGCATCGACGGCCGCTTGTACAAGTCGCCGGGCAAACAGGGGTGCGAAGCCTGCCATGGCTCTGGTGAGGACCATGTGCAATCCGGAAACCGCGCTCTCATTTTCAGATTTACCGGCAACTCACCCGAGGCGGTCGAAAACGCCTGCTTGAAATGCCACCAGCGTGGCAACCGGCTTTACTGGCGCGGCAGCCCCCACGAGTCGCGCAACATCACCTGCACCAACTGCCACACCCTGCACAAGCAACCCTATCCCGTCCTGCACGCTTCCCGATTTCTGGAGAAGCCTCTCGAAACGCGCCTGCTGGCCAAGCAAACCAGCATGGAGGTCTGTTTTCAGTGTCATCTGATGCAGAAGGCGCAACTCCAGCGCTCCTCCCACATGCCGTTGCGCGAAGGGAAGCTGACCTGCGTCGATTGTCACAACCCGCATGGGACGGCGACGCCCAAGCTGCTCCGGGAGAATTCGATCAACGAGAATTGCTACCGCTGTCATGCCGAGAAGAGAGGGCCGTTCCTTTGGGAACATCCGCCGGTAGCGGAGAACTGCCTGAATTGCCATCAGGCCCATGGATCGATCCATGAAAAGCTTCTGAAACTGCGAACGCCACGGTTGTGCCAGCAGTGCCACGTGCGCGGAGGTCACCCGACGTTGCCCCAGGTGGCCAGTAACCGCTTGATTTACAACCTGGGCTGTGCGAACTGCCACTCCCAGATTCATGGCTCCAACCATCCTTCGGGAGTCCGCTTCCATCGGTAGGCGCGGGACACGATGATGACCAAAACGAGCCTCGGCGTTCTGATGCTGCTAAGCCTGTACGGTCAGTCTCTGCGCGGGCAGTCCGAGTACCCTTCGCCGGAGGCTCTCCTGCTCCGGAATCGCCCGCAGAAAACCGTGGTTGAGATCGGCGTGCGGGAAACAGCGGGAGATACCGGGGTCGCCAAGTTCTCCGAGTATCGCGATCTCGGCCGCACTTTCATCCGGGATCTGAACTTCAACTCGGAGCTTCCGATCAGCGGCCACTATTTTCGGCTCCGGTCCCGGGAGAACTCGGAAAACGATTTGCAGAGTCTGGCCACTGGCGGCCTGTTCGGCCGGTACAAGATCACCGCCTCCTGGAACCGCCTTTTCCACGCCGTTTCCACCAGCGGCCGCGATTTCTTTGTGCGGACCGGTCCGGGAAAATTTCTGCTGCCGTCCGGCATCCAGGCTCTGCAAGGTGCGCCGCTCCAGAACCTGTTCCTGAAACGCGATTCGGTGGGACTGGGCATCAGCCTGACCCCCAGCGAAGCATGGGACCTGCGGCTGCAGTATTCGCCGGAAAGGCGGACGGGGAGCCGGCCCGGCGGAAACAATTTCGCATTCACGGTGATCGAGCTGCCCGAGCCCCTCCAGTACCGGACCGACGATCTGAAACTCAGCGCCGAAGTCGCCAAGCCCAAATGGACCATCCAGGGCTCCTCGCAGACTTTGTCTTTCCACAACGATGTCAAGGGCCTGGAGTGGACCAGCTCTTTTCCGGTGAACGATCGGCTGGTTCCCGCTTCCGGGCGCAAGGCGTTGCCCGCCGACAACGCCGCCCAGAGCTTCATGATCTCCGGCGCCGTCGATCTCGCTCGCTCGGCGAGGATCGTGGCCACGGTGTCGCCCGGATGGATGCATCAGAACGAGGCATTCCTGCCGTTTACCATCAGCCCGGCGATCCAGGGACAATCCAACTACCCTGCGCTGCCCGCTCCCGGGTTGAACGGAAACAAGCAGACCCTGATGATGAACTACCTGCTGACCGGCAGGGTGAAGAAGCAGTTTTCCTACAGCGCCCGCTATCGCTCCTATCGCCTGGACAACCAGACGCCCAGCCTGTTGTTTTCCAACTACGTGGCTTACGATTCATCACTCCCGGTTTCGACTCAGGCTGCGCCGCGCAGCCGCCGCAATCTTCCCTATGGCTATACCAGGCAGAACGCCAATCTGGATTGGATTTGGGCGCCCAGCAAGACGGCCTCCGCCAGGTGGTTCTATCAGTGGGAGTCGTGGGACCGCACCTACCGCGACGCCAAACGCTCGAACGAGCACACGGCCGGCGCCAGTTGGGATTGGATGAACCAGGACGGATGGGGAGTGCAGGCGCTCCTGCAGTATTCTCTGCGACGGCCCGAGCGATACGACCCGATGTATTTCAACGCCTCATTTCCCGCCGGCCCCGGGTTGTTTGCGTTGGGACAGCTTTCCGGGTTGAGGCGGTTCGACGAGGCGGAGCGCTCTCGAAACTACGGGACCGTTTCTTTGCAGGCGCCGCCCATCAAGTCCATCCAGTTTTCGGCCGGCTACATCGTGGATCGCTCCTTTTTCCACCAGTCGTCCTATGGCGCTCTCTACGACGTCAGTGATGGGGTGTCCTGCGATGTGTCGTATCCAGTGAGACCGTCCGTGTCTCTTTTTGCCGACTACACCTTCGAGAGATTGCGATACTCGTTGCGCTCGCGGCAGCGCCTGGATGCTTCTCCCGCCGAGCCGTTCAATGATTCTTCCAACAACGACTGGGAAAGCAATATCCGCGACCTGGTTCATACCTGGGGCGCCGGCGTGAATGCCGGCTTTTTCCGAAACAGGGTCGTCCTGGATGCTTATTACGGCTTCTCGCAAGGGGACAATGCCACCACCACGGCATCGCTGGGGAACCCCGCGGCGGCAGGTTTCCTGGTCAGCACGGCGGAGGATTATCCGCGACTCGGGAACCGATTCCAGCGCCTGACCACCTCCTTGAAGTTCCCGGTGACAAGGAGCATTTCTTATCGGGTTGAGTACGTCTATGAGCGGTACGCAGAGAAAGACCTGGCTCTGGAGCGGGTCGTTGCTTTGCCCGGATTCACGAACGTAGGAGCGGCGAATGCCGGTTTTCTGGGCATGACGCTTCCTCGTTACCACGTCAACATCCTGTCGATTTCTTTGTTCTATGTCTTCTAATCCGCTCCCTCACGGTCGCGGCTCTGTTAGGGAGCCGCGCGCGTCAGCAAGCGGAGGTGAGGGGATCGGACTCCAGCCGGCGAGGTGAATTATGAGAATCAAATCTGCTGCATCGAGCATTTTCCAGATGGTGCTGCTGGCTGGAGCCTGGAATGCCTGGCTGCCCGCCGACGCCAAGGAGATTGTTCCCGAGATCAAGGAGCCGCAAGGCGTCCAGGAGCCGGAAGAGTGCATCAAGTGCCACCAGAAGGTGAATCCCAGTCTGGCGGAGGCCTTCCAGGCCAGCAGTATGGGCCGGTCCGGCATCCAGAACCAGGCCATTTACGAGGAAGTCAAGAAGCAGCGGGCGCCGAAAGAAAAGACTGAACGCCGCAAGGGATTCCTGGTGCGCAACGGACAGATCAACTGCGTGTTGTGTCACGGCGACAATCACACCACCATCACGGAAACCCGCGGCCGGGTGTCCAACGCAGTCTGTGGAGGCTGCCACGATTCGATCGACCAGGAATACGAAAAAGGAGGAGGCCACAGCCTGGAGCCTCCGGAAGAGTACTTCAAGCGCCGCCTGGCTGAGCCGGAATTTCTCGGGATTCCTTTCCCCGTCCTGCAACTGAGCCGCGATTTCGTCTTTTCCCAGCAGGGCGCCACCGCGCCGCCTTATTTTGATCCGGATCCGGAGTTTGAAGGGACTAGCCGCATCCATCGCAACGGCTGCATCACGTGCCACACCCGCCACCGATTTGATGCAGCCGAGGCCCGCCGGTCCGAGAGCTGCCAAAGCTGTCATTCCCGCCCCGGGAATTCGGTCTTTGACGCCTACCTGCAGTCCAAGCACGGATCCATCTACCGATCGGAGGGCCGCACATGGAACTGGAAAATCCGCATGCCGGAGGCGCTGCCCAAGGGAGAGTACGAAGCCCCTACTTGCGCCACCTGTCACATGCTCGAGACGGAACGATACGGGGATGTCAAACTCACCCACAAGATGACCGCGAAGAGCATCTGGAGCCGGGGCCTGCAACCACTATTGGCGGAGGGAAACCAGGCCACCGAAGCGGGCTACAAAGCCTTTTTCCAGCAGTTCCGGCAGCAGGCCGATCCCAAGCGGAAAGCGATGATTCTGGTTTGCCGGAATTGCCATTCCGAAAAATTTGCAGGCGACTATTTGAATGCCTGCGACGAGGTCAAGCTGTCCTCCGACCTGCTGGTGATTCGAGCCCGTTCGATTCTGAGTGGGCTGGAGCGCGACAAGCTGTTGCCGCCGCCCACCTCTGTCTTGACGGGCCGGCCTGCGACCGCTGGTCAGGCATCTGGGGAGAAACCCGCGCCTGAGCGGCGATTGACGGCCATCGAGCAGGCGTATCTGGATATGGCACGTCACGAGAATGTTCGCACGGCGCTCGCTGCTTTTCATCAGTCGCCGGGCGGTGTTCTCTGGGAGGGTTTCGCGCGCCTTCAGAAGAGTCTGGATCGCATTCAGGAGTTGGAGAAACAGATGCGCGGGAGGGCGAAAGAACAAGGAAGTGTGACAGTTCTGTCACGCTCGCCCTAACAGGTCGCTGACTCGATCACGAAAAACAGGCCTGTTTCTCTGTTATCAGGCCTGGATAGCCGCGCCGGGAGGCGCACACGCTTTGGCATCAAAGCTGCACAGGCTCGGCGGCAGGAACACCGCGAGCGGCAGTTGTGAGTCCTCGAAGGAGAGTAGACATGAAAGCAGTGATTCGCAAATACAGAATGGCTCTTCTGGCCATACTGGCGATCGGTCTGATCTTGCCGATCGCCGCCCAACGTGCAGACAACCGGGCGTACTCTCCCATCGAAAAGGAGTACTACGTCGACGGCAAAGACCTGGCATTCATTCGGCCGGGCCTGAAGGTTGCAATTCAAAGGGCGGAGATCGCCGGCGAGACGGCCAGGGTCACCTTCCGTATCGTTGATGACAGGGACGTGGCGCTGGATCGAAGCGGCATCCAGACGCCCGGGGTGGTGTCCTTGAATTTTGTGCTGGCGCGGATCAAGCAAGGAGAGCGGCAATACACCGCCTACACGACCAGGATGCAGCCCAACCCCACAACGGGCAGACTGTTCTTGCAGGGTACCGCGGACAGCGGGGGGAGCTATGCCGGCTCGGCTGACGGTGTCTACACGTATACTTTCGGCACCCGGATTCCCAGCGCCGAGTTTGATCCCAACGTTACCCACACGGTGGGCATTTATGCTACTCGGGACGTGCAGGAGTTCGGCTTGGGAGTTTACGTAGCCAACGCAGTCTTCGATTGGGTCCCCGCCGGCAGGCCGGTCAGCGTGGTGCGCGACGTGGTTCGAACCGAAACCTGCAATGCGGCGTGCCATGATCCCCTTGCTGCCCATGGGGGCGGGAGCCGCCGCGAAGTACGGCTGTGCGTTCTCTGCCACACGCCGCAGACGACCGATCATGTCACCGGCAACACGACCGACATGAAGGTCATGATCCACAAGATTCACCGGGGCGCCAATCTCCCCAGCGTGGAGGCGGGAGGCCGATACGAGATCGAGGACGGGGATTTCACTGACGTGAAGTTTCCCCGGGACATCCGCAACTGCGAGGTCTGTCACACCGGAGGGAGCCAAAGCAACAACTACCAGACCCAGCCGGCCCGAGCTCCTTGCGGCGCTTGCCACGACGACGTCAATTTTGTTACCGGAGGAAACCATGGGCTGGGCGGCGCCCAGACCTCGGATACGCAGTGCACGGTCTGCCACTCCCCGGATACCGGCCGGGAATTTGATATTTCGGTCAAAGGCGCCCACACGATTCCGGAACGATCATCCCAATTGGCTGGTGTGAATTTCGAGATTCTGTCTGTCGAGGGAACCTCGGCGGGCAGTAAGCCGACGGTGACTTTCAAGATCACCGACAACAAGGGCAATCTCATCGAGCCATCGAAGATGAGCCGCTTCCGGTTGGGCCTGGGCGGGCCGACCAATGACTCCACCTTTCACGTCCGGGAAGACGCCAAAGCAGCCACCACCGGCCGGAGCGGCTACACCTACCAGTTCACCACCGCGATTCCGGCCAATTCCAAGGGGACCTTCGTGGTTGCGCCGGAAGGCTTCCTGGACGTGACGCTGACGAAAGTCGACGGCAGCAAGGTGACGGCGCGCGACTCGGGCACGAACAAAATGTTTTACTTCGGTGTCACCGACGCCAGCCCGGTGAGACGGCGCGTGGTAGTCTCCCAGGCCAAGTGCAACGCCTGCCATGAGAAGCTCCAGGTGCACAGCCAGAGCCGTGACAACTTGGAATATTGCTCGGTTTGCCACCGCCCGGGCTTTACAGACGAGTCCGAACGGCCGGCGGACAAGCGGCCTGCCGAGGCCATGGACTTCAAGAACCTCATTCACAAGATTCACTCCGGCCACAATCTCGAGAACGAGTTCACCATCTACGACGCAGGCGATGCGGAGAACTTCAACAAGATCCGCTTTTCGGGCGACCGGCGGAACTGCTCCAAGTGCCACGAGGGAACCAGCTACCAGTTGCCTTTGCCCAAGGGCCTGCTGTCTACCATCACGCCGCGCGGGTTTTTCAGCCCCACCCCACCCACGGCCGCAGCCTGCCTGGCCTGCCATGACAGCCTCTCGGCAGCCGCGCATGCCTTTGTCAACATCGCGCCGTTCGGGGAGGCGTGCGCCACCTGCCACGGCCAAGACGCGGAGTTTGCTGTGACCAAGGTCCACGCCCGCTAGGAATGAGAGGAATACTATGACACCTCCGCTTGCTCACGCGCCCGGCTCAGAAATCGCTTCCGAGCCGCGACCGTCAGGGAGCGGTTGGCACACTTATCTACTGACCACTTTGTGCGTGGCCGTGAATGGCAACCCCGCTAAGGGCTTGTTCACGGACTGGCGGACTCAGTTTAATCGGCAGCTCAGCCCGGCGGCAGGACAGGCAATTGCCGATGCGGCGCGTTCCACGATACAGCACCGGTATTTTGAGATCTTAAAGCCGGATGGCACGCTGATCGGCACCATTATGACGAGCGGAATGGGCGGTGGTGTTCCTCCGCCGGGAGGGCCCTTGGCGATATCGGACGCCAACTTTGTTATCACCGGCGGGAATGGGGCATTCCTGGCGGCACGCGGGCAAGCGGGTGGCTCGAGCGAGAATGCCGCTCTTCCGGATGCTCGGAATGCCTCGATGGCCGAAGATCCTGCCAACTTATCGCTGATCGCAACCAATCTTGGTCCCACCCGTCCCGGGGTCGATCCCGGGCAGCCATTTCCCGCCAGCCCGCGGCAGATCGTCAACTCGCCGCTGGAGGTGACGGTGAACGGGGGCGGCGGCGGAAGTCTCCATTGCCGGGCCCGAGGTGAAGATCATGGTCCAGTGATCGCAGCGCGACAGAAGAAGAGGAGTCTAACGAATATGAAGATGATCACATTACTGCTTGCGCCGGTTATTGCCGGTCCCATCGCACTCGCCGGCAGCGTGACGGGCAAGATTCAGTGTAAAGGGATGAAGGACAACCGCGATGCGGTGGTCTACCTGGAAAACGTGCCCGGACAGGTTCCGGCCCCCAAGGATGCTGCTGTGATCGACCAGCTCAAAATGGTCTTCATTCCACACGTGCTGCCCGTGCTGGTGGGGACATCGGTGAAGTTCCTGAACAGCGATTCGGTGTTGCACAATGTCTTCACACCTTCCAAAGCCGGGAACCGATTCAACTTGGGTAGCTGGCCCAAGGGACAGACCAAGACTTACACCTTCGACAAGCCCGGCGAGGTTCGGTTGCTCTGCAACGTCCACCCGGAGATGGAGGCGTGGGTGATCGTTTTGACGACTCCCTATTTTGTGAAAACCGGACCGGACGGGAGTTATAGCATCGCCAACGCGCCGCCGGGCAAGTACACCTTGAGGGTCTGGCACGAAAAGGCGAAGTTTGCGCCCATCGAGGTCACCGTGCCGGCCAGCGGGGATGTGACCAGCAACGTGGCGGGGCAGTAGACGATCCCGAACTGGGGCGGGGCGGGGCGGTCTATGAGACTGGTGAATCTGGAGTGGCTCGAACAAAACGTGCCCTGCTTTCAGGCGTGCCCGGTCAAGACGCAGGCCGGGCGCTACTGCGCGCTAATTGCGGAGGGGCGCTTCGAGGAAGCCCATGCGCTGACCGAAGAACCAAATCCGCTGGCGGCGATTTGCGGTCACGTCTGCGCAGCGCCTTGTGAGGAGGCCTGCCGCCGCGGAAAGCTCGATCAGCCGGTGGCCATCCGCGCCCTGAAGCGGTTTGTGGCCGAGAGGTTCGGTCCTTACAGCAAGCTGGGACGCCAGCGTATCGTCGCGCGCATGCGGGCGCCCAAGAAACTCACCGGCCCCAAAGTGGCGATCGTGGGCGCCGGTCCGGCTGGCCTGGCGGCCGCCACTGACTTGGCCAAGCTGGGCTACCGCGTCACCATCTTCGAAGCCGCCCCGGTGGCCGGAGGAATGCTCGCGCTGGGCATTCCCGAGTATCGGCTGCCGCGCTACGTCATCCAGGCACAGGTAGACGCCGTGGTCAGCCTGGGGGTGGAGCTGAAGTTGAACACCAGACTGGGCAGGGAGTTCCTGCTGCGGGATCTGTGGGAGCAGGATTATGCGGCCGTTTTTCTAGCCATCGGCGCCCATCGCAGCAGGGAACTGCGCCTCGAAGGAGCCGACCTGGACGGCGTTCTTCATGGTGTGGACTTCCTGCTGAACGCCAACCTGAACTACCGGGTCGATTTGGGCCGCAAGGTTCT
This sequence comes from Acidobacteriota bacterium, assembly GCA_016201205.1. Taxonomy (GTDB): domain Bacteria; phylum Acidobacteriota; class Terriglobia; order Bryobacterales; family Bryobacteraceae; genus CADEFT01. The sequence continues at coordinate 10,268 of JACQDF010000311.1, forward strand.
GGTCGTCGGAGGAGGCAACGTGGCCGTGGACGTGGCCCGTTCCGTCCTGCGGTTTAACGGCGAGGAGTACGAGGAGCCGGACCGCTACCTTCACGCCGCCTTCGACGTGGCCCGCTCCGCCCTTCGGCTGGGGGCGCGCGACGTCTCTCTGGTGTGCCTGGAATCGCGGCAGGAGATGCCCGCCTTCCAGGATGAGGTCCACGAGGCGGAGCGGGAAGGAATCGTGATCCACAACTCCCTCGGCCCCAAGCGGATCGTGGGAGACAACGGGCGTCTTACGGGGCTCGAAACAATTGACGTGAAATCTGTTTTCGACGCGCTGGGCCGTTTCAACCCCGAGTTTTATCCCAATACGGAAAAAATCATTGCCGCCGAGACGGTGATTCTCGCCATCGGCCAGACCTCCGACCTCTCCTTCATCGAGCCTGAGGATGGCCTGAC
>JACQDF010000312.1 GCA_016201205.1 Acidobacteriota bacterium
CCCTACGTTGACGAAGGAGCAGAGGCCTATGAGAATCGCTACCGTGAGAACCGCATCCGAACCATGACCGCCAAGGCCAAGGAGTTCGGCTTTCGACTAGTCCCGGCAGACGTCCGTCCCCCGGCTGAAGTCACAGGTTAGGAAGTCAGAATGGCGGGGCGTAAGCAGCCAGCACGAACTCGTGAGCCTTGCCCCAGACCACCAGATCGCGGAAGGTCCGTGCAGCGGGCCGAAGGGCAGGCATCGGCGAGAAGGTCGTATAACGGTCAAATCCGCCGGCTCAGAGCAGTTGCATCCACGATCCATGGGCTGCTAGACTTGTTGGTTGCGCTAACGCCTAGCGCGATTCTCTTGGGAGGCAGAGCCGACGCCGGAAATCCCCTGCGTGCAGGCAAAGCCGTTTGGACCAGTCAGATTATGGCAACACAAGGCAAAAAGTATCTTGCCGCCGCCAAGCAGGTGGTGCGGCGCGATTACAGCCTCGAAGAGGCGGTTCCGCTCCTCCAGAAGGTCAAATTCGCCAAGTTCGACGAAACAGTCGAGGTTCATATGCGCCTCGGTGTCGACCCCAAGCACGCCGACCAGATGGTGCGCGGCACCGTGATTTTGCCCAACGGGCTCGGCAAGTCCAAGATAGTTCTGGTGATCGCTTCGGGCGAGAAACTCAAGGAAGCCGCAGAGGCCGGCGCCGACTTCGCCGGCGGCGAAGAGATGGTCAGCAAGATCCAGCAGGAAAACTGGATGGATTACGACGCCATCATCGCAACGCCTGACATGATGCGCTCGGTCGGCCGTCTTGGCAAGGTGCTGGGTCCTCGAGGGCTCATGCCCAACCCCAAGACAGGCACAGTGACGATGGATGTTGCCAAGGCAGTGAAAGAGATCAAGGCCGGAAAAGTGGAATTCCGGGTCGACAAGGGCGGCGTCATCCACGCGCCGGTGGGCAAGGTGAATTTTCCAACGGACAAACTGCTTGAGAACGCCCAGACGCTGATCCAGGCGGTGGTGCGAGCCAAGCCCGCCGCCGCCAAAGGCAAGTACGTAAGGAGCGTGACGATGTGCTCGACAATGGGACCCGGTGTTTCGCTGGACGTGGCCCGGTTCAACGTCAAGCAGGCGTAGTCTGGCGGGGAGTGCAACATGAAAAAGAAGGCAGACAAACGGAAAGATGCGGAGATTTTGCGCGAGCAGGTTCTGAAGGCTCCGCACATGTTCGTGGCCGGCTTTGACAAGCTGACGGTGGCGCAGGATTACGAATTACGCAAAGCCATCAAAGGCGCCGGCGGAGACTACCGCGTCGTGAAGAACACAGTGGCCGGCAAAGCGGCCGAGGGCACGCCGGCCGGACAGATCCTGGAGGGGCTTCAGGGAATGACCTCGATTGCTTTCACCACCAGGGATCCGGTGGGCCTGGCGAAGGCACTGACCGCCTACGCCAAAACCAATCCCAATTTCGTTTTTAGAGCCGGGATGGTGGAAGGGCGCGCCATCGACGTGAAAGCCATCCAGGAGCTGGCGAGCCTGCTCCCACGGCAGGATATTCTGGCCAGACTGCTCTACCTGATCCAGGCGCCGGCGCAGCGGCTGGTGACGGCGATCAACGGAGCCGGCCGCAATGTGGCTGTCGTCCTCGATCTGGGCGTGAAGGAGAACAAGTTTCAGTCCTGAGCAGGGACCACAAGTTGTGACTACACAAGGGAGTTAAAAGGAAATGGCGGACATCAACGCAATAGCTGAACAGATTCAAGGGCTGACGCTGCTGGAGGCGTCGCAGCTCGTCAAGGTGCTCGAGGAGAAGCTCGGAGTGTCCGCGGCCGCGGCCGCGGTTGCTGTCGCTCCGGCTGCCGGCGGGGGCGCGGCCGCCGCCGCTCCAGTGGTCGAGGAAAAGACCGAATTCGCGGTTGTGCTGACCGCCATTGGCGGCAACAAGATCAACGTCATCAAAGTGGTGCGCGAAGTCACCAGCCTCGGCCTCAAGGAGGCCAAAGACCTGGTGGATGGGGCCCCCAAGACCGTCAAGGAAGGGGTCAACAAAGACGAGGCCGAGAGCATCAAGAAGAAATTTTCCGATGCCGGCGCCACCGTTGAGATCAAGTAGGCCGTACCGCGCCGCCGGGCGCGGATAACGGGCTGGCCTGTTTCGGGGCGGTGGACCCCCATTTGACGGTCCCGTCCCGTGTCTGGTAATCTGAAGTCAATCGGGCGGTAGCGATCCTGGCATTGGCGCGTGTGAATCTAGCTTCCTGCGTTTCCGAGTGCAGCCGTGCCTTGGCTGCATACGTGTTGGAAACGGCTTCGGGCGAAACCTTCTGCTTATGGGCTCCCCGAATGCCTGCGCTGTCAGTGTCTCTTTTCTCGGACAATTCCCCCACCCGGGTTTCAAGTCCGGCTCCACCCCATTTGCCATGTAGCGCAAAGGCCGCGCCCGGCGGCGCTATACCCTTGAGGAACACCGGAGTGTCCCTCCCGCGGGCGCGGTCCGTTTTGCGCGTGTTCCTTAGCAGAAGCCCGCGGCAGTGTCAGGCTGCCGTAGCGGGTGAGATTCTTAGCGCGGCTTGCGACACAAGCCGCGTTGCGGCATTTCCGTCTTTCTAGATTCGTGCCGTCGCCTTTCGGCCTCGAGGAGTGATTGAATGCAAGATCCGGTTCAGAGTGGCGCCCGCGAACGGGTGGATTTCTCCAAGATCAAGACGACGATCCCGATTCCGAATCTGATCGAGGTGCAAAAGAAGTCCTACGAACGCTTCCTTCAGATGAACCTGCTGCCGCCGGAGCGGGAAGACGCCGGCCTGCAAAGCGTGTTCACCTCCGTGTTTCCGATTAGCGACTTCAGGGGACTGAGCCAGCTCGAGTTTGTCGACTACTCGATCGGCAATTGGGAGTGCAAGTGCGGCAATCTGAAGGGTCTTCACCACCTGCGCTCGACCTGCCGGCAGTGCGGCTCCCCCATCCGCACGGACCCGTTTCATCCCGGCGACATCCTGTGCCACCACTGCGGCACTTTTAACAGGAACATCGTGACCTTCTGCAACCGCTGCGGCGACCCGGTCAGCTTGCAGCTCAAGTACGACCAGGCGGAGTGCGAAGAGCGAGGGATGACGTATGCCGCTCCGCTGAAAGTCACCATCCGGCTCACCGTGTACGACAAGGATCCGGAAACGGGGAGCAAGAGCGTGCGCGACGTCAAAGAGCAGGAGGTGTTCTTCGGCGAGATCCCGCTGATGACGCAGAACGGCACGTTCATCATCAACGGCACCGAGCGTGTGATCGTCAGCCAGTTGCACCGCTCGCCCGGGGTCTTCTTCGAGAAAGTGCCCGCGCAGGGCTACTTCCTCGGGAAAATCATCCCCTATCGCGGAAGCTGGGTGGAATTCGAGTACGACAACAAGAACCTGATTCACGTCCGCATCGACCGCAAGCGCAAGTTCTATGGCACGGTGTTTCTGAGAGCGCTGGGTCTGAAGACCGACGAGCAGATCCTGAAAACCTTTCATAAGGAAACGCTTTCCGCCATTCAAATGAAGAACGGCAAGCTCTTCTGGCAGGTTTCGACCGGGTTGATTGGGATCAAGCTTTCCCATGCCGTGGCCAAGGGCGGGCAGGTGATCGTGCCGCAGGGCAAGAAAATCACCCGCGGCGTGTTCGAGTCGCTGGGGAAGGCCCGTGTCGAGCAGGTCGAAGCGGCTCCCAATGATCTGGAAGGCGCCTTCATGGCCGCCGACGTGGTGGACATGTCCACTGGCGAGATTCTCATCGAGGCAAACCAGGAGCTGACGGCGTCCGCCATCAGCCGGATGATCGAGGCGGAGATCGCCAGCTTCGAGGTGTTTTTCCCGGAGCGCGACCCGTGCGGGAACGTGATTTCCGCCACCCTGAAGAAGGACGGCTGCAAGAGCCAGAGCGAAGCGCTGCTGGAGATCTACCGCAAGCTGCGTCCCGGGGATCCGCCCACGCTCGACACGGCCGCGCAGCTTTTCCGGGGGATGTTCTTCGACCCGCGCAAGTACGACTTCTCGCGCGTTGGCCGGATGAAGTTCAATATCAAACTGTTCGACAAGGCTGACGCCACGCCGCTCGACCGCCGCACGCTGAGCGATGACGATTTCATCGCCACCATTCACTACCTGCTCAAGCTGCGCCGCGGCGTGGGCACGGTGGATGACATCGACCATCTGGGCAACCGCCGCGTGCGCGCCGTCGGCGAGCTGCTCGAGAACCAGTTCCGTATCGGCCTGGTGCGCATGGAACGGGCGATCAAGGAGAAGATGTCGGTCTACCAGGAGATGTCGACGGCGATGCCGCACGATCTGGTGAACGCCAAGCCGGTGATGGCGGCGATTCGCGAGTTCTTCGGCTCCAGCCAGCTCTCGCAGTTCATGGATCAGACCAATCCGCTTTCCGAGATCACACACAAGCGCCGCCTGTCGGCGCTGGGCCCGGGCGGTCTTTCGCGGGAGCGCGCCGGCTTCGAAGTGCGCGACGTGCACCCCACGCATTACGGCCGCATCTGCCCGATCGAGACTCCGGAAGGTCCCAACATCGGGCTGATCTCGTCGCTGTCCTGTTTTGCCCGCATCAACGATTACGGCTTTATCGAAAGCCCGTACCGCCGCGTGGTGAAGGGAAAGCTGGTCGACGAGGTGCGCATTCTCAACCCCGGGGACACGCCGTACAAAGTGGGCCAGGTGGCGGGCCGCGTGGAAATGGAAAAAGCCAACCGCGACCTGAAGAGCGGCAAGCAGGCAGCCGAATACGAGGCCCACTGTGATTACCTGTCGGCCTGGGAAGAGGACAAATACATCATCGCCCAGGCGAACGTGGAGATCGACGCCAGCGGCGCCATCGTCAGCGACCTGGTGAACGCGCGCAGGCAGGGCAACTTCGTACTCGTGCACCGCGAGGAGATCCAGTACATGGACGTCAGCCCGAAGCAGCTTGTCTCGGTGGCCGCCAGCCTGATCCCGTTCCTGGAGAACGACGACGCAAACCGCGCGCTGATGGGCTCAAACATGCAGCGCCAGGCGGTTCCGCTGCTGCGGGCCGAGGCGCCGTTCGTGGGCACGGGGATGGAGCGGGTGACCGCCCGGGATTCGGGCGCGGTGCAGCTCTGCCGCCGCTCGGGGGTGGTGGACTCGGTCGACAGCGAGCGCATCATCGTGCACGTGGAGGGCAACATTCACGAGGGGCAGATGTCGCGGGAAGTGGGCGCGGACATTTACCAGCTCATCAAGTTCAAGCGCTCCAACCAGAACACCTGCATCAACCAGAAGCCGATCGTGCAGATGGGCCAGCGCGTCCGCAAAGGAGACGTGCTGGCCGACGGCCCCTGCACGGACCAAGGCGAGCTGGCGCTGGGGCGCAACGTGCTGGTGGCCTTCATGCCCTGGCGCGGCTACAACTTCGAGGACGCGATCGTGGTCAGCGAGAAGCTGGTCAAGGACGACTACTACACCTCGGTGCACATCGAGGAGTTCGAGATCGAGGGGCGGGACACCAAGCTGGGGCCGGAGGAGATCACCCGCGATATCCCCAACATCGCCGAAGGCTTCCTGCGCAATCTCGACGAAAGCGGCATCATCCACATCGGCGCCACGGTGAAGCCGGGCGACATTCTGGTGGGCAAAGTGACGCCGAAGGGCGAGACGCAACTGACTCCGGAGGAGAAGCTGTTGCGAGCGATCTTCGGCGAGAAAGCCGGCGATGTGAAAGACGCATCGCTGTACTGCCCTCCGGGCATCGAGGGCGTGGTCGTGGACGCGCGCGTCTTCTCGCGCAAGGGCGCCGATCTGGACGAGCGCTCGAAGCAGATCCTCGAGGCCAAGATCGGCTCGCTGCACCGCAACCTGGATGACGAGAAGCGCATTTTGAACGACGAGCGCGCCAAGCGGCTGGGCACGCTGCTGGAAGGCAAGGAGGTGGTCGCCGACCTGCACGACGAGAAGACCAACAAGAAGCTGATCAGCAAAGGCGCCATCCTCTCGCGGGACATCATCGAGAAGCTGCGCGCCCGCGACCTGAAGCGGCTGCGTTTCAAAGACAAGGATGTGCGCCTCAACGAGCAGATCGACGAGATCGAGGAAATGACCTCGCGCCAGATCGCGGTGCTCGAGAAGATCACCGAAGAGAAGATCGCCAAGCTCAAGAAAGGCGACGAGCTTCCGCCGGGCGTGATCAAGCTCGTCAAGATCTACATCGCCATGAAGCGCAAGCTGTCGGTGGGCGACAAGATGGCCGGCCGCCACGGCAACAAGGGCGTCATCGCCAAGATTGTTCCCGAGGAAGACATGCCCTATCTGCCCGACGGCTCCCCGGTCGAGATCGTGCTCAACCCGCTGGGAGTGCCTTCCCGCATGAACGTCGGCCAGATTCTGGAGACGCATCTTGGCTGGGCCGCGCATGCGCTGGAGCTGGAATTCGCCACCCCGGTGTTCGATGGGGCCGCCGAAAAAGACATCAAGGCACAGCTCACCAAGGCCAGCCTGCCGACTTCGGGGAAGGTTCAGCTTTTTGACGGCATGACCGGTCTGCCTTTTGAGCAGCCGGTCACCGTTGGTTATATCTACATGCTCAAGCTTTCGCATCTGGTGGACGACAAGATTCACGCGCGCTCCATCGGGCCGTACTCGCTGATCACCCAGCAGCCGCTGGGGGGCAAGGCGCAGTTCGGCGGGCAGCGTTTCGGCGAGATGGAAGTCTGGGCGCTGGAGGCTTACGGCGCGGCCTATGTGTTGCAGGAGCTGCTGACGGCGAAATCCGACGACGTCTACGGACGCGCCAAGATCTACGAAGCGATCGTGAAGGGCGAGGCGGCCGCCGAGCCGGGCGTTCCCGAATCCTTCAACGTCCTGATCCGCGAGCTGCAATCGCTTTGCCTGGACGTCGAGCTGATGAAGAAGCCGCGCGAGGTGCCGGACACGGCGCTGGCGGCGGACTAGAAGAAGTCAGAAGACAGAAGACAGAAGTCAGAAAACAGGAGTCAGAAGAGAATGTATCGTTCCTCTCCATACGACCGGGCGAATCTGATCGCCGACTTTGACTCGATTCGAATCAGTCTGGCTTCCCCCGAGAAGATTCGAAGCTGGTCCCACGGCGAGGTCACCAAGCCGGAGACCATCAACTACCGCACCTTCAAGCCGGAGCGCGACGGGCTGTTCTGTGCGCGCATTTTCGGACCGGTGGCCGACTGGGAGTGCTTGTGCGGCAAGTACAAGCGCATGAAGCATCGCGGCGTCATTTGCGACAAATGCGGCGTGGAAGTGACCTTGTCGCGCGTCCGGCGCGAGCGGCTGGGCCACATCGAGCTGGCCAGCCCGTGCAGCCACGTCTGGTTCTTCAAGGGCCTGCCAAGCCGCATCGGCTATCTGTTGGATATCACGCTCCGGGAGCTGGAGCGGGTGCTGTATTTCGAGGCGTTCGTCATTGTGGATCCCGGCGAGACACCCGGAATCGAAAGAAGCGACGTGATCTCGGACGAGCGCAAGCGCCAGTTGGAATCCGAGCATCCTGGCAAATTCGTGGCCATGATGGGCGCCGAAGGAATTAAGGAGCTGCTGCGGAAGATCGACATCGAAGCGCTGAGCTTCGAGATCCGGGAACGGATGAAGACGGAAGCTTCCACGCAAAAGAAGCTGAAGTATGCGAAGCGACTGCGGGTGGTGGAGAGCTTCCGCAAGTCCGGCAACAAGCCGGAGTGGATGATTCTGGATGTCATCCCGGTGATTCCGCCGGAGCTGCGACCGCTGGTTCCGCTGGACGGCGGCCGGTTTGCCACGTCGGATCTGAACGACCTTTACCGCCGCGTGATCAACCGGAACAACCGGCTGAAGAAGCTGATCGAGCTGCACGCGCCGGACGTCATCGTGCGCAACGAAAAGCGCATGCTTCAGGAAGCGGTGGACGCGCTGTTTGACAACGGGCGCCGGGGCCGCGTGCTGCGCGGCGCCAACAACCGCCCGCTCAAGTCGCTCTCCGACACGCTCAAAGGCAAGCAGGGGCGATTCCGCCAGAATCTGCTCGGCAAGCGGGTGGATTACTCCGGCCGATCGGTGATCGTTGTCGGCCCGGAGCTGAGGCTGAACCAGTGCGGCTTGCCGAAGAAGATGGCGTTGGAATTGTTCAAACCGTTCATCTACCACCGCCTCGAGCAGCGCGGCCACTGCACCACGATCAAGCAGGCCAAGGAGCTGGTCGAGCAGCAGGACCCGGTGGTCTGGGACATTCTCGAGGAGGTGATCCGCGACCACCCGATTCTGCTGAACCGGGCGCCCACGCTACACCGCCTCGGCATTCAGGCCTTCGAGCCGGTGCTGGTGGAAGGCAAAGCCATCAAGATTCATCCGCTGGTCTGCACGGCATTCAACGCCGACTTCGATGGCGACCAGATGGCTGTCCACATCCCGCTGTCGCCGGAAGCCCAGATCGAAGCGTCCACGCTGATGCTGTCCGCTAACAATGTGCTGTCGCCGGCCCACGGGTCGCCCATCGCTGTGCCGACCCAGGACATGGTGCTGGGCCTTTACTACCTCACCAAGGCGCGTCCGGGCACCAAAGGCGAGGGCCGCACGTTCGCCTCCACCGACGACGTGCTGATCGCGCTGGAAATGGGCGAAGTCGAGACGCTGTCGCCGATCAAGCTGCGCCATACGGGCAGGGTGATCGATCTGTCGAAGGCGTTTGACAATCAGAACATCATGCACACCGAGCCGATCGAGTTCATCAAGCAGTACATGGATACCACCGTCGGCCGCGTCATTTTCAACGACTCGCTCCCCGAGGACATGCCGTTCATCAACGGCCTGATGAAAAAGAAGGGCCTCTCGCAGCTTGTGCAGTACTGCTATCTGAGGTTTGGCCTGCAGACCACCGTGCACATGCTGGACGAGGTCAAGCAACTGGGCTTTCTCTACGCCACCCGGGCCGGCATTTCGATCGGCATCGACGACATGGTGGTGCCGAGCGAGAAGCGCGACCTGGTCCGTGAGGCTGAAAAGCAGGTGATCGAAGTCCAGAACCAGTACCAGGAAGGCGCCATCACCCATGGGGAGCGCTACAACAAGATCATCGAAATCTGGTCCAAAGTGACCGACCGGGTTTCCGACCAGATGTTCAAAGTGATGGAAGAGGACGACCGGACAGGCCGTTATCTGAATCCGATTTACATCATGGCGGACTCCGGGGCGCGTGGCTCGAAACAGCAGATCCGCCAGCTCTCCGGCATGCGCGGCCTGATGGCCAAGCCGTCGGGCGAGATCATCGAGACGCCGATCACCGCGAATTTCCGCGAAGGTCTGAACGTGCTGCAGTACTTCATCTCGACGCATGGCGCCCGCAAGGGTCTGGCCGACACGGCATTGAAGACGGCCGACTCCGGCTACCTGACCCGCCGCCTGGTGGACGTGGCCCAGGACGTGATCGTCAGCGAGCAGGACTGCGGCACCGCTGAAGGGATCTACGTCGAGCCCATCATCGAGTCGGGCGAAATCATCGAGCCGCTTCGGGATCGCATCGTCGGCCGGGTGGCGCTGGAAGATGTGCTCGATTACGAGGGCAATATCCTGGTGAAGACCAACCAGGAGATGACTGAAGAACTGGCGGCGTCCATCCAGAACACCGGGATTGAACGGGTGAAGATCCGTTCGGTGCTGACCTGCGAATCGAAGCGCGGGGTGTGCCAGCTTTGCTATGGACGCAACCTGGCCACTGGCCGGCTGGTCGAGCGGGGAGAGGCGGTGGGGGTGATCGCCGCTCAGTCGATCGGCGAGCCCGGCACGCAACTGACGATGCGCACGTTCCACATCGGCGGAACGGCGACCAGAGCCAGCGAGCAGTCCACGCAGGACGCCAAGACGGACGGCTACGCCCGATACCACGGCATCGCCACGGTGTTGAACGCCAAGGGGGAGCGGGTCGCCATGAATCGCAACGGCATTCTGGCGATCGTCGACGCGAAAGGACGCGAGAAGGAACGCTATCCAGTGGTGTATGGCGCCCGTTTGCTGGTCGAGGACGGCGCCCGCGTCGAGGCCAACCAGTTGCTGCTCGAGTGGGATCCGTACACCTTCTCGATTCTCACGGAAATCAGCGGCGTGGTCCACCTCCGGGATCTGGTGGAAGGGGTGAGCGTTCAGGAGCAGGTGGACGAGATCACCGGTTTGTCGCAGTGGGTGGTGGTGGAGTCGTCGGATGAAAAGCGGATTCCGTCGATCGTTGTCCGGCCTACCGCCGGCGGCAAGCACGACGAGAAGCGCTACCTGATGCCGACGCACGCTCACCTGATGGCGCGCGACAACGATGAGGTGCATGCGGGAGACGTGCTGGCGAAGATCCCGCGAGCAACCACCAAGACCAAGGACATCACCGGCGGCTTGCCTCGCGTCGTCGAGCTGTTCGAGGCGCGCAAGCCGCGCGATCCGGCCTACATGGCGCCGATCAACGGGATTGTGAAGTTCGGCGAGGTCGGCAAAGGCACACGCAAACTGCAGATCATCGGCGACGATGGCGCAACGTTCGAATTCCCCGTGCCTCGCGGCGTGCACGTCAATGTGCAGGAAGGCGAGCGGGTGCGTGCGGGGGACCCGCTGATGGACGGGCCTCGGAACCCGCATGACATCCTGAGCATCCAGGGCGAGCGCGAACTGCAGAAATACCTGGTGAACGAGATTCAGGAAGTCTACCGGTTGCAGGGCGTCAACATCAACGACAAGCACCTCGAGGTGATCGTCCGGCAGATGCTGCGGTGGGTGAAAGTGGAGGACATCGGCGACACCGAATTCCTGCCGGAAGAAGTGGTCGACAAGTTCAGGTTCCGGAAGGAGAACGAGCAGGTGATGGCTTCCGGCCGCGCGGCCGTGGGCAAGAGCGTGCTGCTGGGCATTACCAAGGCGTCGCTGTCGACGGACTCCTTCATCTCGGCGGCCTCGTTCCAGGAGACTACCCGCGTGCTGACCGAAGCCGCCATCAACGGCAAGGTGGACTACCTGCGGGGTCTCAAGGAGAATGTGATCATGGGCCGGCTGATTCCCGCCGGCACCGGCATGGAGTACTATCGCCGGGTGAAGATTGCCGGCGAGGACGTCGAGGAGATCGCCGAGCCGGAGCCAGAGCCGCTGCTGCCGGACACCATTCCCGGTTACGACCAGGAGACGCGGCTCCAGTTCAGCGGGCTGGACGACGTCAGCGCCGACACGCTGTCGGACGCGGAGTAGGAAACGACGCGCGCGCATCGGCGGAGAAGAGATCCTCGTGCGAGACCGCAAGACGCCTGTTGCCAGGCTGGTTCCTCCTTCGGCCACCGCGGGCTTGAGCGAAGAGATTCTGGAGCTGGCGGCCCAAGGGCTGCTGCGGCTGCCGGAGACCAAGCTCGACCTCCGCGCGTTCCTCGCGTTGCCCGCGCCGAGAGTGGCCCGCGAGAAGGTAAGCGCAGCCATCGAGGCTGAACGTGAAGAGGGCTGATTCCTTTTGGGATACGAGCGCCCTGTCGCCCCTCTGTGTGTCGATGGCAGGCTGGAAGCGCCGTTGCCCGTGAGGCTCTCCAAGGCAGCGCTGTGACCGTCTGGTGGGGAACTCCGGTCGAGCTGGCCGGCGCCTGCCACAGACTCTACCGCGCTCGGGAGATCAGCCTGAGCGTCTCCACAATGCCCTGCGCAGGCTCGAGGCCCTCCAGAGAAGTTGGGCCGAGATCCTTCCCGGCGATCGGGTACGCGAACTTGCCCGAGCACTGATTCAGAAGCACCCGCTCCGCGCGGCCGACGGATTGCAGCTTGCGGCAGGGCTGGTCTGGTCCAAGGAGTATCCCCGGGGGCGTCCGTTTGTTTGCTTCG
>JACQDF010000025.1 GCA_016201205.1 Acidobacteriota bacterium
GGCCTTTTCGGAACATCTCGATGTCGGATCGTCGGATCGAGGTCGTAATTGGGTAGATGACGTAGTCAAGATCGGCTCGTGCCGCGCCGGGGGGCCACAATCGATGAGGCGTCGAGACACCCCTTCGGTAAGTTTGCGTCCGGATTTGTGTCGGCGGGTCTTACGCGGCCCGCTCTTGTCGTTTGGCTGGCTTCTTGATCTTGCGCAGCCGGGCCAGCATCCACAAGTTGTGTGTGAGCACACCCCACACCAGCGCCAATTCCCGGTGATCAAATCCTCTGGCCCGCATCGGCCGACCTAAAAAGCCATGCTTCAAAATGCTGATTCGCGCCTCGGTCTGTCCGCGCCGCCGTTGCATTCGGGCGAACTTCTTCTCCTTCATCCGTGCCTTGAGTTCCTGCGGATTGCGCGGACACAGGCCATCAAACGTACCCGCCTGCCTCAACGTCTGGCTATTGGATGCACTGAAGAACCCTCGATCGGTGGCCACCCCTGCCACTTGGCATCCGGTCACGTCCCACACTCGCACCAAACTTTCGAACAACAGTTTGCTATCGGCCTGGGCCTGCTCGCGGAACAGGACGCAATCCAGGATGAGCCCTTGACGATTCTCCCCCAGCAGGACCGTGTTGCCGAACTCCACATCCGCTCCGGCCTTGCCCCGCACGATCACGTGCACATCCTGATCGTAGAGGCTGAGAATCTTTTCCGCGTTGGCCACCTGCCGGCCGCCGATGATTCGCTCATGGGCCTGCTTCTGGGCTTTGGGCAGCAGTTCCAGAACCCCATCGATGCGCCGCAGGATTTGTTGAGCCTGCCGCCGGGTCCACTGGGTTTGCTCCCACTTCACATCGAGCAACTGCCGATGCCGCCTGGCATGGCCGCGGACCACTCCGACCAGCTTCTTCATCTGGCGGAGCACTCGCTTGCGACCCTTTTTGTTGCCCGAACGACGCGCTTGCTGCGTCATAGCCAGGCTCAGCCGGTTGATGCGCCGCATAAACTCCTCCGGGGCCTCCATCCGGCCCTTGAGCCCGGACTTGCGGATCAGCGCGGTGGCCTTCATCAACGTGCGCACCCCGTCGCGCAACAACACCCAGTCCACCGGGAAGTGGATGTTGGCCTTCAGGCAGGTGCTATCCAGGAAATACTCCTCCATATCCAACGGCTCCTTGAGTCGAAGTTTGCCTGAGTTGTTGAGCGCCCCGCCCAGCAGATGATGGACGACCTGCTGCATCTGCCCGGTGGGCAGCCAGTGGGTGTAACGCTGGAGCTCGCTCTTGGAGGGCACCTGGATCTTTTCCAACCCCTCGACCAGACAGAACCACTGGTAGAGCGGATGGCCGGCCAGCTGGCAACTAAACCCTCGGTACTCTTCCTGCAGCAGCGTGCGCAGGATCTCACACCGCAACGCGCGCCGGGATCGTTGCTGGAATTTGCCCTGCTGCTGCACCGACGGCTCCCGAGTCGCGCCCCGACTCCATCGCTCCAGAGCCAACTCCACAAACATCCGTTCGGCTCCACTGTCCCGCAAAAGAGCGTCGATTTGTTCGAGCCGCTGGCACAGTCTGGAGTAGTCAACGTTGCCGACGATGGTGGGCAACCGCAGCCGCAGTTCCTGCGGGAATGGAATAATCTGGCATGGCATACAGCTAGCCTATACACTAGCTTATGAAATGCCAGAAAAAACTACGATTGGATCCAACAAAATGCAGACCACTTATCCATTGCGCGTGCAGGCGATTCGTTCTCGCGGACAGAACCCCCGGCTTTACATCAGCTTTCCGCTGGCCTTGGCGGCGGCGATCGGATTGGAGCCCGGAGAAGAAGTGCAGTGGGAGCTTTTGAGCCGCGGCGAACTTCATCTGATGCGACCCAACGCCCAGCCTTCTTCGACCAAGTTGAAGGCAGCCAAGTAGCCGGCCAACCCCATCATAAGGCCACGATTTTGACCTCTCGTCGCAAATCGCGGACTTTTCTCCTCGCCCAACTTGACCATCTCCTCAACAGCCGCAGGGCTTCCGCTCCTCCGGGACACGCTCTATCTGAGTTGAGGAGCGGGTTCATCCTCCTCCCTTTTCCTGCCACGCGGCAGGGGAGGGGAGAAGTACCATGGGATAGGCAAAGCCGCGATCGCGGCTGTTTAATGGATGAGAACGTTCAGATCCATGTCCAATCCTAGGTTCACTTCACGACCAGGCATTCGCGCTCCGTGTCGACCAACAAAAGGCCTCGAGCGGTGCCGCCCTCCAGCAGCCGTTCCACTACGGCATCGCCGATCAGTTTCTCGACCGCGTCACGCATCGGCCGTGCGCCCAGCTTGGGATGAAATCCTTTGCGCACGAGGAACGGCAGCACCTGGGCGTCGAGTTCCAGCGCGTGGCCTCGCTGGCGCAGGAACTCAAGTTCGCGGTTGAGAAATTTTTGCGCGATCTCCAACTGATGATCGTAACTCAGACGCTGGAAAACGAGCTTCTCGGTGATGCGCGCGAAGATCTCCGGCCGCAATGCCTGCTGGGCACGCGTCAACACGAGACGGACCATGGGCGCTGCGTAGGA
>JACQDF010000317.1 GCA_016201205.1 Acidobacteriota bacterium
CCCTTCCAGCGATCTCCGCTTGCCCCCACCCGTCTCACCTTTGTGGTTGTCCTGCATCTTCCGATCTTCCTTTCCGAACACGTCCGCCCAGGTTGGCCAGTCGATGGAATCTAACCTAGGGGAGTGCCGCAAGGGCCTCGCCAATGTTCAATTGCCTTCCTGGAGCCATGCTGACTATGCGGCATACGCACGAATGAATAAAGGGCCTTAGCTGCGGCCGTGTTCTCTTGCACAATACCGCTACTTCTCGCCGAAAGTCACAGGTTATTCAATCCGGGATGCACCCCGGAGGCAGAGCTGACTTCTGACTTCTATATCCCGCAGGGATATCAAAACCCAAGCCCTTGCCTGGTTTGGTATCTTGTTCTGTTGCCGGAACTGATCACCTTCGAGATTCGCGTGTCGCGGTCGGCCGAGGCCGGAATCAGGAAAGGCTTCGATACGTTCCGGATGGCGCTCGAGCCGCGGATGACGGTGCTCGATGCGCTCTTCGAGATCCAGCGTCACCACGACGCTTCCTTATCCTTCCGCTGCGCGTGCCGCGTAGGCATGTGCGGCACTTGCGCCGTCTCCGTCAACGGGCTCCCGCAGCTTGCCTGCAAGACCCGCGCAGCCGCTCCTGGCCGTGGCACTCTCACCGTCGAGCCCTTGCCCCATCTGCCGGTGATCAAAGACCTCGTCGTCTCCCTCGATCCGTTCTTCCAACAGTGGAAGCAGGTGCTGCCCGCCTTCCGGCCGAAGCATCCCGAATCGCGGGAACTCGCCAGCATTCCGGAAGATTCCACATTCGCCCGCGCGATCCCGCGCAAGCGTGACTGCATTACCTGCGGCGCCTGCTTTGCCGCCTGCGGCGTCAAGGCAACCAGCGGCGAGTATCTCGGGCCGGCCGCCATTAACAAAGCCTTTCTTCGCCTGATGGACCCGCGCGACCAGGCGAAGAAAGAACGAGCCGCTCTCCTCAACGATGAGCGCTCCGGCGTCTGGCGCTGCCACGCGCAGTTCAACTGCGTCTCCGTCTGCCCCAAGAACATCGACCTCGCCGACTCGATCGCGCGCCTCAAGCGCGCGCTGCTCTTTCCACAACGGCTGGCGCGAACATGAGCAAGTACACCTCGCAATTTGCCGGAGGACTGGCGCAGATCCTGCAACGCGTCACCGGCGTCCTGCTGCTGGCCTATCTCCTGCTGCACGTGCATACGATCCACAAGCTCAGCGAAGGCCCCCAGGCCTTCGACATGGCGCTGGACACGTTCCGCCATCCGCTCGTCAAGCTGCTCGAAATCGCGCTGTTGGGCACGGTGATTCTGCACAGCCTCAACGGCGTCCGGATCACGCTGCTCGATCTCGGCATCGGACACGATCGCCAGCGCCAGTTGTTTTGGGCCCTCTCCGTCGGAGCCGGCCTGCTCGTGTTTCTTCTGGGCGCCGTGCCAATCTTCCTTCATTCGGTGCTCAAAGTATGAGACCCGCCGTCCATTGGTACCTGCAGCGCATCACCGGCGGGCTTCTGCTGTTCCTGCTGGTCGCGCATTTCTGGGTCGAGCACTTCGAGAGCGAGCAATTGCTGCGCGGCGATCTCACCTTCGACGCCATTCGCGGCCGCATCTCGACTCCGCTCTGGCGGGGAATCGACATCGCCTTCCTGCTGATCGCCCTCTACCACGGCCTCAGCGGGCTCCGGAACATCGTTCTCGATTACAGCCGCATCGGCGCCGGCGCCGCCCGCGCCATCACCATGCTGCTTGTGGTTGTGGGCGCGTTCTGGGCCTGGTGGGGCATCGACGCCTTCCGAAACCTGTGATGCACGCCGTCGAAGAAATCGAGACCGACCTGCTGATCATCGGCGCCGGCGGCGCCGGCATGATGGCCGCCCTGCACGCTCTCCAGACGGGCCAGCGCCCCCGCGTTCTCATCGCCGTCAAAGGGCTGCCCGGACAAAGCGGCTGCACGCGCATGGTGCAGGGCGGCTTCAACGCCGTCCTGCATCCTGACGACTCTTGCGAAAAGCACTTCCTGGACACCGTCAAAGGCGGCGCCTGGATCAATCATCAGGAGCTTGCCTGGACACTGGTGAAAGAAGCGCCCGAACGCATCCTCGAGCTCGAGAATCGCGCCGGCTGTCTCTTTGATCGCAATCCGGACGGCACGATTCATCAGAAACCGTTTGCCGGCCAGTCCTTCGACCGCACCGTGCACAAAGGCGACCTGACCGGCATCGAGATCATGTCCAATCTGCGCGATTCCATCCTCGAATCCGGCGCGCGGGTGCTTCAGGAGACGCGCGGCCTCGACTTGCTGATGGACGGCGGCCGCGCCGGCGGCGCGCTGCTGCTCGACATTCGCACCGGACGATTCATCGCCGTGCGCGCACAGGCGGTGCTGCTGGCCACCGGCGGCGGCGCGACCATGTATAAAATCTCCTCCCCGTCGCTCGAAAAATCCGGAGACGGCATGGGCATGGCCATTCGCGCCGGCGCTTCGTTGCTCGACATGGAGATGTTGCAGTTTCATCCCACCGGCCTGCTGGTCGGCGGTTCCGTCGCCACCGGCGGGCTGCTCGAAGAGGGACTGCGCGGGGCCGGCGCGCGCCTCTATAACGGCCTTGGCGAGCGATACATGGAGCGTTACGATCCGGAAACGAAAGAGCGCGCCACCCGTGACGTCATCTCCCGCTCGAGCTTTCTGGAAATCCGCGCCGGCCGCGGCACTCCGCACGGCGGCGTCTGGATCGACGTGTCGCATCTCGGCGCGCGTTTCCTCCTGAAGAATTTTCCCGGCATGGTCGAGCGCTGCCGCGACTACGGCTTCGACCTCCTGCATGATCGGGTCGAAGTGTCGCCAACCGCTCACTACCAGATGGGCGGCGTGCGCATGGACGTGGATGGCAAGACCAGCCTCGAGGGCCTGTTTGTGGCCGGCGAAGACGGCGCCGGCGTCCACGGCGCCAATCGCCTGGGAGGCAACGGCGTCGCTGACTCGATCGTCTTTGGCGCGCGGGCCGGCGACGCCATGGCCGCGTATGCCGGCTGCGCCCGGACGGCGCCCGTCTCGCGCGCACAAGTCGACGAGCTGTGCCGCCGCTGGACGGCGCCGTTGACGGGCGTCGCCGTCGAGAATCCGTTTGCGATTCGTCTCGAGCTCCGGAACGTCATGTGGGAGCACGCCGGTATCGTGCGCCATGCATCCGGCCTCGATCTTGCCTTGCAGCAATTGAAACGACTGGAAGAGCGTACCCAACAGGCGCGAGTGGCGGGCGCCGCTGCCTCCAACCCGGCCTGGAATGAGATCCTGGATTTGACAAACATGATCGCCACAGGCACGCTGGTGGCAAGGAGCGCGCTGCTGCGCACTGAAAGCCGCGGCGCTCATTACCGCGAGGATTATCCGCGGCCGGATGCAGGCTGGCTCAGCAACATCCTGTGGGAGCAGCGCGACGGCGAATGGCAAGCGGCGCTGGCGCCCGTTCGTTTCACGCGCCTGGCGCCGCCTGAACTGGAGCATCAGGATGCCGACCATCTACGACGTCATTGAAAACGTCGGCCGCGAATTGTATCTGCGCGCTCTCAAGGATATCCCGGCCGATGTGCGCGCCGCCTTGCGCAAAGGCTGGGAACGAGAGCGGCAGAGCGGGAACAGGTCCGCCGAGCAGGTCATGTTCACCATTCTCGAAAACGTGCGCACCGCCGATGCCCAGGACACGCTGGTGTGCCAGGACACCGGCCTGCCGGTCTTCCTGGTCGACATCGGCGCCGATCTCGGAATCAACGTCGCCGAGCTCGAGCAGCGCTTGCGCGTCGCCTGCGAGCGGGCCACTCGCGAATATCCGCTCCGCTCGAACACCGTGCATCCGCTCACCCGCAAACATACCGGCGTCAATACCGGCGAAGGCATTCCGGTCATTCATCTCGCTTTCATCCCCGGCTCGATGAGCATTCACATTCGGATGGCGCCCAAGGGCTCGGGCTCGGAGAACATGAGCTTTTTGAAGATGCTGAATCCGTCCGAAGGGATTCGCGGCATCCGGAAGTTCGTGCTCGAGTGCATTCTCGAATCCGGCGCGCGTCCTTGCCCGCCGGTGATCGTCGGTGTCGGCCTGGGCGGCACTTCCGACACGGCGATGCAGCTTGCCAAGAAGGCGAGCACGTTTCGCGGGATCGGCTCGCGGAACCCGGATCCGGAGATCGCCCAGCTCGAACAATGGCTGCTCGAGAAGATCAATCAGACGGGTCTCGGCCCGCAAGGACTCGGCGGCGCGACCACTGCCCTGGCGGTGCACATCGAGTGGGCCCACACCCACATCAGCCAGAATCCCGTGGCCGTCAATATTCAATGCTGGCGCGGAGAGCGCGCCGAAGCGATCGTTCATGCCGATGGGAGCGTGACGTACCTCGATGGCGCATCATAAACTCCGCACTCCGCTCAGCGAAGACGACGTTCGCCGGCTTCAGCTCGAAGACACGGTGACGATCGATGGCGCCATCTTCGGCATCCGCGACGCCACCCAGATCCGCATGTTCGATGAAGGCATCGCGCCGCCGGCGGATTTGAGCGGCTCGGTGTGCCTGCACACCGCGCCCGGCGTGCGCAAGAGGCCCGATGGCGGGTACGAAAAGCTCTCCATCGGAACGACCACCAGCACCCGCATGAACCGCTTCGTCCCCGGACTGCTCGAGACGCACGGTGTGCGCGCCATCGTCGGCAAAGGCGGCTTGCTCGAAGACAGCGTGGAAGCGATGCGGCGCTTCGGAGGCGCGTATCTCGCCATCGTCGGAGGAGCCGCCGCCCTGGAAACGATGCAGATCGAGGAAATCGAAGACGTCTGGTGGGAGGATCTGATGCCGGAATGCCTGTGGAAATTCCGCGTCAAAGACTTCGGCCCGCTGATCGTCGCCATCGACGCGCACGGCAACAACCTGTACCAGCGGGTGCGCGACCAGGCCGCCGCCAGAATCCGCGACCTCCTCGGCTAATTGCAATACTGTTCAGTCAAGCGTGTGGGGCAGCCATTCCTGGCTGCCGGCGGGCCTGAAGGCCCGCCGCAGGCTGAAAGCCTGACCCCACCGAGGAACCAGACAAGAGTGAACTGTATTGCGGCTAATTGCCTCGAATCCGTATGACCGGCTCCGGCTCCGAGTAAATGAAGTCGTCCATGGCGACGCCGTCCGGAAATGGCGTCGGGATTCGTTGCGTATCGACCGGATGATCTCCGTTGTTCAAGCGCACCGAGAGAATACACCCTTGCGGGAAACGGACGCCCACGAAGGAAAACCCCCTCGATCGGACGGGCTGTACCGGCACGCCGAAACGGCGTGTGTCCCCATCCGTCAAAGCTACTTCCAGATAGGACTGGCCGCCCCTGTCGACATCCATGAACACGGCTCCGAATGATCCATGAACACGGCTCCGAATGCGCTGACGCAGGCCACCTCCGAGGCGCCGGGAATGCGGAACTCGATGTCCGTGATGGTGCTCCCCATGGGCGCGAAAAATTTCTGCCCGCTGAAGGGCTGAAACTCTTCCGCTCCCCATTCATCCAGCGTCACATCCTTCATCAGGAATGACGGACTGGACGCGTCGCCGGAAACCTTCAGCCGCGTGCCAGGGGTCGCCATCAGCAAGCCGCGTGGAGAAGTGACATGGAAAAAGTCGCCCGGCAGATTGTTATTGCCCTGCGTGCCGCCCACGGCGTCCCAGTTGATCTCGCGGCGGCCGCGCGGGAATGATCTTGCTTCGTTCGGGTTCAGATCGCCAAGATCATTGCGGAACCTGGCGACAACTGTTTCCATCGAGAAGCTGTTCGCGCCCGTGGCCGAGTACAGGATCACTCCGCTCTGGGGCTGCCCCCAAAGCAAACTGGAGAACAGGAGCGGCAATAGTTGTTTCATTCTGCCGCCAGAATAGCGCAGCGGAAAAGAAAGAGTCCAACGTCACGAAGACTTGATCTCGGTCCAGATGCGGTCCCGCAGCCGCTGCGCTTCGGCCGAAAGAGGCTGGAACCACTCGCCGCGGCGCAGCGTCTCTTCGCCGGGATAGAGGATTGCGTTTTCGCGGATGCGTTCCGGCAGCAGTGCGCGGGCGGCCGCGTTGGCGGCGCTGACGAGCTTGGTCAGCGCGCAGCGCATGGCGACGCGCGGGCGCAGCAGATAGTCGAGGAAATCGTGAGCCAGCTCGCCGCGCCTGCTTTCGCGCAGGATGCACATGTTGTCGGCATAGAGGGAATAGCCTTCGGCGGGATAGACAAACGACAGGCTCGCGCCGCCGCCCTCGATTGCGCGCAGCGCCGTGCCCGACCAGACTTGCGCGGCGAGCAATTCTCCGGCTACCATCTGGTCGCGCACGATCTCGTTGACGTAGGCGCGCAGCAGCGGCTTTTGCGCGAGCGCTTCCCGCCGGGCCGCGTCAAGCTGAGCGGGATCGCCGGAATTGAGCGGATAGCCGAGCTTCTTCAGACAGGCGCCGAGCAGCTCCGGCGGATCATCGAGCATGGTGAGTTTGTTGCGGAACCGCGGATGCCACAGGTCGGCCCACGCTGTGGGCGGCGGTCGCAGATTCGATTGATACAGGATGCCGGCCGCGCCCCACATCCAGGGCACGGACCAATCCAGGCGCGGGTCCCAAGCCGGCGATTGGAACGGGCGGTCGAGCAGAGGCAGGTTCTTCAGACGCTCGCGATCAATGCGCGCCAGCAGGCCGAGCTCCACCATCGGCTGGATGAAATTGCATGGCGGAAAGACGATGTCCCAGCCCGAGTTGCCGCTGAAGACGCGGGCGAGCATTTCTTCGGCGCTCTCATAAGTGGCGTAGCGGACGCGCACGCCGAACTCGCGCTCAAAATCGGGAATCGTTTCCGCAGCGACGTACTCGCCCCAATTGAGAACATTGAGCCGGGGCCGCCCGCCACGCGTGCAGCCGGCCGCGCCGGAAAGCGAAAGGAAAAAGATGCGGCGGTTCATGCCGGCTCAGGCGCGGTACGATTCCACGTTTCGATAAATCTCCTCGATTGGAATGCTGCAACCCGTCGAGGTCAATTCAAGGATATGATCCCGGCTGCGGACCGTCGCAAGTTCCCAGTTTCCGTTTGGCATTCGCCGTCCATGTTCAATCTCGACGGGAACAGGATCAATGAGCAAATACTCCTGCAAGGATCTTACTGCCCGGTACAACCGCGCCTTTTCTCCACGATCGTAGTTCCTGGTGGACAGCGAAAGGACTTTCACGAGGACTGTCGGGTTTATCAAGGTGTCTTCCTTGTCGTCCAAGAACTGGGCGGGTCCGCAAAGAACCGTTACATCCGGATACGTGACCAGGTCTCCCACCTGAACGCAGACGCGCAAGTCCGCATTGAAGACATGGCAGGGAGAATGCTCGAGGCGGCGCGACAACGCATACTGCATGTTACCGATGATCAGGCTATGCCTCGGAGTCCCGCCGGCCATGGCCACAATTTCGCCGTGGATGTATTCGCTCTTGAAGGCCGCGGCGCGCTCCCGCGCCAGGTATTCTTCCATCGTGAACCGTGGAACCGGTTGCGTCGCCATGCCTCTATCCTACGCCAGCAGCTTCGTCACGATATTCCCGTGCACGTCGGTGAGCCGGAAATCGCGGCCCTGGAAGCGGTAGGTCAGCCGGGTGTGATCGAAGCCGACGAGATGCAGGATGGTGGCGTGCAGATCGTGCACGTGGACTTTGTCCTTCACGACGTTGAAGCCAAGCTCATCGGTTTCGCCAAGCACCAGCCCCGGCTGGATGCCGCCGCCGGCGAGCCACATGGTAAAGGCGTTGGGATGATGATCGCGGCCGTCTCCGTCTCCGCCCTGCACCATCGGCGTGCGGCCGAACTCGCCGCCCCAGATGACCAGCGTGTCCTTGAGCATGCCGCGCTGCTTGAGGTCCTGGATGAGAGCGGCGCAGGCCTGATCGGTGTCTTTCGAGTTCTGCCGGAGGTCCTTTACGAGGGCGCTGTGCTGATCCCACGCTTCGTGGTAGAGCTCGACGAAGCGCACGCCGCGCTCGACGAGGCGGCGCGCCAGCAGGCAGTTGTTGGCAAAGGACGGCTTGCCGGGCTCGACGCCGTACATCTCGAGCACGTGCCTGGGCTCTTTGGAGACGTCCATCAGCTCGGGGGCGCTCGATTGCATGCGAAACGCCATTTCGAAGGAGTTGATGCGCGTGGAAATCTCCGGATCGCCGGTGACATCGAGGCGCATCTGGTTCAGCTTGCGGATCGAGTCGAGCGAATCGCGCTGCAACCCGGCGTCGACGCCCGGGGGATTGGAAAGATAGAGCACCGGATCTCCGCTGGAGCGGAACTGGACGCCCTGATACACGGTCGGAAGGAAGCCGCTGCCCCAGCAGGAATTGCCTCCGCTTGGCCCTTTCTTGCCGGAGCTGAACACGATGAAGGCGGGCAGCTCATCGGTCGCGCTTCCGAGGCCGTAGGTAACCCAGGCGCCCATGCTCGGCCTGCCGAACTGCTGGGTGCCGGTGTTCATGAGCAACTGCCCTGGGGCGTGATTGAACGCGTAGGTCACCAGCGACCTGACGATGGCGACGTCATCGACAATCTTTGTGAAGTGCGGGAGCAGCTCTGAGATTTCGACGCCGTTCCGGCCGTATTTCGAGAATTTGAATTTCGGCCCCAGGAGTCTCGAGCTCGGATGGATGAACGCGGCGCGATAGCCCGCCAGCAGATCAGCCGGCGGGAGCGTGCCGTCGAACTTCGCCAGTTGCGGCTTGTAATCGAGCAATTCGAGGTGGCTGGGGGCGCCGGCCATGAACAGGAAGATGATGCGTCGGGCTTTGGGCTCGAAGTGCGGTTTGCCGGGCGCCGCCGCCATGAGCTGGCGGAGCGCCATCGCGCCGAGTCCGATCGAGCAGTCTTTCAGGAACCAGCGGCGTGCTGTCATGGCCTATTCCTTGGTGATGGTTTCATCCAGATTCAGGAGGACGCGGGCGAGCGCGGTCCAGGCATCGAGTGGCGGGCGTTTGTCGCGCTGTTTCTCGAGGAAAGAGAGCAGCTCATCTTTTTCGGCGCCGCTGGGCGCGCGGGCCAGAGCGCGCCGGAAAGCGTAGGTGACGCGCTGCTCGTCGGACTGGCCGCCGGCGGCAAGCGTTTTTTCGGCCAGCGCTTTGGCGGATTCAAAAAACAGCGGCTCATTCAGCGTGGTGAGCGCCTGGAGCGGCGTGTTCGACCGCGCGCGTCATGCCAGTTCTTGGGGCCGTAGCTGGCTGGCGGCAGGAACAAGAAATCGGGTGCGGGCGGATAGACGCTGGGGCCGCCGATCTTTGAATTGAGCAGCCCGCTGGCGGCGAGCGCGATATCGCGTACGAGTTCGCCATCCACGCGGAGGCGCGGCCCGCGGGCCAGCAGCCGGTTGAACGGGTCCTTCTGGCAGAACTGGGGCGTGACGCGCGACGACTGGCGATAGGTTGCCGAGGTCACGATGAGCCGGTGCAGCGCTTTCATGCTCCACCCGTGATCCATGAACTCGACGGCGAGCCAGTCGAGCAGTTCCGGATGCGACGGCGGCTCGCACTGCCGGCCCAGATCCTCGCTGGTGGCCACGATGCCCGTTCCGAAATACGCCTGCCAGATGCGATTCACGATCGCGCGGGCGGTGGTGGGGGAGCCGCGGTCCACCAGCCAGCGGGCCAGGGTGAGGCGGCTGGCCGGGGCGCCGGCGGGCAGCGGATGAAGAAAGGCGGGCACGCCGGGCTCGACCTGAATGCCAGGCTTGAGGAAATCGCCGCGGGTGAGCATATGTGTCGCTCGAAGATCTTCGCGTTCGCGGAGCGCCAGTTGGGAGGAGCCCTCCGGATGCTCGAGCCATAGCGCTTCGATCTTTTCGCCGGCGTCGCGCCATTCCGCCACGGTGGTCCGCCAATAGCCGAACACGGCCTGGACTTGCGTCTGGCTGCGCTGGCCGCGGGGGATGGATAAAATCTCGCGTACGTCCGGCGGAAGCGGGTCGGCCGACGCGCCGGGCGCCGATGTGATCGAGAGGCGGAAGCGGCCCAGGTTGTGATTCTGGTTGTCGTCGCTGTTCCAGCCGCCGTGCTTCTGGCTTAAGAAAAAGGTGAGCAGCGTGCCGTTGGGATTCGAGATGGGCGTCTCCGCGTTGAACACGGCTTTGCGAGGCTGGTTGCGCCGCCCCGGTCCGGCATCGATGCCCCAGGCGGTCTCATCTTTGCCGTCGATGGCGTACTCGATGGGTCCGGTTACGCGGCGCTTCTTGCTCTTATCGAAATAGATATTCTCGAGTTCCCGCTCCGGCAGGTTGATGTCGGCGGTGGCGCGGGCGATCTTTACTTTGGTGATTTTCGATGGATCATCCGCGGGCGCGGCTTCCACCTCGAACTCGGTGAGCGCGCCGCTGCCTTTGATCGAGCGCCCGGGGCCCCCGAGCGGCAGATTCGGATCGTTGAGCAGCTCGAGGCGGAAGGCGGTGATGTTCTGAAGCTCCGTCTTCACCGTCATCCTGACGCGGTGTTTGGTGGGCGCGTAACCTGCGGCGAGAAACGAGCCATCCTTCATCGGCAGATATTTTTGTCCGCCCGTCGAGATGTCCTCGACTTCCGGTCTGAGGATGATCCACTCGGGCTGATCGCGGCGAACGATTTCTTCCCAACCAGCCATGCGCGCCGTCCAATCCGGAGTGCGGCGCTGCAAGTCCGCTTCGATCTCGCGAATCTTGCGGAAGATGTCCGCCCGCTGGCTCTGCTCCCGGGGCGTGTAGACGGCGGTGCTGGCTTCATGCGTGTTGTTCAGGAAGGCGAACAGGCGATAGTAGTCCTGCTGGGTGAGCGGATCGTACTTGTGGCTGTGGCACTGGCCGCACTGGATGGTGAGGCCGAGAATGCTTTTGCCGATGGCGTCCATGCGGTCGAACATGGCTTCCATGCGGAACTGCTCGGGGTCGATGCCGCCCTCTTCATTGATCATCGAGTTGCGCAGGAAGCCGGTGGCCACGATCTGGTCCTGTGTGGCGTTGGGGAGCAGGTCGCCGGCGAGCTGCTCGATGATGAATTGATCGTATCCAAGATCGCGATTGAGGGAGTGGATGACCCAATCGCGGTAGAACCACACCTGGCGCTGCTTGTCTTTTTCGAAGCCGTCGGAATCGGCATAGCGGGCGGCGTCGAGCCAAAGGCGTCCCCAGCGCTCGCCATAGTGCGGCGAGCGAAGGAGGCGCTCGACCTGCTTCCGGTAGGCGTTCCCGCCGTGGTCCTTGAGGAATGCGTCGACTTCTTCGATCGAGGGCGGCAAGCCCGTCAGATCGAGGCTGAGGCGTCGCAGCAGAGTGACGCGATCGGCTTGGGGCGATGGCTCAAGGCCTTCCTTTTCCAGACGCGCAAGGACGAAGGCGTCGATCGGGTTGCGAATCCATTTTGCATTCTTCGTCTTCGGCGCCGGCGGGCGCTTCGGGGCGATGAATGCCCAGTGCTGTTTCCGTTCAGCCGCGGCGGCGCCGGAGGCATCCGGCCACTGGGCGCCCTGATCAATCCAGTTCCTGATTCGCTCGATCTCGGCGGCATCAAGAGGTTTGGCGCCCATGGGCATGCGCGCCAGCTCTCCGATGCCCGCCACGCGTTGATACAGCAGGCTATCCGCCGCCCTGCCGGGGTGAATGACCTTGGAAACAGCGGCCGCTCCCGCATCCAGCCGCAGGCCGGACATCTGCAATTTGGACCCGTGGCAGGAATAGCAGGAGCGCTCCAGGATGGGCTGGATATCGCGGGCAAAGTCGATCTTCGGGGGACCGGCAGCGGCCAGCGCCACCAGCAGGAAACACCAGGTTTGCATCCTTACCAGACAGTTTAATCTAAATCAGAATATCCCCAGGAGGTTGCAGTCCATGCCACGTCGCGCGGGTGATTCGAATCGTCCGGGTTACCGCCCCACTGGCTGCTTCGCCGCATTCTCCTGCCATTGAATGATGGGGCGGCGTTTCTGGATGGCGCAGTCCCTCAAGAACAAGTTGATGAGGTTTTGGTATGGCATCCCCAACTCGGCTGCCATTTTCTTGAAGTAGTCGACTGCCACCGTATCGAGGCGAATGGTGATCTGACGCTTGAGTTGATTCGCGTAGGGATTCTTGCGGGATTGGGAAAAATCGTATTCTTTTCTCATCTCAGTCTCCAATACACTTCTTCTTCCTGCGCTGTCGCGCGCCTGGCGGAGATCAGGCGGATCTCGGAATCGGATTGCCGGTAGCAATGACTGACGATCAGACAGCGCGCCTGAAAGCTGTAGCCCAACGGCACGAACCGATCTTCGTCCTCAGAGTTATCGGGGTCGTCGATCAAGCGAGCGCTCTCGTCCAGAAAAACGGTTTGTGCCTCCTCGAATGAAACGCCGTGCTTTGCCAGGTTGGATCGGGCCTTCCGTCGATCCCAGGCAAACTCGATATTGCTCACAGCATTATTTTAGCAATACGGGGCTGTCGAAGGCGATCCCTCCTACGTTGCGTTGACCGCCGGGTCAGCAATGAGTGTCACTCAGTAGCGGCGGGTTATCTCCCCGGTGGAGGCAGGTTCAGGTTCACGGCGCCGTCGCCCGGTTCGCCGATCGCACCCGCTTTCAGAATTTTGACATTCAGCCCGACGCGAAAGCTGAGCCAACGATTGCCGGGATTGTGTCGGGCCGCGATGAAGTTCTCGAAAAGGGAATCGAAGTCCTGATGACCACAAAGGGGGAATAGCGGTCCCGTGAGGTTCCGGACAAGCTGATGGATGGCCGGGCCAGGTGTGCGTATGGGATCATGGAGGCAAGGAGGCGATCCATGGCGAAGGAGTACGTGGAAATCGTAGAGGCGACCTACCGGGTTGCTGGCAGCCGTGTCTCTCTGGATTCGATCGTCTACTGCTTCCGGGAAGGCCTCTCTCCCGAAGGCATCGCCGAAAGCTTCCCCACCCTGACCCTGGAGCAGGTATACGGCGCCATCGCTTTCTATCTTGCCAATCAGCCGAGGGTAGACGAGTATCTCCAGGAAGGCGAAAAACTGTCCCACGAACTGCAAGCTGAGTCCCGCCGACGGAACGCCGACTTGATTACCCGCCTCCAGCGGGCCCGTCATGAGAGTCAGATTCCAGGCTGACGCCAACCTGGATGCCCGTATCATTCGCGGTTTGAAGCGACGGCAGATGGAAATCGACATTCAAACCGCCGCGGAAGCGCGCCTCCCAGGACTTGCTGACCGCGATGTATTGCAGGCAGCCGCGGACTCAGGCCGGGTTCTCGTGACACATGATCAGCGCACCATGCCGAGCCACTTTGCGCAGTTCATTGCGGACGAGCGCAGGCGTGATCGTAGTTCCCAAGCACATCTCCCTTAAAGAGGTGGCTCAGACGCCAACCTCCAGTAAGAAAAGCGGGACTCAACTAATCCCCTTCCGCCTGAGGGAGGGTGCCGGGGGTCACGGCCTCAGGCCGGGAGGCGCGCTTTGCGATCATCCAGCCGGCGACAACAACCGCAATCGTCAGCACACCCTGCAAACCATACTCGATCCACCTGGGAGGATCGAGGGTCTCCTTGATGTACGGGTCGGTGATGATCATCTCGCCGCCGACGCGTCCGAGGATGGCGGAGCCGATGTACATGATGATGGGATAACGATCCATGATGCGCGACAGGACGCTGCTGGTGAAGACGACAAAGGGGATGCTGAGTCCGAGCCCGAAGATCAGCAGACCCAGGTGTCCTTTGGAAGTGCCGGCAATCGCGAGGATGTTGTCAGTGGACATGGTGGCGTCGGCAATCACGATGTAAATCATGGCCTGCCATAAGGTGCTGGCGTGCCTACCGGCGCGCACTTCGGTGGTGTCTTCGGCCAGCAGCTTGACGGCGATCCAAAGAATCAGGATGCCGCCGATCAGCTTGACGAACTGAATGAGCAGGAGCTGCGCCGCGAAGAACGTCAGAATGATTCGCAACGCCACTGCCAGCGCGGCGCCGGCTGTGATGCCGATCTGTCGCTCGCGCGCGGGCAGCGTTTTCACCGCCATCGCGATGACCACGGCGTTGTCGCCGGCCAGCAGCAGGTCGATGAAAACGATGGAGAGGATGTCGAGCAGGAAGCGGGTGCTGAAAAACTCCATGAGAGGCGCTACTGTAATGATCGCAAAACCGGGGACAGGCTACCGTGTCCCCGGTATTCTCACTGAGTGGTGTGCAGGCGCATCGCCGGCACCAGATCGCGCCGGATCAGAATGGTGCGTTCGTTCCGCGGCTTATTTGCGTCTGGAAACAGGAATACGTAGCCGGCGTCCTTCTCCAGGACAAGTCTGGCGGAAACTACGTTCGCGGCGTTCTCGCCCACTCCAACGCCAAAACCTTTCAGGGCGGCGATGCCTTCGGAGCTGAGGACGAGAGTCACCTCCCGAGGCTTGGCGCCGCCTCGGGAAACCGGAATCTCACCGTACACATCGCGGCTGAATACAACCAGGTAGGCGACCGCCAGCGGCAAAGCGCCAAATACGGCCAAAGCCACCGCCAATGTCATCCAGCCGGTGATCGCGTCCTCGAGGTTGTTCGCGGCGCTCTTCTGTTCCTGGACCCAGCCAGGGACGACTTCCACAAGAATCCGCCAGGCGCCGAAGAGGGTAAGCACGCCAATGAAGACAGATCCAAACCAGGTTGAAATCAGTTTGATTCCCGCAGGCCAGGAAATGAAGGACAGTGCAATCAGGACACCGACCATCGTTCCGGCCAAGACTCCCAGCGCGTGCTGCCAGCCTTTGGCCTCCTTTAACGATTCGCGCGCCAGAACCATGGCGGCTGCCAGCACAACCAGAGGCGCCAATGCGTAGAGGCCGGCGATGATGTAATCCACCCGCAGCAGATCCGTCGTGTACACCCCATAGCGGGATAGAGCGGCGTTCGTGACCAGCAACCCGGTGACATAGCAAACAGCACCGGCAATGGATACTGCTTTCAGAATCGGTTCCACCCCTCGAAGGCTGCGTCCGGCATTCATCTCAGTCCTCCACGGGTCAGCCCGCGATGCTACTCCTCGAGCCGGGCCTCCCGAAGCCCGGCCACCGGCACATTGTGGCTTTTGGCGTAGGGCTGAATGACCTGGTTCAAATCTTTCAGCCACCGCGGAAGACCGATTCCCGCCTCAGGCGCCATCATGAATCCGAGATCAGGAGTGCGATCGGCCCAATGGTCTTTGGTGTCGTCCAGAACGTGCACGAAGCGGCTGCCGCCGGCCGATTGTCCTTTGGGGAAGCGGCTCTTCTCGTACGTTTCCGTCAACCGGCGAAAAACTTCGGCTCCGTCGCGCTCGAGGGCGCGGACGCGGTTGTGCGCAGCCACCAGGTGTCCGACCGCCTCGGCAGGCTTTTTGTTCCGGGCGCTTTCAGAAGCGCGCTGGAGGGATTTTTCCGCGCCCGCGAGGCCCAGCAGAAGGCGCCAATGGTGGCCGGTGAAGCGGGCAAGGGCCGAGAGCACTTCCAGGTTGTACTGGTTGCGGTCGCTCAAGTGCATCTGCCCGGCGAGCGAGTAGAGAAGCCGGTCATTCTCCTGGTAGCGGGCTTTGGCTTCCTCGAGAAAACGCGCATACTTGCCCGCAACGGCTTCTTCAAAGCGCAGATCGGGCGGCGCGGGCAGGGGCGGCGGGCTCAGCGTAAGATCGTAGCGCGTCGTGCCGATGCCCTTGCCATAGGAGTTGCCGTACCCCGGCCCGCGCACCCGCGAGACGACGCGGTCCCAGGTGCGCTGCCAGGCGCGTGCCTGGAGCTGCATCGTGCGGTACAGCCCGGCCATGCCGGTGGCTCGAGGGCCATAGTAGAGGCGCATGAACTCGGCGGCGTGCTGTTCGGGGCTGGGCGTGCCCGGAGTCCAGCCATATTGCGCAACCGCGGACCAGCCGAGCCAGAACGTCTCGTTGTGCAGGCCGGAGTCATCCCAGGCGGCGCCGAACACGCCGATCGGATTCACCTGCCAGACGCGGGAGGAGGTGATTGAGTCGAAGGCGCCCTGCAAGCGGCCGGAAGCCTGGCCTCGCTCGAACTCGCCCTGCGGTCCTTCCGCGAAATCGCGGAAGTAATCGGGGAACAGGTATTCGCCGCCTTGCATCGAGACATAGATCAACTGGCGCATCCCTTTCTGCTTCTCGGTTTCGGCGTACTTGGGATCACCCATGACGCCATCGATGATGTCGGAGGGCAGCAGCTTGATGTGCTCCGGGAGCAGCGGATACTCGATCCAGGCGAGCATGCGGCGGCCGTGCTGAGCGAGGTGATCGCGGGCGCGCTGGGCGAACCCGGCCCACTTGAGGCTGCGGTTCCCCTCGTTATAAGGCTCGGTGCATTTGGCGCAGATGCCGGCGTAGTAGACTTCGTCGGTCGAGACAAAGAAATAGTCAACGCCTTTGGTCGCTGCGATCACGTCATCGTACATGCGGAAGATCAGCTTGTAGGATTCCTCATCGCAAAGGCAGGCCTGGTAGTTGTTGCCGTCGGCGCGGAGGTGGGCGAACTGGCGGTGCTTGAGCACATAGCCCATATGGGCGGGCGCCTGAATCACCGGCGTCACCTGAATGAACCGCTCGAGCCCGTAGTCGACGATTTCCTGCAACTGGGCGGCGGTAAATGCGCCGGGAGCGCCGATGATGGGGTTGGATGGATACGCGAACTTGTCCTCGAGCTCGAAGCCGATGCGGTTGATCTTGAAGCGCGCCGCCCAATCGAGGTAGCGCTTGAGCGTTGGGATGCGGTCCTGGTGATGCTTGGTGTCCCAGTGCAGAAAGCGCATCTCGAGCCGGGGCCAATCTTCGATGGCGGCTTCAGGAAGCAGCAGCGTGCCGTCCGGCGCGCGTTTGAATAATTGCACCAGAGTCTGGACCCCGTAGAAGAGCCCGGCGCCGCCGTTGGCGGTGATCTCGATGAGACTCGGGGCGATCTTGAGGCGATAGGCCTGCTGAGCGATCGGCGGATCGGCGGCCGGAGCAACGGAGCCCGGACGGATGGCGAGGCGAAGGACGCGCGAGGAGGCGAGCTTCAGCTCGATTCCGTGGAATTCGCGCAAGTCCTGGACAAGCGTGCGGACAGCGATGTGGGTTTGCCCAAGCCCGCCCGAGTCCAGCCGCCAGTCGCCCTCGAATCGCACATCGGCAGCGGCGAGCTCGACTTTCTGCGGCGTGGGAATGACGGAGTATCCGCGCAGCCAGAGCTCAGTGGCGAGCGGCTGCGCGGAGAGCGCCACTGCCGAAAGAAGAGACACGGCAAGGTTCTTCATGCTCGAAGGCTCCTCGGATTGTTAGGGCAAGGCTACTGAAGTTCGCGGCGCGGGGTCAAGCGGACGTTCCAATGGCGAATCGCGGTTCGTGCAGCCTGCCGCCCGGCCCACTTATCATAGAGATGCTATGCAGGAAGCTGTTCTCATCGACTGCCTGCGCACGCCGGTGGGCAAGGCGGGCCGCGGCACGCTCCGCAACACGCGCCCCGACGACATGGGCGCGGTGGTGGTCAAGGCCCTTCTCGAGAAGTATCCGCAAATCCCAAAGCAGGAAATCGACGACGTCGTCATCGGCTGCGCCATGCCGGAAGCGGAGTCCGGAATGAACGTGGCCCGGCTGATCGCGCTGCGCGCCGGCCTGCCGGATGACGTGCCCGGTGTGACCATCAACCGCTTCTGCTCGTCCGGCTTGCAGGCGATCGCGATGGCGGCTGACCGCATCCGCGCCGGCGGCGCCGGGATCATCGTGGCCGGAGGAAGCGAATCGATGAGCCTGCTGCCGATGAGCGGGAACAAATTCGCGCCCAATCCGTGGCTGGTCGATCACCGTCCGGAAATCTACATGGGCATGGGGCTGACGGCGGAGCGGCTGCGCCACAAGTACGGCATCTCGCGCGAAGAGCAGGATGCGTTCTCTCTGCGCAGCCACCAGAACGCGTTGAAGGCGCAGGCCGCGGGCAGCTTTGACGAAGAGATCGTGCCGGTCGAAGTAGAGACGACCACGCTCGCCAATGGGAAGCTGCAAACCAGCAAGAGCGTGTTCACAAAAGATGAAGGCCCGCGTGCAGACACCTCCCTCGAGGCGCTGGCCAGGCTGAAGCCGGTATTCGCGGCGGACGGCACGGTGACGGCGGGCAACTCCTCGCAGACGAGCGACGGCGCCGCGGCGGCGATCGTCATGTCGGAGCGCAGGGCGAGGGAGCTTGGGCTCAAGCCGATGGTGCGTTACGTGAGCTTCGCGGTGGGCGGCGTACCGCATTGTCAACGTCAATGGCGGCGCGGTCGCTCTTGGCCATCCGCTAGGCTGCACGGGAGCAAAGCTCACCGCCGGTATTCTGCGCGAGATGCGCCGCCGCGGCGCCAGATACGGCATGGTCACCATGTGCATCGGCGGCGGCCAGGGCGCGGCGGGCATCTTTGAATCGTTGAACTGAAAGGGACTCATATGGCAACCACCTCGATCGCACTCCCAAGAACGAAAGGGGGCGCGTTCTTACTGGAACCGCGCACCCCCGAGGAGATCTATTCGCCGGAAGATCTCACCGAAGAGCATCTGGCGATCGCTCGCACGGCCGACGAATTCTGGCAGAAGGAGATCCAGCCCAACGTCGAGCGCATCCAGCGCCAGGAGCCGGGCGTGGCCGCCTCCATCCTGAAGAAATCAGCCGAATTGGGCCTGACGGCGGTGATCCTGCCGGAGCGGTTTGGCGGCATGGAGCTGGATCTGACGTCGATGATGATCGTCGCCGAGCGGCTTTCGCGCGATGGCTCGTATTCGGCCTGGCACGGCGCTCACACCGGGATCGGCACGCTGCCGCTGCTGTTTTACGGCACAGAAGAGCAGAAGAAGAAGTATCTGCCCAAGCTGGCCAGCGCCGAGATGATCGCGGCGTATTGTCTGAGCGAGGCCCATGCGGGCTCGGACGCGCTGGCCGCCAAGACGCGCGCCGATCTGAGCGAAGACGGCAGCCACTACATCTTGAATGGCCAGAAGATGTGGATCACCAACGGCGGCGCCGCCGACCTGTACACGGTGTTCGGCAAGGTTGGCGGCGAAAAGTTCACCGCATTCCTGGTCGAGCGGGCGTGGCCGGGCGTCAAGCCCGGCGCCGAAGAAAAAAAGCTCGGCATCAAAGGCAGCTCGACGACGCCGGTGTATCTGGACAACGTCAAAGTGCCCGTCGAGAATGTGCTCGGCGAAGTGGGCAAGGGGCACCACATCGCGTTCAACATCCTGAACATGGGCCGTTTCAAACTCGGCCCGTTCGCCACCGGCGGGGCCAAGCACGTGTTGCAGGCGTGCCTGAAGTACGCCAAAGAGCGTAAGGCATTCGGCAAGACGATCGGCGAGTTCGGCATGATCCAGCACAAGCTGGGGGAAATGGCGATTCGGATCTACGCTGTCGAGAGCATGAGCTACCGCGTGATCGGCATGATCGACTCCGCGCTCGGCGAGTTCTCCTGGGCGATGCCCGATGCAAGCGAGCGGATGCTCAAGGCGGTGGAAGAATTCGCCATCGAGTGCTCCTACATCAAGGTGTACGCGTCGGAGATGCTCGACTACGTGGTGGACGAAGGGGTGCAGATCCACGGAGGCTACGGCTACCATCAGGACTACGCGGTCGAGCGCGCCTATCGCGATTCGCGCATCAACCGCATTTTCGAAGGCACCAACGAGATCAACCGCATGCTGGCGACGGGCATGCTGCTCAAGCGCGCCCAGCGCGGGCAGTTGCCGCTGGTCGAGGCGGTGAAGAAGGTGCAGGCGGAGATTCTGGCGGGGCCATCGCTCGGGGGGACGGCCGGCGAGGGGGCGATGGTTTCCAACGCGAAGAAGGCTGCCTTGTTCTGCCTGGGAGTCGCTTACCAGACGTATCTGAACGAGCTCGATCAGCAGCAGGAAGTGCTGGCGGGCATCACGGACATCGGCATGAACGCGTTCGCCATCGAGTCCGTGTGGCTGCGCACCAGGAAACTCGAACAGATGCGCAAGGGGGAATTAGCCGGCGACATGTGCGCGGTGTTTGTCTGTCAGGCGATGGAGGAGATCGAGCGGGCGGCACGCTACGTGCTTTCGGCGTGCTCGACCGGCGATGCGCTGCGGATGAATCTGGCGGTGCTCAAGAGGTTCACCAGGTTCGACCCGGTGAACTCAGTCGCGCTGCGGCGCAAGATTGCCCGGCGGCTGGAGGAGCTCGAGCGGTACGGTACGTAGCCCGAGCCTCCTGCATCCATGGCCAAAATCCAGCGTGCTCTTTTTTCGCTTACGG
This sequence comes from Acidobacteriota bacterium, assembly GCA_016201205.1. Taxonomy (GTDB): domain Bacteria; phylum Acidobacteriota; class Terriglobia; order Bryobacterales; family Bryobacteraceae; genus CADEFT01. Next base: position 20,231 of record JACQDF010000317.1, read on the forward strand.
ACAAGACCGGCGCGGCCGGATTCGCGCGCGGCCTGGCCGGGCTTGGCATCGAGCTGATTTCGACTGGCGGGACGGCAAAGCTGCTGCGAGAAAACGGCCTCGCGGTGCGCGAGGTGAGCCAGGTGACCGGCTTCCCGGAGATGCTCGACGGACGCGTGAAGACGATCCATCCGCGCATCGCCGGCGGCATTCTCGCCGTGCGCGGAAAAGCGGAGCACATGGCGGCGCTGGCCGAGCATGCGATTCCCCCGATCGACATGGTGGTGGTGAATCTCTACGCATTCGAGAAGGTAGCGGCCGAAGCGGGCGTCACGCTCGAGCGGCTGATCGAGAACATCGACATCGGCGGGCCGGCGATGATCCGTGCGGCGGCGAAAAACCACCAGGATGTGGCCGTGGTCGTCTCGCCGGAGGACTACGAAGGCCTGCTCGAAGAGCTGAAAACGGGCGGCGGCGTGCTTTCGGAAGCGACACACTGGCGGCTGGCGCGCAAAGCATTCGCGCTGACGGCGGCCTATGACGCGGCGATCAGCGTGCGGCTGGCGAAAGTGGATGAAGGGGAGGAAACGCCGCCGGCGATGCTGCGGCTCGCTTTGCCGCGCCGGATGGCGTTGCGATACGGCGAGAACCCGCATCAGTCCGCGGCTTTGTACGCACGCGGCGGGGAAGGCATCGCCAATGCGAGACAGCTTCAAGGCAAGGAGCTTTCCTACAACAACCTGGTGGATCTGGATGCCGCCTGGCAATTGATCTGCGAATTCGAGCAGCCGGCCGCGGCGATCATCAAGCACACCAACCCCTGCGGTTGCGGTGAGCAGGCGACGCTGGCGGAAAGCTATCGCAAGGCGTTTGAAGCGGACCCTGTTTCCGCGTTTGGAGGCGTGCTGGCGTTCAACCGCGCGCTGGATGAAGAGACGGCGGGCGAGATCTCGAAGACGTTTATTGAGGCGATCGCCGCGCCGGGCTACACAGCGGAGGCGCTGGGGGCGCTTTCAGCAAAGAAGAATCTGCGCCTGCTGGAAGTGAGCGGGGGAGCGTCGGGCGATGTGGCCATCCGCTCGATCAGCGGCGGCGTTCTTGCGCAGACGGCGGACGTGAAGCCGCTCGATCGAGACGCGGCTCGCGTGGTCACCCGCCGCCAGCCGGCCGAAGAGGAATGGGGCGCGATGGCGTTTGGCTGGAAAGTGGTGAAGCACGTCAAGTCCAACGCGATCGTGTACGCGCGCCAGGGGCAGTTGATCGCGGCCGGCGCCGGGCAGATGAGCCGGGTCGATTCGGTGCGTTTCGGCGCGCTGAAGGCGGTGCTGACGCTGAAAGGAAGCGCGGCCGCCTCGGACGCGTTTTTCCCGTTCCCGGACGGTGTCGAGGAGGCGGCCAAATACGGCGTCACGGCGGTGATCCAACCGGGCGGCTCGGTGCGCGATGAAGAAGTGATCGCGGCGGCGGACCGGCTGGGGCTGGCGATGGTGTTCACAGGCGTGCGCCACTTCCGGCACTAGCCGCATGACTTCTCTGTGGCGGGACCGCGATTTCCTGAAGCTGTGGGCCGGGCAGACGATTTCGGAGATCGGGTCGCGCATCACGCGCGAGGGCTTGCCGCTGACGGCGGTGCTGATTCTGGGAGCGGGACCCAGCCAGATGGGCATGTTGCAGGCGCTGGGCTCCGCGTCAAGGCCGGAGGGGTGGCAGCGCTAGCGGCCGGGCCGTGGGCAGGACTGGCGGCTGATCGCTGGCGACGGCGCCCGATTCTGATCACGTCCGATCTGGGGCGGGCGGCGGTGCTGGCGCTGATACCGCTGGCTGCCAGTCGATCGTGCCATCACTGGTGCGGCAAGGGCAGTTGCTGGAGGCGAACAGCAAGCTTGCGCTGACAGCTTCCACGGCGGAGGTCGTGGGCCCGGCGCTGACAGGCGTGCTGGTGCAGCTTCTGACGGCGCCGCGTGCGATTCTGATCGATTCGATTTCCTTCGTTGTGTCGGCTCGTTTGCGGGGCTCGGTTACGTATTCGGGCACGAGATTCTGCGCCCGCTGGCGTTGCGCTGCGCAAGCATCAGTTTCTTTTTCGGATTCTTCTCGGCGTTATATGTGCTGTTCGCGGTGCGGGACCTGGGCATCCAGCCGGCGGCGCTGGGCGGAATCATCGCGATCGGCGGCGCGAGCAATTTTGCCGGGGCAGCGCTGGCGCCGCACGTCCTGAGGTGGATGACGCTGGGACAGACGCTGATCGCGTCCACGGTTGTTTCCGGGGTCGTGGCTCTGCTGATTCCGATGGCGCAGGGGCCCTGGATGGGAGCGGCGATGCTGGCCGCGCATCAGTTGCTGGCAGCGATGCAGATGATGTTCAAGGGCGCCTGGCCGATCGGAGCGTTTACCGGCGGATTGCTGGCCGTACAGACAGGCTCGCGTTTCACCCTTACTGTTTCGGCCCTCGGCGTATTCGCGTCGGCGGGGTGGCTGTGGTTCTCGCCGGTGAGGCGGCTGCGGAGCCAGGATTAGATGCCCAGAATGTCTTCGAGCTTGCTGATTTCCCTGTTCGCCCTGTCCAGAGCGGACTTAGCGGCAGCGGCGCTGCCGTTGCGCAGAGCTGACTCGGCTTCATCGAGCAGATAGGTGGCGCGGCTGATGCCGGAGACGACGTCCGAACGCATGCCAAGGCCCTGTGTCCGCTGTTCCTGCTCGATGCGGCGCGCTTTGGCTTGCACGGCGTTGAAGCGGGTGGCGATCTTCATCATGAAGTCGCGCAAGGGCTCCAGATCGGCTGGTTTCGGCTGAGAGGGAGCGGGCGCGGGGGACTGCGGAGCAGGAGCAGGAGCAGGCGCTTGTGGCTGAGGCTGTGCAGGGACTGGCGCCGGCGCGGGCGCCGGCTGCTGCGGGGTGGCTTGTGGTGAGGGTGTTGGCGCCGGCGTTTGGGGTTGCTGCGCTTGCTGGAACTGCGCTGGTGTCGAAGAAGGTTTTGGGCGTGGCGCAGGAGTGGCCGGCTTGTTCGGCTCCGGCGCCGGCGGCTGAGACGGCGGAATCAATGGCGGCGTGTCCGGCGGCGTTTGCTGCACCTCGACCGGCGGCGACGTCGGCGCCGGCGTCGGCGCAGACGCGGGCGTTTGGGCTGCTTTGGTGCCGAGGTACTTGGGAAGCTGGAATGCGCCGAAGACCAGGACGGCGACAGTGGCCAGTGATCCGAGGGCCATGTAAAGGCCGCGGTGGGATTTGTGGGGCGGCGGCTGCGCCGCGGGAGGCGGGGGAGACGCCATTTGCGGAGCCACCTGAGGCGCGACGCCTTTCAGCGTGCTTTGCACATTGATCAGCGCGTTGCGAAAAGCCTCGGCCGATTGAAACCGCGCCGCCGGGTCCTTGGCGATCGCCATCATGATGATTTCGTTCAGCAGCGGCGGCAACGCCGGGTCCACCTGGATGGGCGGCACCGGGTTCTGTTGCAGGTGCGCGGCCATGATGGAGAAATCGCTCGTCCCCTCGAAAGGACGCTTGCCGGTGACGATTTCGTAAAGCGAAATGCCCAGCGAGTAGATGTCCGAGCGCGGGTCGAGCTGCTGACCTCCACGGATCTGCTCGGGCGACATGTAGAACAAGGATCCGACGGTTCGCCCGGTTTGCGTGAGCCGCTTGTCTTCGCGCATCTTGGCGATGCCGAAATCCATCAGCTTAACCGCGCCCTCAGGGGTGACCATCATGTTGGCGGGCTTGATATCGCGGTGAATGACGCCGCGGGAGTGGGCGTACTGAAGCGCTGCCAGCACCGGAAGGAGGTAGTCGAGCGCCTTGTCCAGAGGCAGCGGCCCGGCTTCCAGCAGCTTCTCGATGGACATGCCCTCGATAAACTCGATCAGCATCAGAAGCTGGTTCTTGAAAGTGAGGGCGGTGTAGAGGCTGGCGATGTTGGGGTGGGTGAGGCTGGCCTGGACTTTGATCTCGCGCAGGAACCGGTCGGCCAGCTCCGGGTCGCCGGCCAGGTCCGGCAGCAACACCTTCATCGCCTCAAAGCGATCGGAGAGGACATTGCGGACCTTGTACACCTTGCCCATGCCACCGGCGCCAAGCACCGCCAGAATCTCGTAATCACCGACGCGTTCTCCGATCTGGAATTGCATGGGCAGCCTTACTTATCCGATTGTCTTGACGATGTCGCCGACCTTGGGCTCGCCGGAGCCCGAAAACCTGCCGGTAGCGGAGCTTTCATCCGCTTCCGTAATCACCAGTTCACCAACGCGGTCCGTAATACGGCGGATGACGCGGCCGGTCGCCGGATCAGTGATCTCGCGTCCGGGCCGGGAAACCTCGAGCTTGTCGCCGGATTTGACGCCGGCCTTCGAGCCGATGTTGATAATGAGGATGCCGCCATTGACGTCGGCCACGAGGCCCTGAAGACGGATGGTGCGAGCGGGAACGCGCGACACGGAAGCGTCCAGTTGTTTGGCGGTGACCTCGACTGCCTTGGTGACGGCTTCGCCGAGGATGGTGGCGGCGAAGTTGCGGCTGCTCATGTCGTAGTAACCGCCGCCGGAGGCGGTCTGTCCCCCGCCGGCGCCAAGCAGCGCCGTGCCGCCGCGGGTGCTTTGCCCGGTACCGGAAGCTGTGGCCACAATTTCCCCGGTGTCGACATTGATGATGCGGGAGGTGAGGGCAACCACGGCCTTTGATTCTCTCTTGCCAACGCCGCTGATGCCGTAGCGGCCGGTCACACGGCCGATGGCGCCCACTTCCGTCGTCTTGTCATCGCGGCCGAACTGCGTGATGCTGCCGACGATGATGGCGTCGACGCCGATCAACTGGCCGATGCGAGCGGCGCTGGCGGGGTTGGCCCGGTCGCTGTTGGAGAAGTTCTGCTCCTGAAGGATCTTGTCGAGTGCTTTTCGCTCGTAAACCTGATACGCGCCGGAGGTCACCAGTTTGTCCACCAGGATGTCGGCAATCCCTCTGCCTACGTCGACATTCGTGTTAAAGATCGAAGCGACAGAACTGCTGACGGTGCCATACTCGAAGTTCATGATCGCCACGCGGCGTTTTCTTTCCTGCGGCGTCAATGGTAGGACGCATGACAGCGCCAGGGTTGCAGTAATCAGGCTAGTTTTCATTTCGGATGCACCTCGTACAACTGACTATGATTATAAAGCGCAAACGAGGCCAAGAAACGATCAACTTTGCCGGCGGGGCCCCGAGGGGTCCCTTGCCTGCCTTCCGTTTGGTCTTATATGATTGCAACAGTTCGGGTTATTCAGGAGGCGGCATGCGAAGTGTAGTTCTTCTGTTGTGTACTGGAATCAGCCTGTTGGGGCAGGTCGAGCGGGCCAGCATCGTCGGTACGATCACGGACAAGACCGGCGCGGTGATTCCTGACGCCATCGTCCGGGTGACGCACGAAAGCACGAACACCAACATCGAAGTGAAGACCGGCGAAACGGGCAACTATTCGGCGCCGAACCTGGTGCCCGGCTCCTATACGGTGACAGCACAGAAACAAGGATTCAGCCGGTCGGTGGTGAAGGGCTTTGTGGTGCAAGTGGGCCAGGCGGCGCGGCTCGATATCTCGATGGACGTTGGGACGGTGGACGTGGCGGTGGAAGTGGTGGGCGTGTCGCCGTTGTTGCAGACCGAAGACTCGAGCGTCGGCCAGGTGATTGCGCCGGAGCCGATTTCGGCGTTGCCGCTGAACGGGCGGAACTTCGTGCAACTGGCCATTCTGGCGCCGGGGGTATCGGGGCTCGACTACGCTCAGCCAAACACGATCAACAGCGGCAGGCGCCCCGACGAGCTGCGCCCGGGGGGCACGGCATTGCAGGCCAACGGAGTCCGCAGTTACCTCAACCAGGTGCTGGTGGATGGCATCGACGCCACCGAAATGATCTCCCAGACGTTCATCGTGCGGCCGGCAGTGGAGGGGATCCAGGAATTCAAGGTGCTGACCAACAACGCGGGCGCCGAGTTCGGACGCGGAGCGGGGGCAGTGATCGTGCTGACAACCAAGTCCGGCGGCAACCAGTTCCACGGCTCGGTGTTCGAGTTCCTGCGCAATTCGGCGCTGGACGCGAAGAACTTCTTCGACCGGCCGAATGAGAAGATCCCGCCGTTCCGGCTGAGTCAATTCGGCGGCAGCCTCGGCGGGCCGATCCGGCGCAACCGCACGTTTTTCTTTGGCAACTATGAGGGCTATCGCGAGGTGGTCGGCCAGACGTTCGTCGTCAGCGTACCGACGGCATCGATGCGGACCGGCGACTTTCGCGGCGTCGCAGCCAATGGAATCTTCGACCCGCTCACCACGACCACGACTCCGATCGGCCGCCAGCGGTTTGCCGAGGACCGCATCCCGGCTTCCCGGTTTGACCCGATCGCCGCCAGGCTGGTGAATCTGTATCCGGCGCCGCAGCGGGCAGGGCTGGCCAACAACTACACGGTAAGTCCTCTGAAGCGCAGCACGGTGGACCGGGCCGACGGCCGCATCGATCACGCCTTCAGCGCACGCAACAACCTGTTCTTCCGCTATTCGATTGACGACAGCCGCCTCTTTATTCCGGACACTTTCGACACCAACATCGGCGGCAACGAAAACAGCTTCGCCGGGCCGAATGACGTGCGCGGCCACAGCCTGGTCGCCTCCGATACCCACACCTTCCGTCCGAATCTCATCGGCGATTTTCGTTTCGGGTTCACCAAGTTTGACAGCTTCCTGGTGCCGACGACACTGACCAACCCGGTGTGGAAGGAGATTCCGGGCCGCGATACGAAAGACCCCTACCAGCCGTCGGCGCCGATCATCTCACCGTCCGGGTACGCAGGGCTGGGCAACTCGCGATCGAATCCGCTGATCCGGCAGGAGACGATGGCGGAGTATATCGGCAACCTCAACTGGCTGAAGGGATCGCACAACTTCAAGTTCGGCGCGGACATTCGCCGCCGTCTGATCAGCGAGACGGCCAGCCCGCCGGGAGAAAGCGCGTTCGGGCGCTTCAACTTCGACAACGCGTTCACCAACAATCCGGCGTCGCCGGGCGGCACCGGCCATGTCGTGGCCACCATGCTGCTGGGCTATCCGACGCGGACCACCCGCGACTTCTTCCTTCCCGGATCGGCCTTTGTGAACAGCCAGGAGTACAACTTCTATGCGCGCGATGAGTGGCGCGCCACCCGCACTCTGACGCTGAACATCGGCCTGCACTACGAGATCGACACGCCGTTCACCGAGACGAACAATTACTGGGCGAGCTTCGATCCGGGGAAAGGCGACTTGCTGATCGCCGGCCAGAACGCATCCCGGACGGCGAACGTGGACACCGACTACTCTTCGCTCGGGCCGCGGTTCGGCTTCGCGTGGCAAGTGGCGCCGAAGACCGTCGTGCGCGGAGGCTATGGCATCTTCTTCGCGCCCGAGGGCCGTCACGACACCACCATCCGGCAGTTTCGCCAGGTGCCGTACGATCTGATTTTCAGCATCATCCCAGGCTCTCTGATTCCGGACAACAAGGTCTCACAGGGCTTCAAGGGAGTGAGCGATTTCCCGCCGGTGGATCCGAAGAATCCGTTTGGCAACCTGCGCGGCGTGGTGCGCGATTACCGGAACGCGTCGGTGCAGCAATTCAACCTCGGGGTGCAGCGGGAGATCGGCAAGAACTCGGTGGCGACTGCGATCTTTGTCGGCTCGCTGGGCCGCCGTCTGACGTGGAACCGGCCGCTGAATCAGCCGGATCCGGGGCCGGGCTCGATCAATCCGCGGCGGCCATACTACGCCAGGATGCCGAATGTAACCAACATCCAGTGGATCGAGACAGACGGCAACTCGGCGTACACCTCGCTACAGTTGAATTTCGAGAAGCGTTTTGGAAAAGGGCTGTATTTTCTCGGCAACTGGACGTGGGCGCACGGCCTCGATAACGCCGGCGGCGACGGCGGCGCCAACGGCCCGATCCCGCAGGATCCGAGGAACCGCCGGGCCGACTGGGGATCGCAGAACAGCGATATTCGCCACCGTGTGAACCTGGCCTGGAGCTGGGCGCTTCCTCTCGGCAATCCAGCCGGCTTTGCGCGGCACGTCGTCCGCAACTGGGAGATGGCCGGCATTGCGGTGCTGCAAAGCGGACTGCCATTCACGGTCACGGCTTCAGGCTCGCCCACCAATACGGGAGCCGGCGGGCGCGCGGACGCCGTGCCGGGCGTAAACCCGGTATTGGCGGACCGCACCATCGACCGCTGGTTCAATACGGCTGCGTTCACGTTCCCCACGGCGTACAACTGGGGCAACGTGGGACGGAACACGCTGACCGGCCCGCCGATCTACAACTGGGATTTCACGCTCAGCAAGCGCTTCCCGTTTGGCGAAGGGCGCATCGTGATGTTCCGGACGGAGTTTTTCAACGCCTTCAATACTCCGCAGTTCACGCTTCCGGCGTCCACCATCGGGGCCACGGGGGTGGCGAGTATTGCTTCGACGGCCCGGCCTTCGCGGCAGATTCAGTTCGCGATTCGAATCGGATTCTGATCGGGTTCGAAAGAGCGCAATGTCCCGCATCCTGATGGTGGCATCGGAGGCCACTCCGTTCGCAAAAACAGGCGGCCTGGCGGATGTGATGGGCTCATTGCCGCCGGCCCTGGCCGGGCAGGGCATGGACGTCGCGGTCGTGCTGCCGAAATACCGTGGGGCGCCGATGGAGGGCGCGCGCAAGGTATTGGATCACCTTCTCCTCGCGGTGGGGCCGGGACGCTACACGGCGGACATCTACCAGGTGGAGCGGAACGGCGTGCGCTATCTGCTGGTGGATTGCGCGCCGTTTTTCGACCGCGACGGGATCTACGGGTATGACGGCGGGGATCACCACGATAACTACAGCCGCTTCGCGGCGCTGTGCCATGCCGCCCTGGGCATTGCCCGTCACCTGTTCCGGCCGGACGTGCTTCATTGCCACGACTGGCAGGCGGCGCTGACGCCGGTATACCTGAAGCAGTTCTTTTCCAACGACCCGAATTTCCTTGGCGTCAAGACCGTACTCACCATTCATAACCTCGGGTATCAGGGCCGTTTCAGCAAGGACAAGCTGTGGTGGCTCGGGCTGCCGGAATGGCTCTTCCGGCCCGACTTGCTCGAGTTCCACGGCGGCATCAACCTGCTCAAAGCAAGCATCGTCTACTCCGACTACATCACCACGGTGAGCCCGACCTACGCTCATGAGATCCAGACGCCGGAGCAAGGCTTTGGACTGGACGGGTTATTGCGGGCGCGGAGCGGATTCCTGAAGGGGATCTTGAACGGCGTGGATTACGAGCAGTGGAACCCGGAGACCGACGGCCACATCGCGGCCCACTATTCGGCGGCTGAGCTGAGCGGGAAGCGCGAGTGCAAGCTGGACCTGCTCCGCGAATTCAGCCTGCCGCTCGAGCGGCCCGAGACGCCGGTGATCGGCATTGTGTCGCGGATGGCGGCGCAGAAGGGGTTCGATCTGATCGCGGCGGTTGCCTATGAGTTGATCCACTGGGACATCCGGATGGTGGTGCTGGGCGCGGGCGACCCGCAGTACGAGAATCTGTTCCGGACGCTGGCTGACGCGCAACCGGACAAATTCGCCGTCCGCATCGGCTATGACGACCGGCTGGCTCACAAGATCGAGGCCGGCGCCGATATGTTTCTGATGCCGAGCCACTACGAGCCGTGCGGATTGAACCAGATGTACAGCCTCCGTTACGGGACCGCGCCGATCGTTCACGCGACCGGGGGGCTCGATGATACGATAGATTTCAGCACCGGATTCAAGTTCCGCCCCTACTCCGGCGATGCCATGCTGGGCGCATTGCGGGAGGCGCTGACGGTCTATTGGGTGGATAAGGCCCACTGGGAGGCCATGATGCGGGAGGGAATGCGAAGGGATTACTCCTGGCGGGCTTCCGCGGCTGCCTACGTTCACCTGTACCGGTCGCTGGTGGGATGAATCGCGGACGATGCCGAAATCATCTATGGAGTTTGGAGAGACAGATGGCTGGTCAAAATACAATCGTATTCACGGATTCGGGCTGGGACACGGATGTACTCCGTTCGGAGGTGCCCGTTCTGGTCGATTTTTGGGCGGAGTGGTGCGGCCCGTGCCGCATGATGACTCCGACTGTGGAAGCGCTGGCGACGGATTACGCGGGCAAGGTGAAAATCGGCAAACTCAACGTCGATGAGAATCCGTCGAGTGCGATGAGGTACAACGTCCGAGGCATTCCCACGCTGCTGCTCTTTAAGAATGGCAGCGTGGTCGAGCAGCGCGTAGGGGCGACGGGCAAGGCGGATCTTGTCAAGATGCTGGACGCGCACCTGTAACCACAACGGCAGAAGTGTTTGCGCACCCGCTCCCTCACGGTCGCGGCTCTGTTTCTGAGCCGCGCGCGTCAGCAAGCGGTCCCGGTTTAATCCAGCGCAAAGGTGAGCAGGGAATGGCCGGCGGCAATGGCGATGTACTGCTTGCCGTTCCCCATGTAGGTCATCGGTGAAGCGATCACCTGGCCGCCGAGATAGCGTGTCCACAACCGCTTGCCGGTGCGCGCGTCGAGGGCGAAGAAATGCCCTTCGCGGTTGCCGGAAAACAGCAAGTCCGACGCCGTGGTCAGCAAGCCGCTTTCGCTCATGTCCTGCATCGGGTAGTCCCACACCATCTTTCCGGTGAGCGGATCGAGAGCGCGAACAGCGGCATAGCCATCCTCGGTTCCGCGTGTCACGATTCGCTCGCGCCGCGTGGGCGGAACGGGAGCCTTGACGCCTCCGCCCGCGTACCACTTGCCTTGTTCATACTCCTGGTCCCAACTGAAGTAAGTGCCGTGGTAGTCGTCCCAGGCGGTGAGATAGAAAAGCCTCGTTCGGGGGCTGAACGAGGGCGCATACCAGTTTGTCCCGCCTTGCACGCCCGGCCAGGTTTGAGTGCCCTGCTTGCTTGGGCCGCGCCCGGGAATCTTCATGGGGCGGCCGTTGTCGTCGAGCCCTTTCGCCCAGGTCTGCTTCACGAACGGCCGGCCTGACAGGAACTCGCCAGTCGCACGGTCGAGCACGTAAAAGAAGCCGTTGCGATTGCCCCACAACATCAGCTTGCGGGGGCGGCCTCGCCACTCGAGATCAGCGAGCACCGGAGTCTGCACGGCATCCCAATCCCACTCATCGTGCGGGGTGAATTGGAAATGCCACTTCAGCTTGCCGGTGCCGGCGTCCAGAGCCAGCACGCAATCGGTATAGAGGTTGTCGCCGGGACGAACGTCGGGGTTCCAATCGGGTCCCGGATTGCCCGTGCCCCAATAGGTCAGGTTCAGCTCGGGATCATAGGATCCGGTGAGCCAGATCGAGCCGCCGCCATGCTTCCAGGAATCGCCGCTCCAGGTTTCGCTGCCGGGCTCGCCGGGCTCGGGGATGATTTTGAAGCGCCAGACTTCGTGGCCCGTTTTGGCATCAAGCGCGGCCAGGAATCCGCGGATGCCATATTCGCCTCCCGCCGTGCCCACAATGACTTTGTCTTTCACGACCAGCGGCGCATGCGTCAGCGAGTAGCCTTGTTTGTAATCGACAATCGTGGTCTCCCAGCGCAGCCGGCCTGTCCTGGCATCGAGCGCGAGCAGCTTCGCGTCGTGCGTGCCGTAATAGATCATCCCGTTGTGATAGGCAACGCCGCGGTTCACTTTGCCGCAGCAAGTGTAGGTCACTTCGGGAAGCCTGTGCTCGTAGATCCAGAACGGGCGGCCGGTGGCCGGATCGAGCGCAATCACGTTGTTGGGCGGCTCGGTGATATACATGACGCCGTCCATCACCAGCGGAGTCGTCTCGAATTTTTCGAGCGACTGCGACTGGAAGACCCATTGCAAACTGAGCTTGCTTACGTTGGCCGGCGTGATCTGATCGAGCGCGCTGTAATGCTGGCTGAACCAGGAGCCGTGATGCACCGGCCAGTGAACGCCAGGCGGCGTCACCTGAGCCTGCAACGCGACGCCGACGAGGAGAGCAAGGGCATTCATCGTTCGCCTCCAGTGAGATACACAAGCAGATCCTCGAGCTGCTCCGGGGTAAGTTTGTCGCGGAGCGATGGCATGGGCGACGCCCGGATGATCTGATAGCGGCTCAATTCGGATTTCGCGATCCCGCGCAGCGATCCGCTCTCGTCGAGGAATTGCACGGTGTAGGTATCTTCATTCAAGCGCAAACCGGAGATCGTGCGCCCGCCGCGGGTGGTGGCGCGCAGCCGCCAATACGCGGACGGCACTTCCGCGTCCGGATCCAGGATCGACCGGCGTAACTGGGCCGGCGTCCGGCGGCGGGCAATCTGTTGCAAGTCGGGCGCGGTATGGTCGTGGCAGCCGGCGCAGTTGTGCGCGCGGAAGATCGCTTCCCCGCGGGCCCGGTCGCCTGTCGGCCGTTCGCTGGGACGAGGGACGCTGAGCGATCGGACATAGGCGAGGGTCTGCCAGATCTCGCGGGCTTCGAGCGAGAAGCCGGCCATGGTGGTCCCCGGAATCCCTTTGGCGATGATCTGGTACAGGCCTTCATCGGAGGAGGCGCGGCGGAAATTGCCGGTGGTGAGATCCGGAGTTCCCTGTCCCCCGCGCCCGTCGCGGCCATGACAACTGGCGCATTGCAAGAGATAGATGCGGCTGCCAGCCTCGCGGCCGGCCTCCGTATTAAGAGGGTTGGCGAGTCTGGTGGAGCTTTCCTGCTGGAGGAGAGCGGAGAAAAGGAATAGTGCAAATTTGAACATCGGGTTGCGCCCGGTTGATTGATTCTACACCGGGGAGCGGCTGTCTTCAGGCGACCAGGGCGCCGCCGTCGACGACGAACGTTTGCCCGGTCACCAGCGACGAGCGCTCGCTGGCCAGCAGCAGCGCCACTTCGGCTACTTCTTCCGGCTGGCCCAGGTGCCGCAGCGGCTGCATCGCCATGTGCTCCGCCAGCTTCTGCTCGTCCTTCCAGATGTAGGCGCTCATCTCGGTCTCGACCAGCCCGGGAGCAATCGCATTCACCCGCACGCCCCGGGGCCCCAGCTCGAGGGCGTAGGACTTGGTCATCATCAGCAGCGCGGCGTTGGTCATCGAGTACAGCAGATTGTGCGGCTCGGGCCGGATGCCGGCGGTGGACGCCACATTGATGATCGAGCCGGAGCCGCGCTCGCACATGGTGGGCGCCACCAGCCCGGTCATCCGGTACACGCTTCTCAGGTTGACGTCGATGATCCTGTCAAATTCGGCTTCGCCCAACTCGAGAGCGTAGCCGGTGTAAATGTTGGTGGCGGCGTTGTTCACCAGCACATCGATGCGCCCGTGCTGCGCGAGGATGGTCTGCACCAGTCCCTCCATCTCGGCGTAGCGGGTGACATTGCATTGCATGGGGACGATGCGCCCGGAAAGAATCTCATTGTCGCCGGCGACGTGATCGAGGGCGTAGAGCTTGCGCCCGCAGATGACCACGGTGGCGCCGACGCTGGCGAAGACCTCGGCGATGGCGCGTCCGATGCCGCGGCTGCCGCCGGTGACCAGCGCCACTTTGCCCTTGAGAACACTCATAGTCCAAAGAGCTGGTGGACCCAGCGGGCGCTGGCTTCCAGGTCTTCAAGCTCCCGAGCCACCGCCTGCTCCTTGGGCACGGGCTGGGCGGGCAGGGGTTTGCCTTTCTCGGCCAGGGCGAGAAAGCGGCTGAACTCCCAGGCCGGCGTGCGCTTGTACCCCTCCCAGAACCTGGGGTCGAAGACGGCGAACGTGCGCGGCGGAGTCACGATGATTTCCAAAGACAGCGCGCGGCCGGGGCACAGCTCGACGTACTTGCGCACCCATTCCGAGATGCCGACGTTGCCTTCGCCCATGCGCGTCCAGCGCACGGCCACGCCGTCCGGCGTGCGCCACAGGGCGCTGTCGCGCACATGCGAGGTGAGGCAGTAGGGGGCCAGCGTTTCCAGGGTAAGGTGCGGATCCTCGATCGCCCAGACGGGATTGCCGGCGTCGATGCAGGCGCCGGCGAAATCCTTGCCCGCTTCCTCGATCAGCGTCTTCAATTCGCGGGCCTGCATGTCGCCGGCGTGGTTCTCGATGGCCAGCTTCACGCCGGCATCGAGAAACCTCTGCCGCAGAGGCTTCAGGACCTTCACCGTGTTCTCGATGTGCCCTTCGATCGGGATGGGGCCGGCGCGATCCGCCATTGTTCCAAGAAATGCGCGCACCAGGCGCGAGCCGGCAGTGACCGCGGCCTCCAGCATCCGCAGGATCTGTTGCTCAGCGGAGCCTTGTGAGGCGTCAAACGCTTTCGAAGTGGGACACACCGAGCGCATTCCAATTTCCATCTCTATGCCCAATCTTTCGGCATGCTCCCGCACGCGCTTTAGATGCGGCGCCTCCAAACCGCCAATAAAACGGATTTCCGAGAAATGAACCACCTTGGCTTTCCATTTCGCGCAGTAATCCAGGTACTCGAAGGGGCTCCAGTTCTGGGACCGGATGCTGAACAGGTCTATGCCGAAGCGCATGTTCGGTCTCCTTTGCTGAGGGAAGGCGGCCGCGGCCGTTGAAAGAAAAACCCGGCGGCGCATGTTGCTTCACCGTGTCAGAGGGGTGAGGACGATCTTGCGGAACTCGACGGCTCCGTGATCGCCCTGCAAGACGAGCGGCCCGGGCTCGGCTTCATTGGCATCGATGGCCATCGCGGTCAGCCCATCGATGACGCCCCGATCGATGATCTTCTTGCCGTTCAAGACCACGCTGAGCTCGCGCCCCACGAGGCGGATCTCGTAGGTCTGCCATTCGCCGGCCGGCTTGCTGGCGGGCATGCCGGGAACAATGCGGCTGTAAAGCGCCCCGTTGGAGTGCTTGTCCAGCGGGCGGCCGTAGTCTTCGAGGATCTGCACTTCATAGCGGCCGCGCAGACCGAGGCCGCTATTGCTCCTGGGGCCGAGGCGAAAGTCCACGCTAAGCTCGAAATTCCAGAAGCTCTGCTCGCCGACGAGGTTGTTCGCTTTCGGCGTGTTCGTAAGCGCGCCGTCCTTGACGGTCCAGCCCAATTCCCTGTTCGCGATCAGCCCTTTCCACCCCGTCAGGTCTTTCCCGTTGAACAGAGGGACCGGCCGGCCGCGCTTCCAGGAGCCGTCGTCTTTTTCGCGGATCTCCGCTGCGCGGACGCCGGTCCAGCGCAGCCTGGTCTGGCCACCGGACTCGAACGTGCCCTCGAGTTTGTCGCCCACCAGCCGCGCCTTATAGACAAGCAGGCCCTGATTGCGAGGGCGGAAGGAGAACACCAGCTCGTCTCCCTTGATGTTGATCTCGTCGATGACGTTCAAATCGCCGGCGTAGGCGCTGATGAAGGTTCCTTTCGGAGCGGCGGTCCCGACGCCCGCCAGTTCGAGCCACCAGGCCCTGCCGGCGGGGTGCCCGGCGACGCTAATATCCCAACGGCCGTTGAATTTAGGATTTGCCGGCAGCGGCCACGCGGCCAGCAGGAAGAGGGAGCAAAGAATCAGGCGCGTCATTGGTCCATTCTGACACGAGCGAACGGGAAGTTCAGGGGCGGAGCTGCTCGGCGAGCCAGAGGATGTACTTCGTGTTGCGCCGCTGAACCTCCGCCGCCAGATCTTCCGGCAGTTCATCGAGCTTGTCCTTGAAGAAGCGCCAGTCGCCCTCCGGGGCATGACGATCGCGCGAGCCGATCACATTGCCCAGCCAGAACACGAGGAAGAGATTGCCGTCGACGCGTCCGCGCGAGGAATCGCCGAGATACGATCCGCGGCCCATCTGGCGGTATCTGGCGGCCAGCTCGCTCTCTTCGCCGAAGGCGCCGCGGGAAGCGAACTCCTCGCAGCGAGCCACCATGCGGTCGTAGAGCTGGCGCCAAGGCGAGGAAGGCGGCTGCTCGCACAGAACATCGAAGAGCTGCAACTGGAGCTCGCCCGAGATCTTGTAATTCCAGCGGCCACCGGTCGCCCGGCCGATCTGCTCGAGAACTTCGGCCTGCTTGCCGCTTCCGGAATGGATGCTGAGGGTGCCGTTGAAGTAGCGGGCGACGGCTGCCAGCTCGCTGACGCGAGCTCGAAACTCGTCGAGCGGCCTGCCTCCGAATTCGGAGAGGACGCGCGGCAGCAGCTCCGGCCACATTTTGTGCCAGACATAATCCCGCAGGCCGACGCCGGTGTCCGGAGATGTCTCGATCGCCACCGGATAGGCCTGCCGTTTCTTGAAGCCGAGATTGGGAGGGACCAGTTGCGCCGGACGGCCGCGCGCTTTCAGCCAGTGCATGTAGAAGAGAAGCTCTTTGGGCGTCGTCAGCGTCTCCGCCTCGTCGATCGAGGGCTCGAAGTCGAACGAGCGTCCCGGGCCGGAGTGGAGCTTGACCTGGCGGATGAAATCATACAGCTCCTCATTCAGCTTCAGACTGCGGCAGAACTTGACCGCCAGGCGCATGACCTCGGCTTGGGTGAACTCGTACACGGCCTCTCCGGTGGAAACCGGACGCGAGAACTCGTCCAGCGTCCACGCGGCTTCTTCGGGCGTCAGGATCTGGCGGAAACGCTGGTCGATTTCGGCATCGCTCCACGGCTGGGGATGCCGCGGATCGGCCTCGAGATCGAAGAGCCGGGAAGTATCGGTGGTGAACTTGGTGTAGCCGGCCGCCTGGTGAATCGATTCCTTCGTAAACTCGACCGATTGAGCGATTTCGTCTTCGGTGCTGCCGCTGATGATGAAGTGATCGGCTTCGGCGTTGTAGCCCTCGCGCCAGCCGGCGCGGATGGCCGCCCAGAGGCCCGTTTCATACAAATGCCGGATGGAGACCCGCGTATGGCCGATGGCGGCGGGATTCTCACCGTCGCGGGAGGCAACCACTTTATCGGTGCTCATTTCGCGGGTGGCGGAGAGCTGGACGGTCGAGGCCAGGTTGACGCCGGTTTTCTTGTGGATCGCGCGGAAGGCCGCAAAGGCGGCCGGCAGGCTGATCTCGGGGTGCCGGTTGCCGACGGCGATTGCGGGCAGCGCTCCCTGCGGGCGCGGGAGAAACACCCGATCCACCTGTTCGACGAAGGTCCGAATGGCGGGCCCATCGTGGGAGGAGAACGGAATCGCGTTCACCACCACTTCCCGACCGCCGCCGGGCCGCATGCGGCCGATGAGAAACGCCCTCGGGAACAGCGGGCTGGCGGGAGAAGAAGCCAGCGTGAGATGGAGCAGCAGAGGCTCGGCCCTGGGGAGAGCGCGGCCATCGACGGCAATGTAATAGGCCGAATGATGAGTGGGATCCTTCTGGAGCGAGCCCAGATACGGCTCGAGCGTGCCCGGCTCGAGCGCCGCCACCCGGTTTCCGATACGCTGACGCAGCTCGTCGGTCAACGCCTTGCCTTCGGCCATCTGGAAGATCAGGTCGGCCAGGGCGGCGGCTTCACTTGCTTTGACGGGCAGCTCGAACGGAACGTTCATCCGGCGGTCACAAAGGCAACGTTTTCAGGTAGTCGCGGAACGATGATCCCAAATCATGCCGCCGCAATGCAAACTCGACCGTCGCTTTCAGGAAGCCCAGCTTATCTCCCGCGTCGTAGCGCGTGCCTTCGAACTTCAACCCGTAGATCGGCCGGTTGCGCAGCAGGTGACGCAAAGCATCGGTGAGCTGAATCTCGCCGCCCGAGCCCGGCGGAACCGATTCGATGGACTCGAAGATCTCCGGCGTGAGAATATACCGCCCGATGATCGCCAGGTTCGACGGCGCTTCATTCGCCTTCGGCTTTTCCACCAGATTGTGGATGCGGTACAGCCGGTCGCCCATTCCGTTGTGGGTGACCGCGTCCGCGTCCACGACGCCGTAGGAGGAGATTCCCGGACCATTGACCTCCATCAGCGCAAGCACAGATGCGCCGTAGAATTCGTGAATGTCCAGCAACTGCCGCAGGCAGGGGATTTCCGCTTCGATCACGTCGTCGGACAGAACCACCGCGAACGGCTCACGGCCCACCAGTTCTTTGGCGCGCAGGACGGCGTGTCCCAGGCCGAGGGCCTCCTTCTGGCGGACATAGCTGACGTCGATCATGTCGGAAATGCCGCGCACATCGGCCAGCAGGTCGCGCTTGCCGCGTGTTTCGAGGAGATGCTCCAGCTCAAAGCTCACATCAAAGTGATCCTCGATGGCGCTCTTTCCCCGCCCGGTCACGATGATGATGTTGCTCATTCCGGAGTGCATGGCTTCCTCGACGCCGTATTGGATCAGCGGCTTGTCCACCAGAGACAGCATTTCTTTGGGCTGCGCCTTGGTGGCCGGGAGAAACCTCGTGCCCAGGCCCGCCGCCGGGAAAACTGCTTTCCTGACTTTCGCTACCATCTCTTCCATTGTAAGAGGCGCGCAGGCGCAAAGCCGTACGGTCCATCCGTTCCAGGACGAAGCGCAAAGGCCGCGCGCCGCGGCGCCATAGCCTTGAGGAACGCCGGAGTGTCCCTGCCGCGGGCGCGGTCCGTTTTGCGCGTGTTCCTTAG
>JACQDF010000318.1 GCA_016201205.1 Acidobacteriota bacterium
CAGTGTTAACAGCCGATCTTGAAACCCTTCCACATGGGTCACGCTCCTAGCGTACACCTCTCCCGCAACTTGTGCAAGTTATTTTGCGGTGGATCCTTAGCCTTCTTCAGCGTCCTTCGGCGGGGGGTGGGGTATCCGCAACTTTGGTAGACTTCCCCGATGGCTTACGAAGTCAGATTTGCCGACGATGTGAAGGGCACCTGAATGCGCTGACAATACCAGAGCGATCAGCGGCGCTGGAGGCCATCGAGTGGCAGTTGCTTTACGAGCCGCTTGTTGAGACGACCTCACGGTGCAATCCTGCCCAATGTCCAAGCGGTCCCGATCGTCCCTTGTTTTTTCGATCGCCGGCATTTTCAGCGCCACCTTTCGCCCCTCAAGGCTTCCCCACTGCCTGAATCGCAGAGGCGTGTCAGGGTTTGGCGTGTCAAGGCGGTGTCAAGGCGGTGTCAGGCGTGTCAGGGTTTGGTTGACATGACCGTCCAACCTTGATATGAGGATGACTGGGCCGGGTGGCCTAAAGTCCCCGGCCACCGAGGGAGGCTTGCACCAATGTCCGAGCGGAATGGCACGGTAGAGCGCCGGGAGCTCCTCAAAATCATGGGATCGGCTGGCGCAACGGGAGTTGTTCTGTCTGCTTGCAGCAGCTCATACGGAAGGGCCGGCGCAGCGCCGGAATCCAATCTGACCGGGGGGAAGTGGGAGAAAGCAGTTCCAATCGCCACTGCCGGGCCCGGGGGAAACCTGAATTGGCAGCCAGGGAATTCGCTCAAGTTTCTACCTCCGGAAAAGATACCGGCCAGAGGCCGGGCCTCGTCCGTCATGTCCAGTCTGCCCAAGGACAAGCTGCTGATGATCTACCAGCGAATGCAGGCCAGCCGCAAATGGGAAACCGCCATGAAGGATCTGTTCGCCGGCGGCAAGGACGGTCTCTACGGAGCGTTCCACACCTACGTCGGCGAGGAGGCGATCGCCTGCGGCGTAATCGCGGCGCTCAATGACGACGACTACATCGCCAGCACGCACCGCGGCCATGGCCACCTGATTGCCAAGGGAGGCGATCTGAAAAAGATGGCGGCGGAGATCTTCTTCAAGGAGACCGGCTACAACAAGGGCTACGGTGGCTCGATGCACATCACCGACATGTCGAAGGGCATCATGGGAATGAACGGCATCGTCGGCGCCAGCTTCTACCTGGCGGCCGGCGCCGCGCTGCGGTCGCTGGTTCGGGGCGCCAGGCAGGTCGCGGTGGCGTTCTTCGGTGACGGAGCGGCCAACTCGCCGTATTACTTCAGCGCCATCCGAAGTTGCACGAACTACAAGATCCCGGTGATCTTCGTCAACGAGAACAACTTCCAGTACATGGGCATTCCCATGGCAACCGTGACCCCACCAAATACATCTCCGACTACACCAGAGGGCTGGACATCCCCCATTATGTCGTGGACGGCAACGACGTAACCGCCGTGTATGCGGCCACGCAGGAGGCGGTGGAATTTGCCCGGGCCGGAAAAGGGCCGAGCATGATTGAAGGCCTGACCTATCGCTGGTACGATCATTCCGGGTTTGCCGGAGGCAGGGTCGGAGTGGACGGGGCGTTTGGCCTGCCGTATCGCTCCGACGAGGAAGTTCGGCAGTGGATTTCGCGGGATCCCATCGCGCGATATAAAGGGTGGTTGCTGCACAAGGGGCTGGTGACGCCGGAGGAACTGGCGAAGATCGAGGCGGACACGCATCGGCAGGTGCAGGAATCGATCGCATTCGCACGTCAGAGCAAAGATCCTGATCCCAGCGCGGGCGTGCTGAACACCAGCGCCGCCGGTCCGATGCCCGCGACACAATTCTTCAACCGCTCAGGCCTTGTGACTGCTGGGCGCACAGCGCGCGGCGGCCCCCATGTGGACCGATCAAATGGCGTCGCCGCGGCCCGTCGTCCGCGTCTGGCTGGAGAGAAGGGTTAGTAGCAGGAGGGAGTCCGGTATGGCGAAGAAACCGTACGCATATGCCCAACTGGAAGCAGTTGCCCTGGAGATGCGCAAGAACAAGGACATGGTCTTCTTCTATGAGTACGAGACGCCGGTGGCGACCTCGCCCACCGGGGAAGTCCTGAACCTGGTCAAGGAGTTCGGCACGCTTCGGACGTCCGGCCGCGGATGGGCGATTGACGAAACCTGGCTGGTGGGCGCCGCCGTCGGAGTGGCCGCCGCTGGTTCCATCGCCGTGGTGCGGCTGCCGTCCATGACCACGCTGTTCGCGATCGAATACATCTACAATCAGGCCGGCAAGCTGCGATCCATGACGGGCGGGCAGGCCAGTATGCCGTTCGTCCTATGGCAGGGCGCCGGAGGCCGGACCAGAGGTTCGGCAGGACAGCATACGGAGGTGGGGCAAGAGGGGCTTTACGCGAATCTGCCTGGGGTGAAGGTGGTTGTGCCGAGCAACGCCTATGATGCCAAAGGCCTGATGATTGCTTCCATCCGCGACCCGGACCCGGTGATCTATTTCGACTACCCGGAAGTGAAGTCCGGTGAGCAGCCGGATGTGCCGGACGAGGCCTACGAGGTGCCAATTGGAAAGGGCGTGGTGCGCCAGCCGGGGAAAGACATCACGCTGGTCGCCTGGGCGCCCGCGACCGTCGAAGTGAAACGGGCGTTGCCGCTGATCGCCAAAGCGGGGATCAGCGTCGAGTACATCGATCCCAGAACGCTGAAGCCGCTCGATACCGGCCTGCTGGCGGCATCGGTGAAGAAGACCAGGAGATTGCTGGTGGTCGAGCACGGTCACTACACGAACAGTTACGGCTCTCACGTGATCACCGAAGTAGTGCAGGCCGTGCCGGGAGTGAGAGCGAAGAAGCTCGCGTTCCCTGATGTGCCGGGGCCGGGCGCCGCTGGCATGATGAGCTGGCTGCGGCCGGATGCTCCCAAGATCGTGGATGCCGCCGTGCAGATGATGAGGGCCTGAGTGGGGCGGCCCGCACAATACAATCCCGTGCCACAGCCCTGCCCGCGATGCAGTGAGATGATGCACTCGGCCTCTGTCAGGACCGCCATCTGGCGCGATGAAAGTTTGTTTCTGGTCGAGGACATCCCGGCCCAGGTCTGCGGCTCGTGCATGGAGCAGTACTACGACGAGGAAACCACCGAGACGTTGCGCCGCCTGACCGAAGAGTGCTTCGCATCGCTCGAGCCGAAGAGAAAGATCGTGGTTCCGGTCTTCTCACTGGAAGGGCAAATCCCGAGAAGAGAATGCCCGGAAGAGGACGAGGAGGCATGAAAATGTTTCGGTGCGTCCGCTTTTCTTTGGTGATTGCGGGCGGATATCTGCTGGCCTGCTGCGGGAAATCGCCAGCGCCGGAAAATGGCGCCGTCCCGGCCCCGACGGCCGAGCCGTTTCGCATCGCCAGCGTGTTCCCGCCCGGTCCGGGACAAGAGAAGGTTCTCAGCAGTTGCGGCTCGTGCCATTCCGTTGTGTGCGCCGCCAGCGGGCAGAAGAGCGCGGAACGTTGGGAAAGCATCAAGACGGGCCACATGGACAAGATGACCGGCGTGAGCGTGGCGGATCTGAATGCGATGTTCCGGTATCTGGCGGCGAACTTCAACGATTCGAAGCCGGAGCCGAAGATCCCGGCGGAGCTGATGCAGCAAGGCTGTACTCCGTTCTAGCGAGTACGAGGATGCGTCCCCGGTCCGTATCTGTCGCTGCTGCGGGCGCGTTCGCATGGATCCTTATCTGCGCCGCGCCGGCTTGCTCTCGAGCAAGCCGCGAGGATGCCAAGGCGGCGCCCCAGACCCAGGCAGGCAAGCCGGCTTCGGCCGGCCAGCCGGCCAAAGTAAACCTCGAGGAGATCTTTCCCCCTGGCCGGGGACGCGACCTCGTTCTCAACAACTGCACCACCTGTCACACCTTTGTCCCGATCGTCGTGCTCCAGATGAGCAAGGATGGCTGGCAGCGGAACAGCCGGGACCACCGGGAACGCGTGAAGGCGCTGAGTGAGGGTGACTTCAAGATCCTGTATGAGTATTTGATGGCGAACTTCAACGAGAGTAAGCCGGCGCCGAGGCTGCCCGAGGAATTATTGCAGACCTGGACAGGGTACTGAGATTGTCCGCAAGAAACGCGGCCTGCCGCCACTGATATAATCAGTTGCATGGCGGCATTGGTGGCCATCGGGAATCCCGATCCGGGGCTGCTCGAAGCAAAACAGGAGAAGCTGTTTGCGCATCTGCGCTCCCTGGGGCGGGTGATGGTGGCGTATTCGGGCGGCACGGATTCGGCCTATCTGGCCTGGGCCGCGCAAGAAGTGCTTGGCGGGAACTGCCTCGCCATCACGGCGGATTCCGCCTCCATCCCCGAATCGCACAAGCGCGACGCAGAAGACTTTGCCGCCCGCTTTGGCATCCGGCATGAGTACGTCCCGACCTTCGAATTCGACAATCCGGCCTACATCGCCAATAATCCGGACCGCTGCTTCCACTGCAAAGACGAGCTGTTTCAGCGGATGGAGGAGGTCGGCCGCGAACGCGGCATCGCGAATATCATTTATGGCGTGAACATGGATGACCTCGGCGATTTCCGCCCTGGACAGGGCGCTGCAAAATTGCATGAAGTGAAGGCGCCGCTGGTGGAGGCCGGCCTGACCAAAGCCGAGATTCGCGAACTGTCGCGCATCGCCGGTTTGCCGACTTGGGACCGCCCTGCATCGGCCTGCCTCAGCTCACGCATCCCCTACGGCACTCCTGTTACGCTCGCCAATGTCAAGACCGTCGAAGAAGGCGAGGAGGATCTCAAGCGTCTCGGCTTCCGTCAGTTCCGCGTCCGCTTCCATGACCAACTGGTGCGGATCGAGATCGCGCCCGAAGAGCTCGACAAGGCCCTGTCGAAGGATATGCTCGCCCGGATCGTGGCCATCTTCAAGCCGCTTGGCTTCCACTACGTCACGCTGGACCTGGAAGGCTACCGCCAGGGCGCGATGAACGAAGTGCTGGAACTCAAACAGCGCTAGCCGGATGCATCTGGGAGAAGCATTCCGGTTCAGTCTGCATGCGCTGGCTTCCAACAAGACCCGCACCGCGCTGACCGCGCTTGGCCTGCTGATCGGCAACGCCAGCGTCATCCTGGTGGTCACCATTTCACTCACCAGCCGTGAGTACATCCTCGAGCAGATCAGCGGCGTCGGCAGCAACCTGATCACCGCGTATTTTGACGCGGGCAATCGCGAAGCCGCCACCGTCGCCAACGACTATGTGAAGTTCGCCGATGTCGAGGCGGTCAAAACGCAGCTTGCGCCGCGCATCAAGACCGCCACCGGCGTCATGTCGGATTTCCAGGCCATCGTGCTCGAAGGCAAGCCGCACGACGTGAAGGTGATCGGCTCGGATGATCAGTACGCGACGGTGCGCAGGCTGGTTCAACTGGCGGGCCGCCCGTTGAATGCCTCCGACGTGGCGCTGCGGCACCGGGTTGCGCTGTTGACCGAGTTGCTGGCCACGCGGCTGTACGGATCGCAATCGGCCGCTGGCGGCCGGACGCTGAAGCTTTACGGGTTGCCGTTCACCGTCATCGGCACGTTCAAGGAGCGCACCGACACATTCGGCCTCTCCGAGCTTTCCCGGGAAACGATCCTGATTCCAGCGACCGTGATGCGCTACTTCGCCCCCTACGAGCGCATCGATCCGATGTACGTTCAGGCGTTGCGCCTCGAAGAGGTCGAGGACGTCACCCGCCAGGTGCGTCTGATTCTCGAAAGCAGGCACCGCGCGGGCGCCAATTACTATGCCGGCAACCTCACCGGCATTCTCGACGCGGCGAAGAATATCGCGCTGGTGCTGACCATCGTGCTGGTGCTGGTCGCCGCCATCGCTTTGGTCATCTCCGGCATCGGCATCATGAACATCATGCTGGTGACGGTGACCGAGCGCACCCGCGAGATCGGGCTGCGGATGTCGGTGGGAGCGCGCCGCGCCGACATCCTCGGGCAGTTTCTGCTCGAAGCCGTCCTGATCAGCGTCGGAGGCGGCCTGCTCGGCGTGGCGGCGGGCGTAGCCGTGCCACTCAGCGTGCCTCTGTTTGTGGCTTCGATCGACATCCATGTGTCGAGGGCGTCTATCGTGGTGGCCTTTGCCGTGTCTTTCCTGGTGGGATTGGGTTTCGGCCTGCTTCCCGCCAATCGGGCAGCGAGACTGAACCCGCATGATGCCTTGAGATATGAATAGCGAGAGCGTGCCCATATGAGGTTCCCCGGACTCCTTCTCTTTCCGATCTTGCTGGGAGCGCAGGATGCTTCCCAAGCGGCTCGCGCAGCGCGGCAGTGGCGGGAGAGCCACCAGCAGGCCATCCTGAGCGAGTTCCTCGAGCTGCTTTCCATTCCGAATGTTGCCAGAAATCTGGACGACATGCGGCGCAACGCCTCCTACATCCGGCGGATGATGGAAAAGCGCGGAATCAAGACCGAGCTGCTGGAAGTCCCCAATTCGCCGGCGGCCATCTACGGCGAGATGCTGACGCCGGGCGCGCGGCAGACGGTGATGTTCTATGTGCATTACGACGGGCAGCCGGTGGAGCCGTCGCAGTGGAGCGTGACACAACCGTTCCAGCCGCTGGTGCGCGATGGGCGCATCTACGCCCGCTCGGCCAGCGACGACAAAGCGCCTGTCCTCTCGCTGATGACGGCGCTCGACGCGTTCCGCAATGCCGGCATCGCGCTTCGATCGAACATCAAGTTCTTTCTCGACGGTGAGGAAGAGGCCGGCTCGCCGCACCTCAATTCGATTCTTTCCGGGCACAAGGATAAGCTGGCGGCCGATGTGTGGATCTTCTGCGATGGGCCGGTGCATCAGACGCGCCGCCAGCAGGTGGTGTTCGGCGTGCGCGGCTCGACGGGGCTGAACATCACCGTCTACGGGCCGCGGCGTGAGCTGCACAGCGGGCACTACGGCAACTGGGCGCCGAATCCGGTAGTCATGCTGGCGCACCTGATCGCCGGTATGCGCGACGAAGACGGGCGCATCAAAATCAACGGATTCTACGATGACGTCGAGCCGCTGAGCGAGTCCGAACGGAAGGCGATCGCGGCCATGCCGGACATCGAGGCCGGATTGAGAGAAGAACTGCTTCTGGGCCGCACCGAAGGCGGCGGGAAGAGGCTCGAGGAATTGATCACGCTGCCGGCGCTCAACGTCCGGGGGATTGAGGCGGCCGGCGTGGGATCGCAATCGAGAAACGTAGTGCCGGCCACGGCGACGGTCTCGATCGATATCCGGCTGGTGAAAGGAATGGACCACCGGCGGGCGCTGGACAAGCTGGTCGAGCACATCCGGCGGCAAGGGTATCACGTGGTGACCACCGAGCCGGATGAAGCGACGCGTCTGAAGTATCCGAAGGTGTGCAAAGTGGCGGTTCGAGAGCAGGGGTATAACGCCGTTGGGACGGGATCGAGACGATGGCGGCGCTGCTAAACACGCCGTCTGAGGTGTTTGCGTAAGACCGCTTGCTGACGCGCGCGGCTCAGAAACAGAGCCGCGACCGTCAGGGAGCGGATGCGCATGTACTTATGACGCTATGTTTAGCGCTGGAATGAAGCGTACCAGGCGGCCAGCGCCTCGAGGTTGGCTGCGAACGTGGTCGAGCGGATGATCCGCGTGCGCGGCGGCTGCGGCCCCTGAAACAGCTCGATGCGGTCGTTCTCCCGAATGGGCGCCGGTTTGTTATTCACCATCAGGACCATAGCGCGGGCGGCGAAGACGGATATCACCAGGTCGGCCTTGCCGATGACGCCTTCCTCGGTCCAGGCGCCGCGGCTGTCGATCGCGTTGAGGATGGCACGCACGCGCTGGGCCGAGGGCATGGGGCGCTGCTGGCGGTCGCTCCAGGGCGACAGCCCGTGAAGTTTGTCCGCGCGGCGGATGGATGCGGCATCGGCGGCGGCCAATCGCTTGTATTCTGCTTCGATGCCCGCCAGGTCCGCTCCGCTGGTGAGCACGCCGTAGTGCGTGATCACCGATTCGTCGCCATAGCTGAGCTGGTAGCCGTCCGGGCGCGATGAGCCGAGGCCTTTCGCCCGGATCTGCGTCCCTTTTGTGATGTAGAGCGGGCGGTTCGTTTTCAGCTCGTAAAAACGGGCCAGCACGGGTGCACCTTTGGGAATGCGAGACCGCGCTTCCACCCATCGGTCTGCCGGCGGCAGAGCGGAGCGCTTCAGATAGTCGAGCGCGCGGGGCACGGGATCGAGATACTTTTTGTTCTGGGTTTCGCGATAGAGAACCAGCAGCGTCCGCATGACGCCCTGCGACTCGCCGCCGGTGACCGAAGGCGGCTCGAAAACACGCGCCCAGGCAGGGTGCATTTCTGCATCGTATTGCTGCGCCCAGGCGGGCTGCGGATCGGGCATCTGGGCGAGCAGGATGAACTGGCCGCCTTTTTCAGCGGAAGCCAGGTAGCGCGGCTCTTTGTAAATGCGGGCGGCCTCGAGCATCATGTCAATCGCGTCCGGGATCGTGTTGTCGTTGAAGGTGTAATGTGTCTGGTAGTTTTCTCCGGGCCACTGGCGGGGCCAGGATTCCGGATAGCTGGCTTGTAGCACCGGATATTTGGCGGGATCCGGAAACTCGCTATAGCGCTGGGGCCAGGCGCCGTTGGGGTACTGGGCCCGGATCAGCCTGTCTAAAGCAAACCGCGCCGCCTCATGAATGGCGGCATCCTGAAATTCGAGCGCACGGTCGGTGCGCATCAGCAGGCGGGTGCAGGCCTGAGTGACATTATCGTCGAGGTTGGTGACCGGGCGGCCGCGCGGTTTTTCCGGTGCGCAGTTGTTATCCGAGCGATAAGGGTGGAATTTGCGTTCGCCGGAGTCGAATTCGATCCAATAATCCCAGCCGCCGGAGCAGAGCTGGCCCTGGACGAGCGTATGAGCGACGCTGCGGGCGGCTTCCAGGAAGAAGCGGTCGCCGGTGGCGTCGAAAGCCTCCAGATACGCCATACCCACCCGCGGCGTGCCTTCTCGTTGCACTTCCACACGGTTTGGCGTTTCCGATGATTCCGAGCGGCCGTAACTCAAGTCGTCGGTGTAGGCGAAGTGGTAGCCGCCGTGGGTGGAAACCTTGTCGTGGTAGAAGGAGGTCGCCTTCTTCATGGCGGCGAGCGCCTGGTCCCGCGAAGGGTCCTGGGCGTGCAACAGGAGGGGCAGCAAAGAAAATGCTAGGGAGCGCATGCGGATTTACTGTAACACCCCCGGAAGGTGGCTGTAGATTCGTTATAAACTTCACGGACTATTCCGCCGATAACATACCGACACTAAATTGCATTCCGGGTGAAGCCATCATGAAGTGGGATCCGACCGCCAAGTATTGGCCCTTGCTGACGGCGCCGCTGGCGATGTTCTCGATCGTGCTCACGCTGTCCCTGCTCGGCACCGATCAAAGGCAAACGCTGCTGGTGGTGACTTCCTGCATGCTGGGCATTGTGCCGGTGTTGCTGTTTCACTCGTACCGGAAGGACGTGCGTCAGCGCAACTCGACCGAGCTGGCGTTGCGGGAAAGCGAGGAGCGCTACCGGCATTTTGTCGAGCTTTCTCCCTTGCCGATCGCGATGCTGCGGCGGGGACGCCTGCTGCGGATGAACCGGGCTTGGGAGCGGCTGTTGGGGGCGAATCTGCCGGGGCAACTGACGGATCAGCCTTTGGATCGGTTCCTGGATCCGCACGGGCGGCGCCAGATCGAGGAACGGCTGGAAGAATCGGAGCGGTTCCAGCGGGAGACGGCGGTGCTCGAGCAGCCGCTCATCCGGCTGGACGGATCGAGGGTCTACGTCGAGCTGGTGGCCATGCCGGCGGTGGAAGCGGGCGAGCCGGCTGTGCAATTGATCGCCATGGACGTCACCGAGCGAAAACTGGCGCAGGACGCGATGAAGCGGGCTGAGGAGCAAGTGGAGATAGCCAACGAGGCGAAGTCGGAGTTTCTGGCCAACATGAGTCACGAAATCCGCACGCCAATGAACGCCATCATCGGAATGAGCGGCCTGCTGCTGGACACACGGCTCGACAAAGAGCAGAACGGATATCTGCAAACCATCCACAGATCGGCCGACCATCTGCTGACGATCATCAACGACATCCTGGACCTGTCTCAGATCGAAGCCGGCAAGCTGGTGTTCGAGCCGGCGCCGTTCAATCTGGAGGCGGCGCTGGAGGAAATGATCGAATGGATCCAGCCGGAGGCGGCCCAAAAAGGCGTCGAGATGTCGTTGATTTACGGGCCGACGGTCCCGAGGCACGTGGTGGGCGATCTGGGACGCGTCCGCCAGGTGGCGCTGAATCTGCTCACCAATGCGGTGAAGTTCACCGAGCGGGGCCGCGTTCTGATGGCGGTGGAGGAGGAGCGCCGCACTGACGACAAGACACTGCTGCGGATCACGGTGAGCGATACCGGCATCGGGATTCCGGATGACCAGCTGAAGGACATCTTCCGCATGTTCTGGCAGAGTGACGGCTCAACCACCCGCAAGCACGGAGGAATCGGGCTCGGGCTTGCGATCTCCAGACGGCTGGTGGAATTGATGAACGGGAGCATCGGCGTGGCCAGCAAGGTAGGGCTGGGCTCGACGTTTCACTTCAGCCTGCCGATGCCGCTGGCGCGGCCGGAGGACATGGAGCCGCCGCCGGCGAAACCGGCCACGCGAGGAGCCCATGATGGAGACCTGTTCAAAGGCCGCCGCATCCTGCTGGTGGATGACAACGCGGTGAACCAGAAGCTGGGGTCTCGAGTGCTGGAGCGCTTCGGGTGCCGCGTGGACGTGGCCGCCAACGGCAAGGAAGCGGTGCAGATGGCGGACCGGCTGCCCTATGACGCCATTTTCATGGACTGCCAGATGCCGGAGATGGACGGCTATGAAGCGACGGCCGAGATCCGCCGGCGCGAGCTGGGCCGGCGACGCACGCCGATTGTGGCCATGACCGCGGATAGCATTCGTGGGGACAAGGAGAAAGGCCTGGCGTGCGGGATGGACGCCTATATCACCAAGCCGGTGAATCTGGATGATATCCGGAATTTCCTGGCGGCTGTTTCGATAAACCGGGGGAAGACCCCGGAGCCGCGCGGGACGAGTGTAGCGTAGCCTGCTCTTCTTATAGAGCACACCCGACTCGCCGCCCGCAGAAACGCTGGCCGATCTACCGGCAGTCGGCACGCTCACTCACAGCAGACGCTGAAGCACGCCAGCCCGTTCTGTCGATCGAGATCGACGGATTCTCCACGCGGCGACTCGGGGGTGCTCAAGCTGTCCGTAAGAGAATCTAAGGCGAACGGACGAACGGAACTTAACCATTGATTTCGAATCCGAAGAAGGGTATAAATGAAGGCGGACTACGGGATCTAAACTTATGGACGAAACCCCACTGAAAACGATGCGGCCGCTGGAGGCAGTCGGCCGGCTTGGCAGAGAAGGTTATCTTACGATTGTTGTTGGAGAAGGTGCGAGAGAAGCTGCTCAAGCTGCTGACAAGCACGGACAGACCAAACCGCCCATTCCCGATGCCGATCGGGCAGAAGAGGTTTTGGAAGAATCGAGTCGGTAAGATGTATCCCACCGAACCCGCCTGAGGGCGACTCACGTCTGTCCCGTAATACTGCGCCGAGCTCGATAGAAGATCTCGTCAAACCTACCGGATCGGACTCCCTCAAACGGAAGGACTTCGACATGATCCTCGAGGCGTTCCGCTGCTCGAACGTCCGGGTATGGCTCCGTGTACACGACGTACTTAATTCCCGTTTGAACGATTTTCTCAGCACACTGAAAGCAGGGGAAAGTCGTGGAGTATAACGTGGTGCCCTTTGCTCGCCAGCCGGCCGCCATCATCGCCGCAACCTCGGCATGGATTGCCGTGCACAGCGTCATGGCTCGCTCGGGCCAAAAGAAGTCCTCCAGATCCACACGGCAGGCACGGCAGCGCCAAGGCGGAACATCACTGGCGGGCGCCGTTAGCACCTCGCCACACTGGGGGCACCGCCTACTGGCACGGCTGAGCTGAACGAACGAATCGTATCGAACTATATCCCTGAAGCACCTACCTGGAACCTTACGCGTAGGCTCCGCGCCGTACCGGGGCTCCTCGACACACGGGTGCGTAGGTGAGGGGTTCTCATTGAAGCCTTGACCGACGACTTGCCCCAGTTTACCCGGCCGCGCGTCAACGAGCACGGCACCCACTTGCCGCTTTAGGCACTTGGATCCATGAGCTGCTGAGTA
Source organism: Acidobacteriota bacterium (assembly GCA_016201205.1). Classification (GTDB taxonomy): domain Bacteria; phylum Acidobacteriota; class Terriglobia; order Bryobacterales; family Bryobacteraceae; genus CADEFT01. The sequence goes on from JACQDF010000318.1 coordinate 12,241, forward strand.
GGCGAGGTTCATGAGGATTTCGATAGGTTTGGCATATCGCGGCTGTTCCCCGGTGACCAGGCCGACGTACCCGTAGAGCTTGCTCCGAAGATCTGCCTCTGGCACCGTATCGTCGTTCCTCAGGAGTACGTCAGCCTGAAAGACACACAGTCGAACCTGCTGGCCGTACCGGCCCTCTTCCCCACCGTCCCTCTGCTCTTCATCGAGAAAATCGGGCCGCGTTCGACCCCGTTGCATGTACGTCGGCTCCAGCCGCTTCCATCGCTGTTCACGCGGACACTCGATAGCGAAAAGAAAGAAACGATGCCCGAATCGGTTTCTTAGTACATCGATCTCTCCAGTGTTTCGAATTCCATCGAACGCGATTCGAGCATGCTGCTCGGCGTCGCGCTCAAGGGCAGCAATGGCTTCTCGAGCCAGAACTCCGGGATCTCCGGCGTCCTCACGAACATGGTTTCCCAAGAGCTGCAAATCGGTCCGCGAATAAGGCTTTTCGGGATTCTCAGCTCTCCACCTAGCCACCAGGAGGTCGGAAAGGCGATAGTGCTTGTAGGCCAAGCGCTCCTGCAGAATGCGAGCATCCGTCGTACAACCGCTCCCAAACGGGCCGGTCAATCCGATTGCTACGGCTTGAGCTTCAATTCCCACAGGCTGCACCCGAAAGTACGTGGAACTCCGCTTAAAGGTCTCGCTAAATCCGTACCGTCAAGAGACAATTACAGCACACTCTGCCAGCGTAGCCCTCGGCGCACTCTGGGTTTTGTTCCTGCTTTGGGCCTCTGACTTCTCAGGCCTCGCTATACTCCCCTGTATGCGAGCCGCTCCCCTTCTCCTGATTTCGCTGTGCGCCTTTGCCAGCGGCAAGGCGCCGGTCACCCACGAGACGCTGTGGATGATGAAGCGCGTGAGCAGCCCTGCCGTCTCGCCGGACGGGCGCTGGGTGGTGTTCACACTGGTGGAGCCCTCCTATAACGAAAGCGAGCAGGCGTCGGATTTATGGATCGTGCCCGCCGACGCCAGCGCAAAGCCGCGGCGTCTGACGGCGACCAAGTCGGTCGAGAGCGGTGTGGCGTGGAGCCCGGACGGCCGGCGCATCGCGTTCTCCGCCAGACGCGAGGGCGACGACGCCGCACAGATCTACGTTCTCGACATCGCCGCCGGCGGCGAGGCACAGCGGTTTACGTCGCTGTCCACCGGCGCTTCCGGGCCGCAGTGGAGCCCGGATGGCAAGCAGCTTTTGTTCGTAAGCCGCGTCTATCCCGGCGCGGCCGATGACGAGGCAAACAAGAAGATCGCCGCCGGCCGCAAGGCGCGCAAGTACAGAGCGCGTGTCTACGACGCATTCCCCATCCGCAACTGGGATCGCTGGCTCGATGACCTCGAATCGCACATCTTCGTTCAACCCGCCGAGGCCGGCGCCAAACCCAGGGATCTGCTCGCCGGGACAAAGCTGGTCGCTGAGCGCGGCTTTGGCGGCGCGACTGTATCAGGCGGCGATGACCTGATGCCGGCCTGGACGCCTGATTGCCAGTGGATCGTATTCACCGCCAGCGTCAACAAGACGGCGGCCGCCTACGACGAAGTGGTGACGCACCTGTATCAGGCGCCGGCTGCCGGCGGCGAGCCGAAGCAGTTGACGCACGGCAAAAACGGATACTCCCGTCCGATGTTCCGGCCGGACGGCAAAGCGCTCTACGCGATCCGTGATCTGAATAACGGCAAGATCTACAACGTCAGCCGGCTGGTCACGATGCCGTGGCCGGGCGCGGGCGAGCCGGCGCCGCTCACGACGGCGCTCGATTCCTCTGTGAATGGCGTGGCCTTCTCGCCCGACAGCCGCTTCGTGTTCCTGACAGCGGAGGAGAGCGGCCTCGAAAAAATATACCGCCTCCCTGCCGGCGGCGGCCAGATACAGCCGGTGACCGGGACCGGCGCGGGCGTCTACGGAAGTCTGCAAAGCGCGTCGAAAGCAAGCGGGCTGGTGCTGGCCGCACTCTGGGGCAGCGCGGTGAATCCCGCCGAAGTCGTGCGTATCGATCCGGCCACTCAAAAGCACACACCGTTGACAGAGGTGAACGTCGAGAGGACGGCCGGAATCGACTGGCAGCCGCTTCGCCATTTCTGGTTCACCAGCCGCCGCGGCGGCAAGATCCACAACATGATTGCCCTGCCGCCGGACTTTGATGAGAACAAGAAGTATCCGCTGTTCGTGGTGATCCATGGGGGCCCGCACTCGATGTGGCGCGACGAGATCACGCTGCGCTGGAACTACCATCTGTTGGCGGCGCCAGGCTACGTGGTGCTGCTCACTAATTACACCGGCTCGACCGGCTTCGGAGAGAAATTCGCACAGCAGATTCAAGGCGACCCGTTGCGAGGCCCGGGCGAGGAAGTCAATGAAGCCGCCGATGAAGCGATCCGGCGCTTCTCCTTTCTTGATGGAACGCGTCAGTGCGCCGGCGGCGCCAGTTATGGCGGTCATCTGGCCAACTGGCTCGAGGCGACCACCACCCGCTACCGTTGCCTGATCTCACACGCCGGGCTGATCAACCTCGAGTCGCAGTGGGGCACCAGCGACATGATCTACCATCGGGAACTTTCCGCGGGCGGGCCGGTCTGGGAACAGGGGCCTGTGTGGCGTGAGCAAAATCCCATCCGTTACGCCGGCAATTTCCGCACGCCCATCCTGCTGACCGTCGGAGAGAATGACTTCCGGGTGCCGCTGAACCAGACCCTGGAGCACTGGAGCGTATTGCAGCGACTGCGCATCCCCAGCCGCCTGATCGTGTTTCCGGACGCCAACCATTGGATCTTGAAAGCAGAGGACAGCCGCTACTTTTTCGAGCAGGTGCACGGCTGGCTGGAGAAGCATTTGAAGAACTGATTTTTCAATGACTTGCAGACGTAGTGGGAGGGCGGAACCGGACTGGGGAAACAGAGTAAGGAATTCATCCGTCTGTAACCTCATGCACCGCATATAGATAAATTTCTTGACGCGACCCTATATCTTGGGGGATCATTGCAAGCGCTACACCCCAAGCTGTTCCTGGCTCAACCGGCTCACTTGGCTCTTTCGCGGCAGTCCGACAGTTTGCTATTTCAAAGACAGAAGGATTTGGAACCACCATGGGTCAGCTCAGTGTCGATCTCAGTGTCAAGATGAGGGAATTGAAGCGAGCTCTTACCACTTCGCAGCGTTCCGGGGTTGCCTTTCCCCGCTACTTTACGGCCCGCCTGGAGACCGGCCGCTCCCCTTATGACGAGCTTCCATGGGAACTGCGGAACGCCACCATCGGCACTGACAAAGGCGCCGTGATTTTCGAGCAGCGCGATGTCGAGGTTCCAGCGGACTGGTCGCAGACGGCGACCAATATCGTCGCCAGCAAGTACTTCCACGGCCGGGTGGGTGCTCCGGATCGGGAACGGAGCGCGCGGCAGCTCGTGCACCGGGTGGTGGACACCATCACCGAGTGGGGCAAGGCAGGGCGGTACTTCAAGACGGACCAGGATGCCGAGAGCTTCCGCGATGAGCTGGCGCACCTGATGCTCACCCAGAAGGCATGCTTCAACTCGCCCGTGTGGTTCAACGTGGGCGTGAAAGAGCAGCGCGGCTACGGGTGGTATCACGACGAGGCGTCGGGCAGCGTCCGGAGAATGAACGGGAGTGAGACGCGGCCGCAGTGCTCCGCCTGCTTCATTAACTCCGTTGGCGATTCGCTGGAATCGATTCTGGATCTGGCCAAGACGGAGGGCATGCTGTTCAAGTGGGGCTCGGGGACGGGCACGAATCTGTCGGCGCTGCGCGAGGAGGACGCGATCCTGTCGGGCGGCGGCCGCGCATCGGGGCCGCTGAGCTTCATGAAAGGCTTTGACGCCTTCGCCGGCGTGATCAAGAGCGGAGGAAAAACGCGGCGGGCGGCCAAGATGGTGATCCTGAACGTGGATCATCCGGATGTCGAGGGTTTCATCTGGTGCAAAGCGAAAGAAGAAAAGAAAGCGCACGTGCTGATTGACGCCGGCTATGAGAACTCGCTCGATGGCGAAGCGTACGGCTCGATCTTCTTTCAAAACGCCAACAACTCGGTGCGCGTCAATGACGAGTTCATGCACGCGGTGGTCGAGGACCGCGACTGGTGGACCAAGTCGCGCATCGACAACCGGCCGGTGAAGCGCTACCGTGCGCGGGACCTGATGAGGCAGATCGCGGAGGCGACTCACCAGTGCGGCGATCCCGGCCTTCAATATGACTCGACGATCAACCGCTGGCACACCTCGAGAGCGACGGCGCGCATCAACGCCTCGAACCCCTGTTCGGAATACATGTTCCTTGACGATTCCGCGTGCAACCTGGCTTCGCTCAACCTGATGAAGTTCGTCGCGCCGGGCGGTGAGTTCGACGTCGAGGCGTTCCGGCACGCGGTGGACACCGTCATCCTGGCGCAGGAAATCCTGGTGGACAGCGCGAGTTATCCAACCGAGAAGATCGCCAGGAATTCACATGATTTCCGGCCGCTGGGTCTGGGATATGCGAATGTGGGTGCGCTCCTGATGAGTCTCGGTCTGCCCTACGACAGCGACCAGGGGCGCGATTATTGCGCCGCCATCACGGCGGTGATGTGCGGGCAGGCGTATCTGACCAGCGCTCGCGTTGCGGAAGCGACCGGACCGTGCGAGGGGTACGCGGGGAACGAAGAACCATTCCTCGAAGTGATCCGCATGCACCGCGATTCGGTGAGCCGCATCGACAGCAAGCGCGTGCCGGCCGCGTTGTTCGAGGCAGCGAAGCTGGTGTGGCAGCAGGCCTATGAAAAGGGCCGGGGAACGGGCTACCGCAACAGCCAGACCACGGTGCTTGCTCCAACGGGCACCATCGGCTTCATGATGGATTGCGACACGACGGGTGTCGAGCCGGATCTGGCGCTGGTGAAGTACAAGAAACTGGTGGGCGGCGGCGTCATCAAGATCGTCAATCACACCGTGCCACAAGCGCTGATCAAGCTGGGCTACACACCCGAGCAGGTCGAGCACATCGTCAGCCACATCGACGCCACCGGCACCATCGAAGGCGCCCCTGAGCTGAAGCCGGAGCATCTTCCTGTGTTCGATTGCAGCTTCCGTCCGCAGAACGGGACGCGCTTCATTCATCACATGGGGCACCTGCGGATGATGGCGGCGGTGCAGCCGTTCATTTCAGGCGCGATTTCGAAGACGATCAACATGCCGGAGGAGTCCACGGTCGAAGACATCATGGACGCCTACATCGAGGGCTGGCGGTTGGGGCTGAAAGCGGTGGCGATCTACCGCGATGGATCCAAGCGCGTGCAGCCGCTCAGCTCGGGTACAGGCAAGGGAGCCAAGATGGCAGCGGCGGCATCACCGGCGCCGCAGGCGGCCGAGAAAGTGGTGTACCGGCCGGTGCGGCGCAAGCTGCCCGATGAGCGGCAGTCGATCACGCACAAGTTCTCGATTGGGGGGCACGAAGGCTACATCACGGCGGGCCTGTTCGAAGACGGGCAGCCAGGCGAGATTTTCATCACCATGGCGAAGGAAGGCTCGACGATCTCCGGCTTGATGGACAGCTTTGCGACGGCCGTGAGTTACGGCTTGCAATATGGGGTGCCGCTGAAGTTCTTCGTGGACAAGTTCAGCCACGTGCGCTTTGAGCCCAGCGGCTGGACCGGCAATCCGCAGGTGCCCTACGCCAAGTCGATCATGGATTACATCTTCCGCTGGATGGCGGCCAAGTTCATCGGACCGGAGGCTGTTTTGGGCGAGGCTGGCGAAGCGCCGAAGCTGCGGCCAAC
>JACQDF010000026.1 GCA_016201205.1 Acidobacteriota bacterium
ACTCCCAAGGTTCGTTCTGCGGCGGGAGAGCTCTTTCGACTGGTGTAGCCTTGGGAGTTCTCCCGCTCACTTCGACATCCTATACAGAAGAGAACGTCGCCGGACAGGGAAGGGATAGCGCATCGGGCGAGCGATCGCACCGTGTTGCACGCTCGGCTCCCGTGCCGCTTCTCGATCCCCTCCGGCGTGGCGGGAACTAATCTGAGAAAAACTGCTCACTACGCGAGGGAAAACTGCGACCCATTACACGATGAGAAGGGCCGCAAGGTCGGCGTTCTGATTGACCTGAAAAAACACGCGGCCATCTGGGAGGACTTCTGGGACGGCCTTGTGTCTGAATCGCGCCGGAAGGGAAAGGGCATTCCTTACGAGCAATACCGCGCCACCCGCCTGAAACGCACCCGCCCGCGTGGTTAAGTACTCTCTCGAAATCAAGCAGTCGGCGCAAAAGGAATTGGATGCGCTCGACGATGCGCTGTTCACCCGCATAGACCGAAAAATTCTGGCTCTGGCCGACAATCCACGGCCCTCAGGATGCAAACGACGACGCGGCGAAACTCGTCACTGTCACGCGGATTGCGCACCGGCGCGAGGTTTACGAGTAACCAAACACGGCGGGGGCTACCAGTTCTCCGGGTCGCTTCTAAATTCCTCGTCCTCTCGGCGGCGTTCTTCCGGCGTCATGCGAAGGCGCTCCGTCCAGTAGGAGACGCTTGCGCCGATAATCAGCGCTGCAATGGCGATGGAAAGTAAGCCCAGCTCGGAGGCGATCTCCTAATGCCGAGTTCAGTGCGCTACTCCGCCACGGCAGGCAACAGGTCCGCCGGACCGAGTTCCTCCATGACAGATTTCACTTTGTCCGCATAGCCTTCGACAGGGTTGTATGTCCAAAGGATCTCGTCCAGGCTCTTGTCCCGATAGTGGTCAGATTGAGCCAGCCGGCCGGCGACGGAGTGAATTCCCTCGGGGACGGACCGGAAGGCGATCCGGCCGGAGCCCCACCCCAGGATGTTGTTGTTCGCATAGTTCTTGCCGGCGCCCGATTCGACAAAGGCGATGCCGGGCAGCAGACGCCAGTCCAGACCATTGCTGTCCGACGCTGCCAGGAATTCTTGAGAAAACTTCCGTGCAGGGCAGCCGAAACGTTGGAAGAATCTCTGTAATCGTATGATTCTGGGGTCCTTACGCATGACGGACAGGGGCACGGGCGCCTTGGCTTGGGCGGGATGAAACAGCATCATGCCGCTGAACACAAGAAAAGACAAATACCAGGGTCTTCGCAAAATCCTCTCGGCTCCTTCTATTGGGTTTTTCAGCTACAGGTCGGCGGGCGACTCGAATCAACGGAGTGGAGTATCAGGCATGTTTATAGTTTAGCTGATCCTATCCTCTTTCGCAGGCCGGCGGCGCGGCAGCCCTTATACTGATCATGATGCGCCTTCTGTTCTCGATCCTTCTGGCTTTGCCACTGGCAGCCGAGCCCGTCCGTGTCATCTTCGACACCGACATCGGCAACGACATCGACGACGCGCTCGCATTGGCTGTGATTCACGCACTCGAATCGCGGGGCGAGGCAAAGCTGCTGGCCGTGACGATCACCAAGGATAACCGCTGGTCGGCGCCGTTTGTTGACCTGGTCAATCACTTCTACGGGCGTCCGGGCATTCCCGTCGGAGTCGTGAAGAACGGCAAGACGCCTCGGGACGGGCCTTACACGAAGATCCCCTGCGAGCGGACCGGGCCGGATGGCAAGCCGCTTTATCCGCGGCGCATTCAGGACGGCAGTCACGCGCCCGAGGCCGCCGCCCTCATCCTGCAAATTCTGGAGAAACAGCCGGATCAATCGGTGGTGATGGTACAGGTGGGCTTCAGCACCAATCTCGCGCGCCTGCTGGACCGCCCCGGAGGCAAGGATCTGGTCAGACGCAAAGTGCGGTTGTTGAGCATCATGGCCGGCTGGTTCCCCACCGGCAACCCTGAATACAACGTCAGAACCGACCTGGAGGCGTCGCGCAAGCTGTATTCGGAGTGGCCCACTGAGGCTGTTTTCAGCGGCTTCGAGATCGGGCTTTCGATTCCCTTTCCTGCTGTGAGCGTCGAAAGGGACTTCCGCTATGTCGAGCACCATCCCATCGCGGACGCGTACCGCGCTTACAAGCAGATGCCCTACGACCGCCCCACCTGGGATCTGACTTCGGTGCTCTATGCCATTCGCCCTGATCGGGGTTATTTTTCGCTTTCCGAGCGCGGCCGCGTGCGCGTGGATGGCGAAGGCCGCACTGCCTTGGAGCCGGATCCAAAAGGGCCTCACCGCTACCTGATCGTAAACGATACACAGCGAGCCAAGACGCTGGAAGCGTTGGAGCTGCTGGCCAGCCAGGCGCCGCAGCGCTGAGCCAGCCAGTGCGATCCCAGTTGTGTTACTATCCCCAGTTGGCTCACTTCTGAGCGGCGGTCGTGGTGTTGCCCAAAGCACTGCCGTGGTCTGGTGTGCGCGTCTCAAGAGGAGAGTCTTCACGTAGTTTCTACGTCCTAACCGGAGTTCTCCTGTGAAAGTCTACGAAAGCAACGACATCCGAAACGTTGGTCTGACCGGTCATGGCAACAGCGGCAAGACGTCGCTGGCAGCGGGCATGCTGTATGCCGCCGGCGTCACAAACCGCCTGACGCGGGTGGATGAAGGCAACACGGTCACGGATTTCGAGGACGAGGAGATCAACCGGAAAACCACCATCTCCACCGGGATAGCGGCCTTCGAGTGGAACCGCAAGAAGATCACCCTGCTCGACACGCCCGGCTTCAATATCTTTATTAACGACACCAAAGGCGCTCTGGTCGCCGCCGACGCCGCCCTGATCGTGGTGGATGGCATTGCCGGCGTCGAGGTGCAAACCGAGAAGGTCTGGAGCTTCGCCGATGGCTTCCAGATCCCGCGCGGCCTCATCATCAACAAGCTGGACCGCGAGCGATCCAGCTTCGAGCGGGCACTGGAGAGCATTCACGCGAACTTCGGCCGCGCGGCCGTTCCCATCCAGTTGCCGCTCGGGGCGGAAAAGGATTTCAAGGGCGTCATCGACCTGATCAGGATGAAGGCCTGCACATACACGCCTGACAGCGACGGCAAGGGAAAAGAGATGGACATTCCGGCTGAAGCCGCCGACGCCGCGCAGAAGGCTCACGAGGCCCTGGTAGAGATGGTCGCCGAAGGCAACGACACCCTGATGGAGGAATTCTTCGACAAGGGCTCGCTTTCCGATGAGCACATGAAGGAGGGACTTCGCCAGGCGGTCCTCGAACGGCGCCTGACCCCCGTGCTCTGCTCCGCCGCCCTCCACAACATTGGAACGGACCTGATCCTGAATTTCATGGCGGAGTTTTTCCCCTCCCCGGCCGAGCGGCCCCCTGTCCAAGGCCAGATGGGCGGCCAGCAAGTCGCACGCCCCATCAAACACTCCGAACCTGTCTCCGCCTTCGTCTTCAAGACGATCGCTGACCCGTTCGCCGGGCGTGTCTCGTATTTCCGGGTGATTTCCGGTATTTTGAAGAACGACGCCAACCTGGTGAATGTCCGAACCGGCGGCTCCGAACGCCTGGCGCACATCGGGGTGCTGAAGGGAAAAACCATCGACCCGGTCACCGAGCTGTACGCCGGCGACATCGGCGCCGTTGCCAAACTGAAAGAAACGGTGACCGCGGACACCCTCTGCGACAAAGCCAGCCAGATCGCTTACCCGGCGGTGGAAATCCCCGAGCCGTCCATTGCGTATGCCGTTACCGCGAAGACGCGGCAGGACGAAGACCGCATGGGCAACGCCATTCAGAGGATCCTCGAGGAAGATGCCGCGCTGCGCTTTTATCGCGATCCCCAAACCAAGGAATTCCTCGTTGCCGGAACCGGCCAGCAGCACGTCGAGGTCGTGGTCAATAAGCTCAAGAAGCGGTACGGAGTGGACGTCACCCTGGCCGCGCCCAAGATTCCCTATCGCGAGACGATTCGCGGCTTCGCCGATGTCCAGGGTCGCCATAAGAAGCAGACCGGCGGCCATGGCCAGTTCGGTGACTGCAAGATCAAGATGGAGCCTCTGGCTCGCGGGGAGAAATTCTCCTTTGTCAACGCCATCTTCGGCGGCTCCATTCCCAGGCAGTTTGTCCCGGCGGTCGAGAAAGGCATCGTGGAAGCCGCCCAGAAAGGCTACCTGGCCGGCTACCCGGTTGTCGATTTCAAGGTGACCCTGTACGACGGCTCCTACCATGACGTCGACTCGTCGGAAATGTCCTTCAAACTAGCCGGCCGCAAGGCCTTCAAGGCGGCTATGGCCGTGGCCAAGCCGGCTCTGCTCGAGCCCATCGTGCGTGTCGAGGTGCAGGCTCCCGTCGAGTATGCCGGCGATCTGATGGGCGACATGAATGGCCGCCGCGGACGCATCACTGGTATGGACACCAGAGGCGGAACTCAGATCATCCGCGCCATGGTTCCCATGGCGGAAATGCTCAGCTATCAGAACGACCTGATCTCGATGACGCAAGGCCGGGCTTCGTTCGCCATGGAATTGGACCATTACGATTTTGTGCCGCAAGCGCAGTCCGAAAAGATCATCGCGGCCGCCAAGGCAGCCAAGGAAGGCGAGGAAGAGGAAGAGGAATAGGACCGCCGATGGGGTGGCAGGGCTCAAAAAAGCGCTTGACCGGGGAACAGTCAGGAGAGTAGAGTCGTAGAATCCGATGTTATAGGAAGATAATCGAGGCTTATAACAGAGACCTAAGGATGATCCAGAGCCACATCCCCCGTACTGCACTTATCATCATCGGTTGCCTCGGGTTGCTCGGCTGCACAGCGGGCGCGAGGCCCGACGTCTTCAAGTCCTCGTTCCTCCCTCCAGCCCCAAGACCGGCTTCCGCCATGGAAGTGTCCGCCGAAGGTGGGACTGAGCCTGAAGTACTCAATCCCCCCGCACTGGCCTCCGGCTATCTGCCGAGAGAGGTTCCGCACTTTCTCATAACGGAGCCCCGCGTGCCGCCGCGGCCGCAATTGGACAACCGCATTCGGCGGGCCGAAGAGCGGTTCCAGGCGGGCCGGAAGCTTTACCTGGATGGCGATGCGGAACGCGCCAGGGTGGAGTTTGACCGCGCGATCGATCTGCTGCTATCTTCGCCCGAGAAAGCGCCTGATCGCCATCTGATGGAAAAAAAGCTCGACGAGCTGGTCGACCAGATCCACCGCTATGACCTGGAAGGGCTCGGGGCCGCCGACGAGCAGGAGACGGCGCAGTTCGACAAGTCGCCTCTCAAAGAGATCCTCGAGCTGACGTTCCCCATCGATCCCAGCCTGAAGAACAAAGTTCGGGCCCAGGTGCAGGCGACCACGTCGCAGTTGCCTCTGGAAGAAAACGACGAAGTCCTGCGCTACATCAATTTCTTTTCTTCCGAGCGCGGCCGGCGCACCCTGATCGGGGGTCTGAAGCGTTCCGGACGCTACCGGGAGATGATCCGGCGGATTCTGGACGAAGAAGGTGTGCCGCGCGAGATGATCTTTTTGTCACAGGCTGAGTCGGGCTTCCTCCCTCGGGCGCTTTCTTACAAGTCGGCGGCTGGAATGTGGCAATTCGTCAAGTTCCGGGGGAATCAGTACGGGCTGCTTCAAACCTCGTTTACCGACGACCGGCTTGATCCCGAGAAGGCAACGCGGGCAGGGGCCCGGCATCTGCACGATCTTTACCAGCAGTTTGGCGACTGGTACCTCGCCATGGCTGCTTACAACTGCGGGCCCGGCTGCGTCAGCAAGGCGGTTGAGCGAACCGGGTATGCGGACTTCTGGCAGCTCCGAAGCCGCAATGTTCTGCCTCGCGAAACCGCCAATTACGTCCCGCTGATTCTGGCCGTGACCATCATGGCCAAGAATCCCAAGGATTACGGTTTGGAGGGGATCGCTCCCGACCCTGCTTTGGAATACGACACCGTCAAGTTGGAAGCCAACACCAATCTGCCATTGCTGGCGGACCTGGTGGAGCGGCCGGTGGTCGAGCTGCGCGAGATGAATCCGGCCTTGCTGAAAAATGTCGCACCGGCCGGCTACTCGCTTCACGTCCCGAAAGGAGCTTCGGCGGTGCTGAAGGCGGGTTTGAGCCTGGTGCCGGCCGAAAAGCGCGCATCCTGGCGATCGCACCGGGTCGCGGAGGGAGAATCGCTGGCTTCCATCGCCAGGCGGTACCGAACCGCCTCGAATACGATCGCGGCAGTCAATCGGGCGGCTGCCAGCGAGCTGCGGGCAGGAGACCTTCTCATCATTCCGGCAGCTTACGCAGAGCCGAAGCCGGCAGCAAGAGCGGCGTCCAGGCCGGCAGGCGCCGTGCGAGGTCGAACGTCGGCGCCACGAGCCGGCAGTGTGGCTTCAGCCAGGTCCGCTCCGGCGCCGCGAGCCACCGGCAACGCGCACGTTGCCGTCAGAATGAATCGCCCAAAGCCGGGCTCGGCCCGCTAGCCCGCACAGCCCGGGCCTGCCTCGATCCACGTTTCGCAAAAATCGATTCTCTCAACGGCTTTCCTCTTGCCTTCATCGCAAAAGGTTGTATTCTAAGTTTGTCCATGTCCGAACAGAATGCTCAGGAAATGTTTGCCGGAGCCGCGCCAGCCGATGATGACCTGGACGACTTCGACTACGATGAAGAGCGTGTCGAGCTTATCTCTGAGATCAAAGAATACAGCGACGGAGAGGATGACGAGGAACTAATGGAAGAAGAAATCACCAACGTTACGGTTAGCGAATCCACCACGCCCGCCCAACCGGCTCCCGCGCCGGCGGCGGCAGCACCTGCCCCGGCGCCGGCGGCGGCCCCTGCGCCAGCCAAGAAGAAGGCGGCTCCTAAGAAGGCCGTTGCCAAAGCGCCGGCCAAGAAAGCCGCCAAAAAGGCGGCGCCCAAGAAAGCCGCTGCCAAAGCGCCGGCCAAAAAAGCCGCCAAGAAGGCGGCGCCCAAGAAAGCAGCCAAAAAAGCGCCGGCCAAAAAAGCCGCCAAGAAGGCGGCGCCCACGAAGGCAGCCAAAAAAGCCGCCAGGAAGCCGGCGAAAAAGAAGAAGAAATAGACGTTTGATTCTCCCCGGTTGGGAAAGGGAGCGCGGACCTGCGGGATGGCTCCGCGCTCGCTTTACTACTGCTTCCCGTTCCGGATTACCTTCCGGCACCGCTCGAAGAGCTCCAGCAGCGCATCCGCGTACTCTTCGCTGCCCGTTTTGGCTGCTTTGCCGCCAAAGCCCGCGCTCGATGTACTGGGTTTGCCAAACCCCGTGGTCAGTGCGATGAACTTCATCATCTCCAGAGCCACTTCATCGTCACTGCGGGCGCCGGAGGTTGCGTGTTGTGGGGTATCCTCAGCCATAGAGTCTAGTGTATCCCGTGCACGGGCCGGACTCATCGAGTGAATGCCCCTGGAAGCACGAACCTGGGTCCGCAAAATGCGCGGCGGCTCGCAGGCGCATCTGCTCGTCGCCGAGGATGGCCATCATTACGTCGTCAAGTGCCGCCAGAATCCGCAGCACCGCCGCATTCTGGTGAACGAATGGGTGTCCAGCGCCCTGCTCGAGTATCTGGAGATCCCCACCCCTCGCGCCGAGATGATCCATCTGTCCGAGGAATTCTTGCGGGAGCATCCGGAACTCTCGATCCAATTCGGGCAGCGCCTCGAACCCGTGGCTCCCGGCTGGCACTTCGGATCGAGGCTTCCGGTGGACCCGAACCGCGTCGCCCTCTACGACTATCTCCCCGACGCCTTGCTCCGGCAAGTGGCGAACCTCGGTGACTTTCTGGGTGCGCTGGTCTTCGACAAATGGGTGAACAACACGGATTCGCGGCAAAGCGTTTTCTTTCGCGCGCAGGTGAGGGAGTGGTCGGAGGCGGCCCGTCATTCCAGACGGCAGGCGTTTGTCAGCCTCATGATTGACCACGGCTACGTCTTCGGCGGCCCGTATTGGCAACTCGACGGTTCCCCCTTGACCGGACTCTACTTCCGGCCGCTGGTGTATGAGACGGTGACCGGGCTGGCCTCGTTTGAGCCGTGGCTCGAACGAGTGGTCCACTGCCCGATGGAGCCGTTGGACAAGGCGTTCCGGCGAGTGCCCGAGTCGTGGCTTGATGGGGATCGAGACGAGTTCGAGCGGGTCCTCGAGCGGCTGTGGAAGCGGCGTCCGCGCGTACCCGGGCTGATTGAAGAAACCCGAAACGCGCGTGGAAATCCATTTCCCCAGTGGCGGTGAGCGAGCATAAAACAATTCCATCGGGGGTTGTTTTATTCACAATAAATTCACCACCCCAGTCTTCTAAGCTCTTGAAAACAAATCAAATAAACTATGAGAAAAAACTTGCGCAAAGCTCACTTTTCCTTTGACAGCAGACCCTCTCCAGTTGCAAGATAGCTATGGTTCCAAGAGGCACGCGGAACAGTGAGCCGCGCCGGACTTAGCGGACCTGGAACGATGATCCTGTGCTGGAGACTAGCAATAGACGGCACAGGGGAGCGAAGGGAGATCGGGGGTACGG
>JACQDF010000330.1 GCA_016201205.1 Acidobacteriota bacterium
AACTGGTCATCACCACCGATCAGGATTTCCAGCAGCGACTGCGCTCGCTGTCCACATCGGTGGATCAGGTGTTGGTGCCGTTTCCCTCGTTTGACGCGCTTGGCCGTTCGGATGTGCTGAACGATTATCCGGACTTATACAGGGGCGGCGAGCCGTGGGCGGAGTTGGTGCGCGAGTTTCCGGGTCCAATCGGTTGGCGGTTGTACCGCATCAAGAGGCCGTGATGGCGGAGGGCCGATGGCGGATAGCAAATAGAAGATGGCGGATGGCGGATAGCCGATGGTTGATGGCGGATGGGTTGGTGCCGGTTCTATGAAGCGCTTGCACGGCTGGCTGTCGCTCCATCAGGCGATACTGCTCTTTATCGCCTCCAGCGCGACCTTCATTGGGGTGGCGTGGTGGCGCGCCTACGTGGTCGGCGTTGCGCAAGGTGATGCCTTGAGCCGCTCCTACAGCGCGATGATGGTTCTGCACTCTCGCTTCCCGCATCTGGCCGCGCTGGGCTTTGTCTGGCCGCCACTGCCGGCGCTGGCGCAGGTGCCGCTGCTGCTGGTGCGCGGGGCCAGCTACTATGCCTTTAGTGGCGGCGTGGTCACCGCGCTCTCCGCGGCGCTGATGCTGGTGGGGCTAAACAGCCTGATGCGCTGGGCGCAGATGCGATTCGGCTGGCGCGCCGTCCTGCTCGGCCTGTTTGCGCTCAACCCGATGTGGCTGTTTTACGCCACCAACGGGATGAGCGAGATGCCGTTCATGGCCTTCTTTACGCTGGCGATGATCTACTACCTGCGCTGGCACGACAACGGCCAGTGGCCGGAGTTGGTGTTTGCCAGCGGCTCGACGGTGGGGATGTTCCTCTGCCGGTACGATGCCGCGCTCTTTGCCGGCGCCTTTGTGATGGTCATGTTGCTCGTCATCGTGTCACACCAGCGGCCGATCAACCCGCCGCGCGTGGAAGCCAACCTGCTCACCTACCTGACACCCGTGACCTACTTCGGCGCGCTCTGGGTTTTCTTTAACTGGCAGATCATGGGCGACCCGCTGTTCTGGTTGTCCGGCGAATACTCCAACGCCTTCCTGACGCGCAGCTTGGCGACCTCAATCACCATTACGAATCTGCAAAACTCGTGGCTGTTGACGTTCCGTTTCCTGTTCTTGAACATCATGGCGTTGTCGCCGCTGTTTCTGTGCATGTTGCCGCTGGCGGTCGCGCAGGCTATTCGCCGGCGCGACGTGGCGCTGATCGGGCTGATTGTGCTGGCGCTCGTCATCCCCTTGTTCCAGTTAATCTCCTATCGCAACGGCGGAACCTTCGGTTTCGTGCGCTTCTTTTTCACCGTACAGCCATCCGCGCTGGTGATGGGGCTTGCGATCTGGCGGGTGTGGGACGCCAGAGGGCGCGCCGTTTTGATGGCTTTGATGGTCGTCGGATTAGGGGCGGGCATCGCGTTGAGCTGGTTGGCGATGCAGGTGGCCGCGCCGGGGCAGGCGTTTGCGGAGACCATCCACGAAGGCTTGAACACCGAAGCCGGGTTTGCCAACGCTTTACTCGACCCCACGTTGAGCGTGGACACGTTCGCCGGAGATCGGAGCGTGGCGGCGGCCTTGCGCCAGCGCTTTGAGAAACAGCCGGCGCTCATTCTGGTGGACTCTCAAGCAGAAGAGGTTGTGCTGTTCACGGCACTGCCCGAGCGCTTCATCGTGCCCAGCGACGACGATTATCATCGAGCGGTGGCAGAACCGGCGGCCCGCGCCGACTACGTGCTGATGGCGCCCGCCGCCTACAAGGCGGGTGAATTCCACGTCCTGCACGACCGCTATCCTAATTTCTATGAGCGCGGCGACGCGCGGTTTGTGCTCGACAGCCAGATTGGCATTTTCCGCCTCTACCGCAGTCTGCTCAGGCGCGCGCCGTGAGGCATGAAGGGGCGGGGCGATTAGCGCTGGCGCTGGCCGCGCACTATAATTGGATGCAGATGGCAGATGGCTGATGGCAGATGGCGGATAGCAGATGGCGGATAGCAGATAGCCATCAGCCATCGGCCATTCGCCATCTGCCACAGGAGACAAGGGTGCCCTACAGGTTTGAGAGGAGCATGAAACGGTTCGTTTTGGCTCTGGCGTTTCTGCTGGCCGCTGGCGGGCTGTCTGCGCCGCCGCTGGGGGCAGATTCGGGAGGGCCGCAGGTCCTTACCCTCAAAGACTACGGCTACGACGCGCTGACGGTGCGCGGCGTGTTCGGGGCGACCGATTTCTGGATGCCCGGCCCCGGCCCGGTCTCGCTCGTCGGTGCCAGCCGTTTCCGGTTGCACTACCGCTCGACGGACACCCTGTTGCCCAACCGCTCGACGTTGACCGTGCGCCTGAACGGGCTCGACATCGCCAGCGCGCCGCTGTCGCCCAACGCCGGCGACCGCTGGCTCGACATCGCGCTGCCAACGTCGCTGATTGACCCCAACTTCAATCGTTTCGAGTTTAATTTCTTCATGCGTTACGACGACGCACAGCACTGTTCAGACCCGTATAACCCGGCGCTGTGGGCCACCATTTTCCCGGACTCCTATCTGGAATATGGGCGCTGGGAGTCAAAGGTCTTTTCCGATGATCTGGATTTGGCGCGCTACCCGTCGCCGTTCCTGCGCACCGAATCGGGGCCGGACCCGGTTTTATCCGTCGTGTCGCCGCAGGCTCCCGATGCCGTCACCCTGACGGGCATGGCCTCGCTGATGGCGCGGCTCGGCCAACTGGCCGCCGGGCGCGTCTTGCACCCGACGGTGCGTCCCGCCGGCGCCCTGCCGGATGTGGCGGCGATCATCATTGGCCGCGGCAGCGAGTTTCCCTGGCTGGAAGGCTTCAACGGGTTCCCCCTGCGCTATCAGGCTTCAAGCGGCCAATTCCTTGACGCTTCCGGCGAGCCTATCGCGCCGGAGGTGGGCGTGCTGCAGGTCGGCTTGCGCCCGCGCGCGAACCAGCCGCCGGTGCCGCTCCTGCTGGTCAGCGGCGGCAGCGCCGAGGGGGTGAGCCGCGCCGCGCTGGCCTTGTCCTCGCGCTCGTTCAGCGCGCTGTTGCACGGGCGCTACGCGCTGATCACCAACCCTCCCGACCTGTCCAACCTCCGTGAGAACGAGATCAAACCGGGCGTGTTTTCGTTTGGCGATTTGACCAAGAGCGCCAGCGATTTAACCGTGCGCGGGCGCGGCACCCATGCCGTCAATATCCCCTTCTCACTGCCGCAGGGCTGGCGCTTTGAGAAACAGCCGCAGATTACCCTGCACTTCAGCCACGCCGACGGGCTGGATGACCGCTCACTGCTGACGGTGGAGGTGAACGGCGCGGCGGTCGGCAGTACGCGCCTGACGAGCAACAACGCCAATGGCGGCAGCCTGTCACTCGCGATCCCGCCGTCGGCCCTGCGCCCGGGGCTGAACAGCATGGCTCTGGTGTTTGAGGCGCGCCCGAACAAGGACGAGCCGTGCGAGTTTGTCTTCGATACGGTGGCGTGGGGCACGATACACCGCGACAGCACGCTCGATCTGTCCTTCACCGAAGATACAACCACTACAGACCTGAGCGTCTTCGCCGCGCCCTTTATCCAGCAGGGCATCATCCGCGAGACATCCCTGCTGTTGCCGCCTTCGCCGGGCGAGACCGTCATCTCGCAGACGCTGACGCTGGCCGCGCGGCTCGGCGCGCGCACGTCCAGCGACCTGACTTATTTACCCGTCCTCTTGGCGTCGGACAGCGCTACCCTGCCCGATCATCACCTGATCCTGCTGGGACTGCCCGGCGCGCACCCCCTGCTGGCGCCGCTGGCGTTGTGGCTGCCGATCCAATTCGACGACAAGGGCGCGCTCGTATCCACCAACCTGACGGCTAAATTGCTGGCGGTGCAGAACGAGCAGGCGGTCGGTGTGATTCAGATCGGCGACTCCCCCTGGCAGCGCGCGCGGCGCGTGCTGGTGATCAGCGGCAACAGCGACGAGGCCATCTCGTGGGCTATCGAGGCCACCGCGCGCGCGCCCTTCAAGGGGAACATCGCGATCCTGACCAGCGATACCAAAGTGACCGTGCTGACACAGGAGCCGGCGCGCCGCGCGGTACAGGTGCCGCCGGAACAGCAGTTGCCGATTGGGTTGGCCGTTGCCGCAGTGGTGGTGGTCGCCCTCTTTCTGGCGGTGAGCGCCGCAGCGCTGATCAGTGGCCGCCGTCCCCGACTGGATCGGGGACCGTGAGCCAGTGGTTTCGCGGGACGCGCCTCATCTTCAGCCTCTCCTTTGCGCTGTTCGGAGCCGCTGTCTTTCTAGGCATCTGGCAGCAGCCCATCTCTGTGCAAGGGTTGATCGTCGCTTTGCTGAGCATGGTATGGGTCGCTACGCTCGTTCAGAAACACGCCTGGCTGAGTCTCGGCGTGTTGATGATCGCCGTGGCCATGTACAGCGCAGCCATGTTGTTTGGCGAGAACCCGCTCGGCACGTGGGTTGACGCTCTGAAAGGCGGCGCCTTGCTGGCGGCGGCTTGGGGCGCGGCGTGGTTGCTCTCACGATACGTCAGCGCCATCCAGAGCGCGTTCGCGGAGCAGAATGCGATGATTGAAAGCCTGTCCAGCAACGATCCAGAGACGGGCTCCTTGCGCATGAGCCACTTCCGCGCCATGCTCGACTACGAGATTGAGCGCTCCCGCCGCTACCGCCATCCGCTGGCGATAGCCGCTATTCGCGTGATAGACGCGCCGGAGTTGAGCCGCCAGAACGGGGGACCGGCGGCGGATGAGCAGGCGCGGCTGTTCGTCGAGCTCATCATGAAAACGATCCGGGCGCTGGATCGCGTCGGCCGGAGCAGAGCCAATGAGTACCTGCTGATGCTGCCGCAGACCGATTACGAGCACGCCCAGAATCTGGCAGACCGGCTGGTGCGGCTGGCCAGCGATCAATTCGCTATGGCGATTGTGATCGGCATTTCCGCCTTCCCAGATGACGGCACCAACAGCGAGGCTCTGCTGGGTGAAGCCAACGCGGCGCTGGAATTTGCGCGCATGAACAACATGACCGTCGTCACGCGCAAGGTGCTGGAGTCGTAAACGGGCGGTGCGCGGTGACCTGAGCTTGTCGAAGAGCGGCGGCTCCAGTGTCATGGGCGGGCAAGGGCAATCCTCCCAACGTCTAAGGGCTATTTTCCGTTGCGCGCAGGGATGGGCAGTTATCGAGGCAGAGAACGGGCGCGCGGCGCTGGCGAAGACAGAGGAGCAGCGTCCAGACCTGATCTTGCTCGACCTGATGGCGAATGGCTGATGGCTGATGGCCGATGGCTATCCGCCATCTGCCATCTGCTATCTGCTATCCCATCGAGCGCATCTTTCAGAAAGGCGCGTACACCCGCGAGGAACTGCTTGGCGAAGTGCGCCGGCTGGTGCTGGCCTATGCGCCAAGGAGCGTACGGAGATGAACACCCAACAACCATCAATCTTTGACCAGCGAGACGACGAACGAGACAAACTGATAAAACGAGTGATGGTTGTTCTGCTCGTACTGTTTAGCGCCGAGGCGCTGGCGCCTGCCATGGCGGGCGCCGACTCAAGTGACTTGCGCTGGGCCGTCGGCCTGATCGGGCTGTTTAGCCTGATGCTGATCGGCGCTTATCTCCTGATTCAGCGAAAGCGCTACGAAAGCGCCGTGTATCTGATTGCGGCGGCTGTTTGGGGCGCGGCTATCGCAGCCGTTACCGGATTCAACCTTCTGGTTATTGTGCTCGTCTTGCCGATTCCGGTCATCATCGCCCTGCCGTTC
>JACQDF010000027.1 GCA_016201205.1 Acidobacteriota bacterium
TCAGAAAGCGCTTCCGAGCCGCGACCGTTAGGGAGCGGATTTCGAGGTATCCCCGGCGGCGAACCAGGCAGGCCACCACTAATGCCAGAATGAAGGATCTGTGCTTGCCGTTCTCACACCTTGCTACGACGACTGGGAAGCGCTCGAACGGATGCTGGCGCAGCTTGACTCCGCACTGGCAGGCCGGCCGGCGCGGGTGCTGATTGTGGACGACGGCTCAACAGCGCCGCTGCCGGAGACGTTTCGCCGCCATCCCTACAAGACTCTGGAGATCGTCGAAGTCCTGCGGCTGCGGCGCAACCTGGGGCACCAGCGGGCTCTTGCGATCGGCTTTGTCCACATCCTGCAAAATACCGAGTGTGAGGCGGTGGTGGTCATGGATTCGGATGGAGAGGACCGTCCAATGGACGTTCCTCGAATGCTCGCCGAGTTCGCCGGGGACCCGACACGGATTCTGTTCGCCGCCCGCATGAAACGCCTCGATCGCCCGCTGGTGCGCCTCTCGTATCACGGCTACCGCCTGGTGCATCGGGTGCTGGTCGGCCTGCCTGTCCGCATTGGCAACTTCAGCGTGATCCCGCATGCGATGCTCGGCCGGCTGGCGGTGACTTCCGAGATCTGGAACCACTACGCGGCCGCCGTCCTGCGGGCGCGCTTGGGACACCGGGAAACGCCCATCGACAGGGGACCGCGCCTGGCCGGCTCGACGAAGATGCCCTTCGTGAATCTGCTGATCCACGGCCTCGGAGCTCTGTCCGTGTACGGCGATATCGTCGGGGCGCGGCTGTTCACAGGCACGCTGCTCATGATCGTACTGACGGCGGTGCTGATGGTGAGCCTGCCGCGTTGGGCGGCTGCCTTTCTGGCGGTGATTCTGGTTCAGGCGCTGGTCTTCTCTTTCCTGCTGGTGTTCACGATTATCGGGAACCGGACGGCGGCCACGTTCCTGCCGGTGCGTGACTGTCCCTATTTTGTCGAGGGTGTGGAGACGCTGTTCCGGCGCACGTCATAGAGGTAGATCGAGTAGCCGATTTTCGCGATGGGCTGCTTCTGGCGCAGCCAGGCCAGTTCCTTCGGCGGCACGTACAAGCCGTAGAGAGGTGTGACGCTGGCGGCTGCGGCGTCGCACTGCATCTCGCCGATCTCGCGAAGCTGGTCCGTGCGCGGCAGGTAGCGATGATCGATGCCGTAATAGGACAGGTCGGCCGTGCCGAAGTAGATGATGCAAACCGAGCGAATGCCGTGCTGCTTCAGATATACGGCCACTTTCCTGGCATCCTGGCCCCAATCGAGATTCGAGTCCAACAAGTAGCGCGGGCCATTGGCGGGGCCTCCGGCGAGCGTATTGAAGAACGCCAGATAGTGCGGGTGGATGGCCGCAGCCTCGGCGATCACCAGAGCGGCGGCAGGCGCGATCAGCCACCGGCGCGTGTTCCACAGGATGGCGCCTAACAATGCATACAGGAAGGGATAAATCGGAAGCAGGTGGCGGACGCCGATGTCGATGGCCGTCGTCAGGCTCAGCCCGAAGTAGAAGAGCGCCGGGACGGCTGCAACCCAGCACGGGAAGGTCAGCTTGCGGAACCCGAGAGCCAGAGCCGCCAGCAGCCCAAGCAGTACGCCGGTGGGCGTCTTGACGGCGAAAACAACCGGGAAGTAGTACCACCATCCGGTTTGCGACAGCTCGCCAAGCAAGTAGGCCTCATGGCCCTCGAGGTTGTGTACGGCGATCATGCTGAAGCCCTCGAAGAAGGAGTTCGCCGCCAGCCCCAGCCGGGTGGCGCTCCAGCGTATCAATTTGCCGGCCAGTGGACGTTCGTCGACTACGTCGTAAACCGGACGCCGCCAGGGCTGGACGAGCCGGACTCCGGGAACGAGCGCCGGCGCTTCCGGGGCGTAGGCGATGAGGATCGCCAGGTAGGTCGCCAGCGCCACTGCGCCAAACGACTGCAGGAAGTGTCTCCAGCCGGGACGCCGGGCGATCCAAAGCAGTAGAAACACCGCGAGGATAAACACGGCTGAGAACTTGCTGAGCAGCGCCGCGGCAAACGAGAGTGCGGCAAACCACAGATTGCGACGCCGCCCATCGAGGAGGTACTCGCCCCATTGTGTGCAGGCCAGGAATGCAAAGCACGTCATCGGCATGTCGGAAGTGACATACCGGCCGTGGGCGATCAGGTTCGGATCGAACGCGAACAACAGTAAAGCGCCTAAGGCCGGCGCGGGCCCAAACCGTTTGCGGACCCATACCGCCAGAGCCAATCCCAGCGCGATTGTCAGCAGGATCGTCATCAGCCGAGCGCGAAAGAGAATCATCTCCGCCGGCAGCCGGTTGTGATAGAGGAACTCGCGGCCGAAGGGAACGGTTTGCCGCGCGCGCCACGAAGGATGATCCGTCGGCAGCTTCAGGTCGAGAAAGAGCAGCGGCAGGGCGTTGATGTACTTGCCGAGCGGCGGATGCTCGGTGTTCATCCGGAAGTCGCCTGTCTTCCAGTAGCTGAGGCCGGCGGCGAGATTGAAGGCTTCATCCCAGGTCTGCGACTCGAGCCGGATCGAGGAGATCTGCGCCGTGGCCATGAGGCCGAGCAACAGCGCCGCGGGAAGCCAGAACCGTGTCAAGCGGTCAATGTACCATGGCGTGCCGGCGCTACCTGCCGCGTCTGCGCGAGACAGCCCTGATTTCAGCGCCTGACTATTTCGCGTTGTGGCGGCGCACCCGCCGCCGGCAGGCCACCAACGCCACGCATCCGAGCGCAAACAATGCCAGAGTTCCAGGCTCCGGGACGCCCTGCTGCTGAGTGGTCGTCAGGTCGGTAAAGGCGCCCCAGACCCCAGGAGAAATAGCGTCGCTAAAGATCCCCGAAGTTACGCTAAGATCGCTGTTTGAAACCGGGAAGCCAGAGAACCCAAACTTGCCGTTGTTGGCGCCGGCTGTAATACCAATCAGGCGATAGACCGTTCCGCTCGAAAGCGCCACTCCAGAAGTGTCATCGTGTCAACGAAAATCTTAACCCCAAGACGAAGCGGCCGGCGAGTTCATCGCACCGGCTCCCGCAGCAGATTGCCGCTGTAAATCTGCTTCACCACCTCTTCAATCGACTGCTCCTCGATGGCGATATCGAGCACTTCTACCGTGGTGACCACTCTGCGGATGATCTCGGCGGTCGAGTGCAACTCGCGGGGAAAACGCAGTCGGCAGGTCAACTCGCCGGTGCGTTCGGCCGTAACGCCTTCCAGCGGAAGAGCCTCGAGCCGCTGGGCCTGCTCGCGGTCCTTCAGATCGAACTTGACGGCCTTTTCGCGCCATAGCCGGCGCTTCAGTTCCTCGAGCGGGCCGTCGTAGAGCAGCCTGCCGTGATCAATCACCATCAGCCGCCGGCAAAGCTCCTCGATGTCGGCCAGGTCGTGGGTGGTAAGCAGCACGGTGGCGCCGTACTCGCGGTTCACCTGTTTCAGGAACGCCCGGATGTGATCCTTGGCCACGATATCCAGGCCAATGGTGGGCTCGTCCAGAAAAAGAATGGGCGGATTGTGAAGGAGCGCGGCAGCCACATCGCAGCGCATGCGCTCGCCGAGGCTGAGCTTGCGCACCGGCGTATGCAGATAGCGGCCGATCTCGAGCACCTCGTCGAACCGCCGCATGCGGGCCTGGTAATCGGAATCGGCGACGCCATAGATGTTCTTGAGCAGCCGGAAGGACTCAATGACGGCGATGTCCCACCACAGTTGCGTCCGCTGGCCGAACACCACGCCGATGGTGCGCGTATACCGCAACCGTTCTTCAAACGGCCGGAAGCCGTTGGAAAGGATTTTTCCGGAAGTGGGCATCAGGATGCCGGTGAGCATCTTGATGGTGGTGGACTTGCCGGCGCCATTGGGGCCGATGTAACCCACCATTCCGCCCGCCGGGATCTCAAAGCAGATGTGATCGACAGCGCGGATCGTCTTGTACTGGCGCAGGAACAGGTTCTTGAGCGCGCCTTTCAATCCTTCGGCCCGCTCGAAGCTGCGGAAATCTTTGACCAGCTCCGCAACTTCAATCAAGGCCGCCATCGGGCTTCAGTTCAGGAAGCAGGTGCGGTAGAGCGTATCCCGCTGCTTGGGAATGAAGCCGGCATCGCGAATGATCCGCCGCAATTCTTCTTCATTGGCCTTGTTGCGCGTCCCGGCCGCCGAGACCACGTTCTCTTCAATCATGATGCTGCCAACGTCATTGCCGCCAAAGCGCAGGCCAAGCTGGCACACCTTCAATCCCTGGGTGACCCAGGAGGACTGCACGTTGAGAATATTCTCCAGGTACAGCCGCGAGACGGCCAGCGTCCTGAGGTACTCGACCGAAGTCGCCTCGTGCTTGATGAAGCGGCCGAGCGAAGTATGCTCACGCTGGAACGTCCAGGGGATGAAGGCGGTGAAGCCTCCGGTTTCTTCCTGGATGCGGCGGACGGTCTCGAGGTGGTTCACACGCTGGTCGAGGCTCTCGCCGCAGCCGAACATCATGGTGGCGGTGGTGCGCATTCCAAGCCGGTGCGCGGTCAGATGCACGTCGCACCATTCTCCGGTCGAGCACTTGAGGCGGCTGATGCGGTGACGCACGGCGTCATCGAGAATCTCGGCGCCGCCGCCGGGAATCGAGTCCAGGCCTGCGTCGCGCAGCCGCGCAATCGTGTCGCGCAGCGAAAGGCCGCTCAGCCCGGCGATGTTGGTGATTTCGGGCGCCGAGAAACAATGCAGATGAATGCGCGGAAAACGCTCCTTGATCGATCGCAACAAGTCCTCGTACCATTCGATCTTCAGGTCAGGGTGCAAGCCGCCCTGCATCAGCACGCCCGTACCGCCGAGATCGGCCGTCTCCTGAATCTTGTCGAAAATGACCTGCTTGGGCTGGATGTAGCCCTCTTGGTGGCCCAGCGGGCGGTAGAACGCGCAGAAACTGCAATACTCGGTGCAGAAGTTGGTGTAGTTGATATTGCGGTCGATGATGTAGGTGACGACGCCCTCCGGATGGAGCTTGCGGCGCAGCGCGTGAGCCGCCATGCCGATGCCGATCAGGTCATCACTCGAAAGCAGGTCGCAGGCTTGGGCGGGAGTCATCATGCCGAAACGCTTCCCGATACTCTCAGATTAGCCAAATCGCGGGCGCGGCGAAGATAGACCCGCATCCCCTCGTAGTCGTGTTCATCGAGCAAGGAAACGATGTGCCGTGTCAGATACTGCCGGCCGAGCGATTCGGGAATGCCGCGGCGCGGGCATTCCTGGCGGACAATGTCGTCCAGATGGGCAAGACCGTAGCGGCACGATTGCACGAACAGGTCCTCGATGCCGGGACGCAAACGCTCACCTGGGCCGGCCCACAAGGCAAAGATCATCGGCAGGCCGGTATGGCGCATCCATTCGTCGCCCAAGTCCACGACTTCGCAACGCCGGCGCAAAGCGTCCAGATCGAGATGCAGGGCGGGGTCGCCGATGATGAGTGCGGCGTCGGCCTTCGCGAGCATGGCGTCGAGGTCGGCGTGCATGGGCAGAATCAACGGCTCGGCCTGATAACGCTCAGCGAGAAGAATCCGCGCCAGCATGACCGACGTGCGGGAGCCGATGTCGGCCGCCAGCGTTCGCACCTGGGGCAGCGCAACTTTCGAGATCAGCAGAATGCTGCGAACGGGGCCGCGGCAGGCGATGCCCACGCCGCGCAGCCACTCGAGCCTCTGCTGCTCGATTTCGATGACCGGCAGGATGCCGATATCGCCGGCTCCGTCACGGATACGATCCGCGCATTCTGACGGCAGCGCGTATTCCAGCCTCACCTGCTCTCCCAGGGCGGTGTGTTCGAAGCCCCAGATCAAAGGGACCGTGTTGAGGTAGCTGACAGCGCACACCAGCGGCGTGCGGTCGCTTGCCGGATGAGGAGTCAACCTCCGAGTCTAACAGACACGGCCGGGTTCCGGCATGATAGAGGCTGATGTTCAGACGAGCCTTTTGCATCTGGTTTGCCCTTTGCGCGACAGCTTGCGCCCAGGAAAGGTACAAGGTAGTGGAACGGCAACCTCTGATCGTCCTCCGCGACGAGGAAGCCGGGATCGAAGCCGCCATCGCGCCGAAAGCGGGCGGCGAGATGTGCGGATTGCGATATCGGTCCGGCGGAGACTGGATCGAGCTGCTCTACCGCGCCTGCGATTACTCGCCCGCCGAGGGATGGCGCGGAAAAGCTCCGCTGCTGTGGCCGGCCACCGGCGGCACGTTCGGTCCGGGGGACAGGCCCGGCGCTCAGGCGCCCGGCAGCTACCCGCTCGGCGAAAAGCGCTACCCGATGCCGTTCCACGGCTTCGCTCAGAGCTTGGAATGGAAACCCGGCCTGGTGCAAGCGAACGCGCGCGGCGCAACCGCCATCCTCACGCTGGCGGATTCCGACGCCACCCGCAAGTATTACCCTTTCGGCTTTCTCCTGTCGGTCGAGTACCGGCTGGCCGATGGCAGGCTGACGATCGCCTACATCGTCTCTGCGTCGAATCAAAACAGCCAGAAAATGGTTTTTTCCATCGGCAACCACATCACCTTCCGCACGCCGTCTCTTAAGGGCTCGGACCCGGCCGGAATGGCGATGGAAACCGCTCCGGGTGTGTTCCTGGTGAAAGACAGGAACAACCTTCCGACCGGGGAGACCAGGGCGCCGCCGTTCGGCAAGCGGGTTGCCTTGGGGGACATCAACGCGAATATCGCCATCTCACTGGGCGGTTATGAAGGCGCGCCCACGCTGACGCTGACCGATCCACAAGGGCTCCGGCTGCGGATGCGGCACAATGCGCGAAAGCTGCCCCCGCAGCCGTTCGTACAGTTCAACCTGTGGGGTGATGCTCGCGCGGGTTACTTCAGCCCCGAGCCTTGGGTGGGCGCGCAGAATTCGTTGAACTCGCGGCGGGGGCTGGTCGAGATCGCCCCTGGAGAAGACTGGAGCTGGGTGATCGAGATCGAGCCGGCCATAGTCGCCAGGATGTGAAAGGATAAAGAGCATGATGAAAGGCACCCGAAAATGGATTCTTTCCGGCGCGTCGCTGGTTGCGCTGTTTGTGCTCGTTGGATTCCAGCAGGCCAAAAAGGCGGCGCCGGCGGGGGATCCGCTGATCGATGGATTCAAGAAGACGACGGTGGCCTCGGTCTCTGACGCAGTGGATCAGGTGGTCGGGGCTCGCGGCTACATGAGTCACGAGATGCGCCCGCGCATTCCGGGCCAGGTGGTGGGCCGCGCCCGCACCGCGCTGGTAAGACCGGCGCCGCCGGAGAGGGCGACTCCGGCGCTTTCCACCAGGCACTCTGTCGAGATGATCGAGGAGGCAGGGCCCGGCGAAGTCGGCGTCATCGTAATGGAGAACGGCCTGGACGTGGCCGCCATCGGGGGGTTGATGGCGACGGCTGCGAAATCGCGCGCCATGGCGGGCATCATCGCCGATGGCGGCATTCGCGATTTGGCGGAGATTCGCGCACTGGGCCTGCCCGTCTATTCGCGGAGCGTCATTGCTTCCACCGCCGTTGGCCGCTGGGCGTCGGTCTCGAAGAATACGGAAGTACAATGCGCCGGCGTAAAAGTAAGGCCGGGTGATATCGTCGTCGCCGGCGAAGATGGCGTTGTGGTGGTGCCCAGGGAAAAGGCAGCCGATGTGTTGAAGCGCGCTCAGGAGATCGACGAGCGCGAGACGAAGATGGTGCCGTTCATCAAGCAGTACAAGTCGCTGTCGAAAGCGATCGCGGTGTTCAATCGGATCTAAGTGTCAGTGCTGGCGCCGTTGAAGGAAAAAGGGGTCACCGAATGAGACCGTTGTTGTTGCTGATGGCGGTGGTGGCGGCGCTCGAAGCCCAGCAAGTGGCCGACACGGCGTTTCGTCCGCCGATCGAGAAGCCGGCGTATCCGGCAGGCAAGGGTCCGCTGGTGCTGATCGACGAGGCGCACTTCAATTTTCATACGGCCACTGGGCGGTACCTGCCGTTCGCGGAGCTGCTGCGGCGAGACGGGTACGTCGTCCATGAGTCGGCCAAGCGGTTCACGGCGGAGGCGCTGCGCGCCGGGAGAGTACTGGTCATCTCAAACGCCCTGAACGAGAAGAACCAGAAGGACTGGAAGCCACCGCATCTGACCGCGTTCACCGGCGAGGAGGTGGCGGCAGTGCGGGACTGGGTGGCAGGCGGGGGGTCGCTGCTGCTCATCGCCGACCACCCACCGTTTTCCGGAGCGGCCGAGGATCTGGGGGAGTCCTTTGGGGTCCGGTTCAGCAACGGCGTTGCGCTGAATCCGAAGGACCGCAGCGGCCGGCTCGTGTTTCGGCGATCGGATGGAACGCTGAGGGATCATCCGGTCACGAAGGGCATCGACGAGGTGGCGACCTTCACCGGTTCCTCGTTCCAGGTGGATGCCGCCGGCCAGCCGTTGCTGGTGTTTGGGCCCGACGTGTACTCGTGGGCGGAGCAGAACGACCCGAAACCGTTGCCCGTGAAAGGCCACTTACAAGGGGCGCTGCTCCCGTTCGGCAAGGGGAGAGTGGCCGTGTTCGGCGAGGCGGCGATGTTCTCGGCCCAACTCGCCGGCCCGGACAAGCTCCCCATGGGCATGAACGCACCGATCGCCAGGCAGAACCCACAGTTCCTGCTGAACGTGATGCACTGGCTGACCGGGGTACTGTGAGATTGGCCGGTTCTTACTGGAACTGGCATTGCTTTGACAGCGCCTCGGCCAGCAGCACCCGGTAGGCGTCGTCGGGAATCCCGACGACGCCGAATTGCGCCAGATGCGCAGTGAGGTATTGCACATCCAGCAAGACGAATCCGCACTCCTTCAGCCGCCAGGCCAGATGCACCAGCGCCACCTTGGACATGCCGCTCACGTGGTGAAACTTCGACTCGGCGAAGAAAGCGCCTCCGATGTGGACTCCGTAGAGCCCGGCGGCAAGTTCTTCCCCGATCCAGACCTCGACGGAATGCGCAAGCCCCATGCCGTGGAGCTGCTGATACACGCGGACAATGGCCGGTGTGATCCAGGTCGAGCGGCGGCCGGCGCATCCTCGCATGACAGCGGCGAAACACTGATCGAACGTAACCTGGAATCCGCCTTTCCTGAGGGTGCGCCAAAGCGAGCGCGAGATGTGCAGCTCGTCGAGCGGCAGAATCGCCCGCTCCGGCGGCTGGTGCCAGCTTATGAGCGACCGGCCAGGATACCCCATCGGAAAAACGCCTTCCCGGTAGCCGCTCATCACCGCGGCAACATCAAGACCTCGGGTGACGCGGACGACATCCACCTCAGTTACTTTCGGAAGGCCCGCCTGATGGCGATGGGAGGCGCCAGACGCTGTTCCACGGCAGCCGACATCTGAATGCGCTTGACCACATCCATCCCCTTGACCACTTTTGCAAAGGCGGCGAAGCCCTGGCCGTCCGGATTCCGTTTGCCGCCATAATCCAGCGCAGGCTGATCCCCGATGCAGATGAAGAAATCCGACCGCGCCGAATCCGGCGTGCTGCGCGCCATCGAAACAGCGGCATCCTTATGCCGGAGACGCGTCTTCGTGGTGCGCTCGAGTGGGATCGGATCGAACCCGGCTTTGTCGTACTCCGGATTGACGCCGGCTTGAATCACTTGGATCTTGATCGGATTGGCTGGCTGGTTGTCCAGCTTCACCGTGCGGTGAAACCGGCCGCCGTTATAGTGCCCGGCATCGACGTAGCGCAAGAAATTCGCCGAGGTTCCCGGCGCGCGACCCGGATCGAGCTCGAACTCGATTTCGCCCAGCTCCGTCTCCAGAATCACGCGCGGGTTGGCTCCCAGGAGTGGGAAGGCCAGGGTTACCAGCAGAACAGGCCAAGTCATCCCGCGGCTCGCAGTACGCACTGTAGTAGCACATCGGCGCCGCGCGCACAATCCTCCCAGCGGGTGAGCTCGCGCGGTGAGTGGCTGATGCCGTCCACGCTGGGAACGAAGATCATGGCCATCGGCCCCAGCAGCGCCATCGACTGGGCGTCATGCCCGGCGCTCGACCGATTCCGCCAGCCGCCGCAGCTTTTCCGACGACAGATCGCGCAGCTCGAAGCCGAGCTGGACTTTTCCGGGAATGACGTTGGAGGCGTTCGGGGCGACATTCACGAGCTGGACTTTTCCGGGAATGACGTTGGAGGCGTTCGGGGCGACATTCAGCTCGCCCACTGTTCCCACCTGCCGGCCAGGCTCGCGGGTGACGATCTCGCGCACGGCCAGCGTGAGATGGGAGGCGGCGATCAGCGCATCCTGCCGGTCCGCCATCGGCGTCGTGCCGGCGTGGTTGGCGAAGCCTTCGATCTCGACGTGATCGCGATCGATAGAGACGATGCCCTCGACGCCGCCGATCGGGACACCTCCGCTTGCTCACGCGCGCGGCTCAGAAAGCGCTTCCGAGCCGCGACCGTTAGGGAGCGGGCGCGGCTGCCATTCAGGCTCATGCCGTTGAAGGTGGCTTCTTCGCAGGCCCAGACGACGATCTCGAGCGGGCGGCGAGTGGTGAGCTTGTGCTCGTTCACGACATGCAGGATCTCGATGGCCGCCAGCGCGCCAAGGTCTCCGTCGAAGTTGCCTCCGTTCGGCACCGAATCGATGTGCGATCCGAACAACACCGGCGCCGCATCGCTGCCGGATCCGGCCCGCCGGGCGAAGATGTTGCCGGCCTCATCGATGCGCGGCCGGACTCCGGTTTGCTCGATCAGCCGGATGACGAACGCGCGTCCGGCGATGTCCGCATCCGAGTAGCCAACGCGGCTCACGCCGTCCGTGAAGACGCCGCCGGGCGGGCGGCCGTACCTGCTCAAGGCTTCCAGATTCTGCTTCAGCCGCGCCGCGTTGACGTGCACGGGGCTGCTCAGCAACAACGCACTCGAGCCCGTCAGCAGATCGCGGCGGCGAACAAGCATACGCACCTTCCTATAAGGATGCCAGGCCGCGCAGGTTCCAGCCGCAGATCCGGCTTGCTTCGAACTTGTCGCCGGCAGGTCCAGGCCAGTGTGTTTCCAGGCTGACGAAGCCCGGATACCCATCCGCCTTCAGCGCGGCCATCTGCCCTTTCCAGTCGATGGATCGAGTGCCGAGCGGGCCCCATACCGGCTTGTCCCCTCCGAGGTGGCAATCCTTTGCGTGGACATGCACAATGCGCGAAGGCGGCAGCAGGCGGTAGCCATCAGGGAATGGATTCTCGCCGGAGACGAAACAGTTGGCTGGATCCCACACCACTTGCAGGTTGGGATGAGTCACCGCATCGAGCACGCGCCGCGTCTCGGTGGCGGTGGCGACATTGCAGGCATGCTCGTTCTCCAATCCAATGATCAGATTTTCGCGAGCTGCTTTTCGCGCCAGATCCTCGAGAGCCTTGACCACACCGTCGAAACACTTTTCCGGTTCGAGCGAGCGCCAGTAGGAGAAGACGCGAATGATTCGGGCGCCCAGGCGGCTGGCAATCTCGAACGCGCGATCGGCCAGCCGTGGCTGGTCCTGGAAGGTATGCTTGGAAGCGAAGATGTCATGCTGGAACCGCGTGTCGGTCTCCGGCGCGCCAGGCAAGATGCACTTGAGCAGGGGCGAGGCGATCGAGATCACCGCCAGTCCTCGCTCGTGCACCAGATCACGCGCCCGCTCCAGCTCGTCATTGGATAAATCCAGAATGTTGCTTCCCCACAGCACGCGCAACTCGGCGCCCGTCATGCCGATCTCGAGCATGGCGGAGAGGGCCGTCTCCAGATCGGAAGAGAATTCGTCGGTGATGGCGGCGATGGGGATTTGCGGCTGCACGGTTTGATTATGACAATTTCCATCCATCTTGCACTATCGCCCTTGTCAAGAAAAAAATCTCGTCTGTTGCCAAGCCATTAGAAGTTCATTGACACCCGCTTCACCACTTTGCTACTTTCACCTTGGCTTGAATCCAGTGGCGCCCCGATCTGAAGAGTATTCGCATTCCTTCCTAAGCATTCTTCTGGTGGACGACAACAAGCTCGGGCTGCTGGCCCGGCGGTCGATTCTCGAGGAACTGGGCTACCAGATCGCGACCGCCAACGATGCGCAGGAGGCGCTCGAGCTGTTCGCCAAGTCTTCCTTTGATCTGGTGATCACCGACTACAAGATGCCGCGCATGAACGGAGTCGAGCTGATCCGCCGCCTCAAGGAAGTGAACTCGTCGATACAAGTGATTCTGATCTCCGGCTTTGTGGACACTTTAGGTCTGACGGAAGAGAACACCGGTTCGGACGCCGTGATTCAGAAGAGCGCGAACGAAGTGCAGCAACTGGTGCGGGCGGTGGCGCGTGTGCTGCGCAGGAGGACGCCGAAAAAGCCCGCCGGCAGCGCGGGAAAAGCGGCGGCGCTCAAGGCCAAGAGAAAGGGCGTATCCTGGTAGGCGGATGCCTGCGAGGATGCTCCTGCCGGCTGCGTTGTGTCTGGCCACGCTGACGGCGCAGACGGCGGCGCGCAAGCCCGCGCCGGCATCGAGCGCTCAAGTCCGCCGCTGGATGGCGTCGTTGAGCCTCGATCAGCGGATCGCTCAACTGATCATTCTTCCCTTCTTCGGAGACAATCCCGGATCGCAAACCAAAGCCTACGGCCAGTTTGCCGATCAAGTGCGGCACATGGGGATTGGCGGGCTGATTCTGATCAACCGGGTGCGCCAGGGAGCGGTGCAGAATGCCGAACCGCTGGCGACGGCGGCGTTCCTGAACCGCATGCAGAAGCTGGCCCGTATTCCGCTCATCGTGGGCGGCGACTTCGAGCGGGGCATCTCGATGCGCATCAGCGGCGCCACCAGGTATCCGCATCAGATGGCGTTCGCGGCGGCGCGGGATCCGGACGCAACCCGGCGCATGGCGGCGGCCACGGCTCGTGAGTCGCGCGCCGTGGGCGTGCATTGGGTTTTCGCGCCCGTTGCCGACGTGAACAACAACCCGGACAATCCCATCATCAATATTCGCGCCTTCAGCGAAGACCCGAAGGAAGTGGCGACGCATGTGAAGGCGTACCTGGAAGGCGCCCGCAGCGACCCCAACTCGAAGGTGCTGGTCACCGTGAAGCACTTCCCCGGCCACGGCGACACCAGTGTGGACACGCACCTCGGGCTCGGCAAAGTGGAAGGCAGCCGTCAAAGGCTTGCGGAGATGGAGCTGGTTCCATTTCAAGCGGCCATCGCCAGCGGTGTGGACTCCGTCATGACAGCGCATCTCTGGGTGCCCGCCATCGATACCAGGGAAGTGCCCGCGACCGTTTCTCCAGCCGTGCTCACCAACCTGTTGCGGAAAGAGCTTGGCTTTTCCGGGCTGGTCACCACGGATGCCATGGACATGCAGGGGCTGAGCGGGC
>JACQDF010000028.1 GCA_016201205.1 Acidobacteriota bacterium
CGGGGGCGGGAGCCGGGCGGTGCGGGCGCAGGACCTGCAATGGGCGTTGCTGAACAGCAAGGGGTTCTTGTTCAACCGGTGAACGGGTTTGTGCCTGTCATTGCTGAGCCGCGCGCGTCGAGACGAACCCGGCGACGCCGGCCCCATCAAAAATGCAGCTTCAGCCCAAACTGGATCACCCGCGCCCGTTCGGTATCCGTCAGCGTGCCGAACTGCGGGCGGCCGAAATCGGCGTTCGCTCCCTCCGGAGGAAGAAAATTCACGTTGTTGAACGCGTTGAAGAACTCGGCGCGGAACTCGAGCCGCTTCGACTCGCGAATGGGGATGCTCTTCAGCAGCGAAATGTCCCATACCTGGAACGCCGGCGCGCGATTGTCGGCCAGCGTCCGCCCGACGTTGCCAAATGCGTAGCGAGGGGGATTGGTGAAAGAGGCGAGGTTGAAGTAGCGGTCCACGCGCTCCTTGGCGCTGCCCGGCGTGCGGGTGGAAAGGCCCGTGCTGTTGGGCCGCTGCCCGCCTCCGAACGAGCCGGTGGTGTTGGCCGAGGAAGCGATCGGGATGGGCATGCCGCTTTGCAGAGTGCTGATTCCGTTCACGCTCCACCCGCCCGCCACCGCGCGCAGCGCACGGCCGGCGGGGCGGAAGGGCACGTCGTACTGGAAATTGACCGCCAAATGATGGGCCACGTCCAGCGACGACAGCGACCGGTCCTGGTCGCGGCGGTTGTTGTTCGTATAGCCGGGGTAGGTCTGGCCGTAGCCCCCCACGGAGGAGAAATCGTCGAGCAGCTTCGACCATGTGTAGGCAGCCAGCATCTGGAGGCCGTTGCGATAGCGCTTGCGAAACTTCGCTTGCAGCGAGTGGTAGCTGGAATGGGCCAGCGTCCCCCAGGTCTGTTGCAAGCCGGTCAGATGCGGGTAGGGACGCAGCAACTGGCCGGCCGTCGTCGTCCGCTGGCCAATGCCGCTGGTGGCTGGAACGATGCCGAAGAAGGGGTTGTTCACTGAGCGGTTCAAATCGTCTCCGAGCGCCAGATACGGATCGGGCAACTGATCGAGTTGCGTCTGCGCCAGCAGTTTGATGCCGGCATTGCCGGCGTAAGCGACATCGAGAAGCATCTCGTTCGGCAGCTCGTACTGAACGTCGAAGTTCCACTGCGCCGTGTAGGGAACGCGGTCGAAGCGGGCCTGGGCGTTGATGCTCTGGCCGATGAACGTCAGCAGGCCTTCCGAACCGTTGCTGGCCGCGTTGTAGCCTTGCGGGAACGGATCCGAGAGCGTGGTGAACGGCGTCCGGCCGCCGTCAATCGAGGTGGTGACGTTGGTGACCGCATTGAAGCTGATTGCGCCTGTGCTTCCGGTGCTCGGGCCGATGCCGGTGGTTGGAGAGAAAAAGATTCCGAAGCCGGATCGCACCACCAGCCGCGGCCGCACCCGGTAGGCAAGCCCGACTCGGGGAGCAAAGTTGTTGTTGTCGGGATCCTTGTTTCCCCGGGGCGTCCCGTTGCGATTGGCAAAGACAAGGCCGCCGCGCACCGGGCCCAACCCAGGCGGCTGGATGGGCAGGGTGGCGTTGAAATCGAACCACGAGGTGCGGTCGAAGCGCTCGGTCAGGGGGCGATCGGTGTCCCAGCGCAGGCCGAGGTTGAACGTCAGCCGCTCGTTGAGCCTCCAGTCGTCCTGGATGTAAGCGCCGCTGTAACGCACCTGCAAGGCAAGCTGCGGCTCATATTGAACGCGGCCCACCGACATCAGGCCCAGCAGCATCGAGGCAACCGTATGGCCGCCGCGGTTGCCGTTGAACGTTTCCCGCGTAAACCCTTCATTGAAGCCGAACAGGCCCGCGGGGGCATTGGGCCGGAAGTTGGAGACGCGATTCAGGCGGAAGACGCCGCCGGTCTTGATGGTGTGCCCGCTGATGAGGCGGGTGGCGTCGCCGGTCCAGGTATGCGTCTCAAACTTGTTCCCAATGACCCATGTCGCGTTGCCGCCCAGCGCGGCCAACCCCGCCGGCTCGACGCGCGGAAAAATGTCGAACTGCGCCGCCTGCTTGAACGAGGCGGGCAGACCAAGGGTGGCAAAATCGAAGCCGCGCGAGATCGAGTCCCGTGGATTGGCATGATAAACGTAGCCGGCGTTGCCATGCAGCACCCAGCCGCCGGCGAGGTAGGTGTCGTCCAGGGTGACGGACCGGTTCCGCGCCCCTGACCAGCCCGTGTCGGGAGACGCAATGTTCCGGAAATGATTCGCCGTGTCGTTGTCCACGGTGTTCCAGGAGAAGCGACCGTAAAGGTTCTGCCGGTCCGAGATGCGCCGATCGATCTTGGCGGAAAAATTGTCGCTGCGTCCCGTGCTCCCCGCTTGCGAAAAGTAGTTGTTCGATACGCCCGTCTGGGTGGGATCCGGATAGTAGCTAAGCATCTTGACGGCCACCGGATTGAAGCGGCTCGAGGGAATCCGGTTTCCCGAGAAAGGCAGGCGCGTTCCGTTCGGCTGGATGGTGGAGGGATCGTAAACGATGTCGGAAATCCCGCTGAAATCGCCATTCTTCATCCCTGCTGTCGGCACCGTGAAGGTGGACGAGCCCGGGTTGACCGTGCGGATGCCCTCATAATTCACGAAGAAAAAGGTCGACTGGCGCGAAGGCGTCAGCGGACCTCCCAGAGTGAAGCCGAACTGATTGAAGCGGAACGGCGCCTTGGGCCGGCCGTTGCGGTTGCTGAAAAAGCCGTTGGCGTCAAACTTGTCGTTTCGCAGGAACTCGTAGAGAACGCCGTGGAACTCCTTGGTTCCCGAGCGGTGCACCAGGTTCACCACTGCGCCGCCCATCCGCCCGTACTCAGCCGAAAGGCTGTTGGTCTGGACGCGAAACTCCTGCAATGCGTCCGGCGACGGAACATAGGCGGGCTGGTTGTAGCCCATGACGATTTGCGGCGAGCCGTCGAGCATGACCTCATTGGAAACATCCCGGCCGCCGTTGGCCGAAAACGCCATCGAAGAGATCGAGCCGCTGCCCGTCGACGCACCGCGGGCCGACCGGCTGGTATTGATCCCCGGGGTCAGAGCAACCAGTTGCAGGATGTTCCGGCCGTTCAGCGGCAGCGACTCAGCGGTCTTGCTGTTGACGACGGCATCGAGGGTCGAGCTGGCCGTCTCCAGCAGCGGCACCTGCGTCGTCACCTCGATGACCTCGGTGGTCGAGCCGATTTCGAGCGAAACGTCGAGCGCCGCCACCTGCGCCACTTCGAGAATCATGCCGGTGTGCTGGTATTTCTTGAACCCCTTCGCTTCCACGGAAAGCGAATAGGGGCCTGGAGGAATCTGGACCAGTACATACTCGCCCTCGGCGTTCGTGTTGACGCGCCAGGAGCGGTTCTGGTCGACGTTCGTCAGGATCACCGACGCGCCTGGCACCACTGCGTTGGAGCGGTCCGTCACCAGGCCGCGCACGGTCGCCGTCTGCGTTTGCCCGTACAATGTGCCCAGACTGAACAACCAAACCACGAGTTTCATCTGAGGGCAGTATACATGAAAGCGTGAAACCGGGGACATGGTAGCCTATCCCCGGTTATCCCCGGTTTGTGGAGCTACGCGAACCCCAACTGCCGGATCGCCTCACCGGCGCCGGCCAGATTCGACAGCTTCATCTCGGAATACTTGCGCGACAGCAGCACGCCGTCAGCCCCCGCGCGGAACGCCGCCAGCACGGCGTCACGAGTCCCCTGCGGCGTGCATTTGCTGTTTTCCTTGCCGGTGGGAATGTCGATGTCGATCCCGGGCCAAAGTTGCGTCTTCGCGCCCGCCAGCCCGGCTCGGGCGCGCTTTGTTTCCCGATAGACATAATCGGCGCTGAAGCCCGTCTTCGGAATCTCACGCATGTTTTTCTCCTCGCAGTCCATCACGCGGTAGTGGAAATCGAGCAGTTCCTGCGCCGGCACATCCCCGTACATTGTTTTCGAGGCGCTCTGAATGTAGCTGGCCATGCGCTCGCCGGCCACGTTGTGATACATCACGATCTTCAGAAAATCGGAGCACTTGCTGATCTCCTGAAGATCCTGCTCGGCGCGGTAGATCGGGTTGAACGAATTGTTGTGCCAGATGTGCCAGCCGACGCCAACGGAAGATCTGGCTTTCTTTGCCGTGCTGTAGATGGCCTGGTACGTGTCGCGGAGGCTGTCGGTCCAAAGCATTTCCCAGGCCAGCAACTCCGGATGGCGCAGCATCAGCCGCCACAGCGTAACGTAGTAGCCGTCGGCGGGGCGTTTGAGGGCGCGGGCGTCGCGCACAAATTTCTCCAGCGCCAGGTACCCGTCCCTGGCTCGCTGCACGTTGATGCCTCGCTCCCGGGCCTTTTTCTGGCAGAACTCGCAGAAACAGGTGACCCTGCCGGGGTCCCTCGATCCGCCGCCGTGGCTGGCCCCGAGGGCATTCGAGAAGGCGCCCTGCCGCTCGCTGCCCCACATGACGCCATCGATGTCGTAGGAGCGGGCGTAATCCTCGGTCAAGCCTGTCAGGAAGCCACGGTAGTCCGGATTGTTGAAGCACAGCGTGGTGGCGTTGCGCCCGTACAGATCTTTCTCCTGAAGCCTGGCGATGTTCGGCAGGTCGTTGCGGAAGACGTCTTCAAACCAGCAGATCACCTGCATCCCGCGTCTTTTGGCCGCCGGCAGCACCGCCTCGAGCACGTCAAAGCCGGCGTGGTCGGGCGCACGGAAATCTTTGAAGACCGTGTTTCTGTAATATTGCGGCCGGATCTTCGTGTAATTGCCGCCGTGGTAGCTCAGGTCGTATTCCTGCTTGCCGTGATCCGGAAGCGGCTGGCCCGGCACCTGCCTGCCGGCGATCCCCCGGCCATAGGTGAAGGTGGCGATGAAGAGCGTGTTGACGTGCGCCAGTTTCTGGAAATTGTCCAGCACAGGCTCAACGCCCTCGTCCACGAAGGAGACGGCGCCCACCTGGATGCCGATCATCTTTTTGTTGGCGGCGGGAGTGGCCGCGGACAGGGCGGCCGACGCCGACGCCTGAAGGAAAGAACGTCGATTTGTATCAGGCATAGGCTATTCTGTTATATATGGTCGAGTCGGGAGCTTCTGTCAAGGCAGGAACGGTTGTGAGGCTGTTACGAACCGTTCCCGCGCCTCGGGGAGACCCGAGTTCTTAAACCCAAGCGCCATCACCATCCAGTCTGGAGGATTTCATCACAATGCATTCGCACCTGGGAGCGCGCCGCGCTCTCCCTCTCTTTGTTCTTCTCCTTCTGATCTTTGCCGCTCCTGGCTTCGCGCAGCAGCACCGCAGCGGAGAAGCCAGCCTGGTGCTCCCCGATCTCAGCCAGGCCACCTTCCTCGGCATGGACGGCCGCAGCTTACTGATGATCGGACTGCTGGTCAGCCTGCTCGGATACATCTTCGGTCTGATCATTTACCGGCAACTGAAGAACATGCCTGTTCACACCTCGATGAGGGAGATCTCCGAGCTGATCTACGAAACCTGCAAGACCTACCTGATCACGCAGGGCAAGTTCCTTCTCATTCTGGAAATCTTCATCGGAGCCATCATTGTCATCTACTTTGGCCTGCTCCAGCATTTCGAATTCCAGCGAGTCCTGATTATTCTGTTCTTCAGCCTGGTTGGCATCAGTGGCAGCTACGCGGTGGCGTGGTTCGGCATCCGCGTCAACACGTTCGCCAACTCACGCACCGCCTTCGCGAGTTTGGCCGGCAAGCCTTTTCCGTGCTACGCCATCCCGCTCAAGGCCGGCATGAGCATCGGCCTGCTGCTCATCTCGGTCGAGCTGGTGATCATGCTGGTCATCCTGCTGTTTGTGCCGGGCGAGTACGCCGGGCCGTGCTTCATCGGCTTCGCCATCGGCGAGTCTCTTGGCGCCGCCGCGCTCCGCGTAGCCGGCGGCATCTTCACCAAGATCGCCGACATCGGCGCCGACCTGATGAAAATCGTCTTCAAGATCAAAGAGGATGACGCCCGCAACCCGGGCGTGATCGCCGACTGCACCGGCGACAACGCCGGCGATTCAGTCGGGCCCAGCGCCGACGGCTTTGAAACCTACGGCGTCACCGGCGTGGCGCTCATCAGCTTTATTCTCCTGGCGGTGAAGGATCCTCTCGTGCAGGTGCAGTTGCTGGTCTGGATCTTCACCATGCGCGTCATGATGGTGGTCGCCAGCGTCGGATCCTATTTCCTCAATGATGTGATCTCCAGAGCCCGGTACGCGGCTGTCAGCCGCATGAACTTCGAGGCGCCGTTGACCACGCTGGTCTGGCTCACCTCGATTGTCTCGGTGATCTTCACCTACATCGTATCCGCGCTGATGATTCCCAGCCTGGGCGGCGATGATTCCCTTTGGTGGAAGCTCTCGACCGTCATCACCTGCGGCACGCTGGCCGGCGCCATCATTCCGGAGCTGGTCAAGGTGTTCACCTCGACCGAGTCCAGGCACGTGCGCGAAGTGGTCACCGCCGCCCGCGAGGGAGGCGCTTCGCTGGGGATTCTCTCGGGTTTTGTCGCCGGCAATTACAGCTCCTACTGGCTCGGCATGAGCATTTTGATCCTGATGAGCATCGCCTTCGGTGTCAGCACGATGGGCCTGGAAGCCCTGATGATTGCTCCAGCGGTGTTCGCGTTCGGTCTGGTCGCGTTCGGCTTCCTCGGCATGGGGCCGGTGACCATCGCGGTGGACTCCTACGGCCCGGTGACCGACAACGCACAATCCATCTACGAGCTTTCTCTCATCGAGCAGATCCCCGGCATCAAAGAGGCCATCCAAGAGACGTACGGCTTTGAGCCCAGCTTCGAACTAGCCAAGCAGCACCTGGAGGAAAACGACGGCGCCGGCAATACCTTCAAGGCCACCGCCAAACCGGTGCTGATCGGCACGGCGGTCGTCGGCGCCACCACCATGATTTTCTCAATCATCGTGCTGCTGACAGAGGGCCTGAAGCCGGAGCTGCTGGCGAATCTGTCCATTCTCCATCCGCCGTTCCTGCTGGGCCTGATCACCGGCGGCGCGGTCATCTACTGGTTCACCGGCGCATCGACGCAGGCCGTGACCACCGGCGCCTACCGCGCGGTGGAATTCATCAAGAGGAACATCCGGCTCGAG
The DNA here is from genome assembly GCA_016201205.1 of Acidobacteriota bacterium. Taxonomy (GTDB): domain Bacteria; phylum Acidobacteriota; class Terriglobia; order Bryobacterales; family Bryobacteraceae; genus CADEFT01. The sequence goes on from JACQDF010000028.1 coordinate 7,120, forward strand.
GGCGCCGCCAAGGCGTCTGTCAGCGACTCCAAGAGAGTGGTCGAGATCTGCACGCAGTACGCTCAGCGGGGCATGTTCAACATCTTTCTGACCGTGTTCTTTTCCACGCTGGGATTTGCCTTCGTCGAGCCGTACTACTTCATCGGCTATCTGCTTTCCATCGCCTTATTCGGATTGTTCCAGGCGATCTTCATGGCCAACGCCGGGGGCGCCTGGGACAATGCGAAGAAGATCGTGGAGACCGAAATGCAGGCCAAGGGGACCGAGCTGCACGCCGCCACCGTGGTCGGCGACACCGTCGGCGATCCGTTCAAGGACACCTCTTCGGTGGCCATGAACCCGATCATCAAGTTCAGCACGCTGTTTGGGCTGCTGGCGGTGGAGCTGGCGGTTTCGCTGTCAAAAGGCCAGGGCACGGGCTTTACCTCGGCTCTGGCGGCCGTGTTCCTGGCGGTCTCCGTGTTCTTTGTCCATCGCTCGTTTTACGGAATGCGTATCGAGGGCAAGTAGCGCCGCCAGCTTACCAACCGCTCCCTCACGGTCGCGGCTCGGAAGCCCTTGCTGAGCCGCGCGCGTCAGCAAGCGGTCCCGAACGGCTGGCCCTTAGCCCTTCCAGCCGCGCTTGGACAGCCTCATCAGGTGATCCGTGCTCCACAGCGCCAGCGCCATCACCGTCAGCGTCGGATTCTTCTCCGGATAGGCCACGAAAGCGCTTCCGTCCGCAATGAACAGATTGGCCACATCGTGCGCCTGGCAGTGGCGGTTCACCACGGACTGCTTCGCATCGTCCCCCATGCGGCACGTGCCGACGTAGTGAAACGGATCATGGCTCAGCCGCGGCGAGCGCGTGGTCACTTTGCCTCCGGCCGCTTCGATGATCTCCGACGAGCGCGCGATCATGTCGCGAGCCATCGATTCTTCGTTCGCTCCGTAGTTCATGAGGATTCGAGGCGCGGGCAGTCCGAATGCGTTCTTCCCGGCGCTGTCCAGCTCGACGTAATTCTTCGCCGATGGCGGCATCGTGCCTTGCGGGTGCAATCCCACCAGCGCCGGAAGCCGGCGGCGCACCGCGTTCTTGAACTGCTCGCCGAATCCCGGAATCTGCGCCGCCCACTCGACGCCGCGCCCGAAATGAATCCCTTGCTGGGCGCCTCCTGTTGTCTGGATGTGATAGCCGCCCGCAAACTGCCCGCTCGGCCGGTTCCAATACACATCCGGGATGATGCCGTGGAAATTGTCCGTGCCGTCGTCGTTGACGACTTTCGCCCCTTCCAGTTGCGGCAGGTATCCTTGCACGAAAGGATTGATGTGACTCATCAGGTTGCGCCCCACTTGCCCGCTCGAGTTCGCCAGCCCCGAGACCAACAGCAGGCGCGCCGTCTCGATGGGTCCGCACGCCAGCACAAAAGCGCGCGCCGTCACCAGCCGCTCCTCGCGGCTGGCCGCGTCGATATAACGCGCCGCAGAGAGCAGGCCATCGCTGGCTTCGAGCTTCACCACATGGGCGTTCACCACCAACTGGCACCGGCCCGTCTTCACCGCCTTGGGAACCGCCGTGTTCGCCGACGTGTACTTGGAATCCACCTCGCAGCCGTAGTTGCAATGCCCGCACCAGTGGCAGGCCGGGCGGCCGTCGCGGCCCTGGGTGTTGATCGCCTTGGGGATGGGAAACAGCGAATAGCCGCGCTTCAGCTTTGCCAGGCCCCGCATCAGCTCATGATCCGCGCAGCGCAGCCCGATGGACTTCATCGTGATGACGCTGTCAGGAACATTCGGATGGCTCTGCGGCGATGCGGCGATTCCAATCAGCCGCTCGACTCGGGCATAACAGGGCGCCAGCTCCTGGTAGCGAACCGGCCAGTCGATCGAAGCTCCCAATTTCCGCGCCGATTGGAAATCATGCTCGCTGAAGCGAAACACATGCGCGGACCAGAGCAGAGTCTTGCCGCCCACCGCGCGGAGCACCCCGAAGCGGAACGGCGCGGCATTGCCTTCCATCTTGAAAGGCTCCGGCGTAAACAGATGCCGCGTGTATTCTCCGGCGAGGCCTCGGGAGTCGAATGCGTGCGGCGGCTTGTGCCCGATGAACTGGCCTGGCTTCACCCAGTCGCCGCCCTCCAGCACCACGACCCGCGCGCCCTGGCTGGCTAGGTTCCAGGCAGCCATTCCGCCGGCGGCGCCCGAACCGATCACACACACGTCATACGTTTCCATGATGAATGATTATCATGCCGCATTGCGATTCCGTCAATGCGGTTGACATTCCCGCACGGGCCGGCGCACGATGAGAGAACCAGCGATGGTCAACAGAGTCACTCGCCGCCAGGCCGCCAAAGCGCTGAGCGCAGCCGCCCTGGTTCCACTGCCCGCGGCGGCCGCCGCAAACGAAGATCTTGCCGCTCTGGCCGAAGCCGTGATCCCAGGCTCGCGCGCCGCCCAGGTGCACGAGTACATGGCCCGTGTTCAGGTCTCTAACCCAAAAGCCGCCGAGGCGTTCCGCTGGCTGGAAGAGGCATGCGGCAAGCGGTTTGGGAAAGGCTTCGCGAAGCTGGACGCGCTCCAGCAGACCGGCTTTCTGACGAGCGTCGCCGATAGCGACCTCTTCCGTCAGATCAAGGCCGTAATCGCGACCGGCTACTACACATCGCCCGCGGGCCTGGCGGATATCGGCTACAAAGGCAATGCCGCCATTGCGGAGTTTCCACCCTGCAAGCAGTAGGGAGCCCGTCTCTCCCCGGTCTCCCCGGGTTTCCCCTGTTGCACGGATGACTATTTCTGGTTATGATGTGGTCATGAAGCAAGTGCGGATCGCCGAACTCAAGGCGCGGCTCAGCGAGTACCTCCGCGCGGTGCGTCGCGGCGAGACCGTCGCGGTGCTGGACCGCGAGACGCCGATCGCCCAGATTATTCCGATTCCCGGGCCGCTTCGCGGGCGTTTGGCGCTGCACGTCCGCAAGCCGGCGCCGGGGACCCCGCCACCCAATCGGGTCCCTCTTCCCAAGCCGGCGAAGCTGAACGTGGATGTGGTCCAGTTCCTGCTCGAAGAACGCCAGGGGTATCGGTGATTGCCTATGTAGATGCGTCGGTGTTGCTCCGCGTGGCGCTCGGGCAGCCGGACATGCTCGCTGAATGGCGGCAGATTCGGCAGGGCGTCTCGAGCGCCCTGGTGACGACTGAGAGCCTGCGCACCCTGGATCGTCTCCGGCTGCGTGTCAATCTCGCCGACAGGGAAGTCGCGAAGCGACGAGCCACGATTCTGGCGCTGATCGCCTCGCTCGAACTGGTAGACATCGATGCGGTCGTCCTCGACCGGGCAGCCCAACCAATGCCTACCGAACTCGGGACCCTCGACGCGATCCACCTCGCCACGGCCCTCCTCTGGCGGGAAATGAGTGGCGTGAATCTCGTGATGGCGACTCATGATGCCGCTCTCGCGGTCGGCGCCGAGGCACATGGTCTCCTCGTCGTGGGTGTGACGCGGTGATGAGCCCGGCTACAACTCCAGTTGGTTGCGGCTACGCCGCTCTGTGTCACAATGACCTCAAGAGATGCGGAAGCGGTTGCTGTTCGGCACCGGACTGGTTTCGCTGGCCATTCTGGTGACACTGGTGGTCTGGCAGAGCTCGTTCAGTTTCGGCGAGTTCGGCCCCACGAGCGCACCGCAGACGTACGTGTTCTGGGCGGTTTCGACGTTCGTTTTTCTCCTCACCATCACGCTGGGGTTCATGCTGTTCCGGACCGCGGTGAAGCTGTACGTGGAACGGCAGCGGAACCTGGAAGGCTCGCGGATCAGGTCGCGGCTGGTGATCGGAGCGCTGGCGCTGAGCTTCATGCCGGTGCTGTTTCTGGTGTTGTTCAGCGTGTCGGTGTTGAATAAGAACCTGATGGTATGGTTCAGCCGGCCGGCGGAGAATATTCGCTGGAGCCTGATCGACGTCGGCGTGGCCATGGATCAGGAGGCGGTGGCGCGGGCGACGCTGCTGGCCAGGCACATGGCCTCCTCCCCGAGAGCCGAATGGCCGCGGATCTGCGCCGAGCAGGAGGTGGCCCAAGCATGGATCGAGCAGGCGGGCGGCGGGCGGTCCTACGTGTGCGAAGGCGAAAGCAGGACCGGGGCGCGGGCGGTGGAAGGGCGCGCCGCTCTTTCCGCCGACGCACATCTGCTCGTCCGGCTGCGCATGCCGGTGGATTTCTCCGACAAGCAGCAGGAGATCCAGCGGCAAGTGGCCGAGTACGACCAGCTTGTGCGGCATCGCAAGGATTTCCGCAATCTGTATCTGCTGCTGCTGATGCTGATCACGCTGTTTATTCTCTTCGTGGCAACCTGGATCGCACAGTTCATGGCGCGGCAGATCTCCGATCCGATCTCGGCGATTCTCGAGGCCGCCGAAGAAGTGCGAACGGGCAACCTGAGCCACCGCGTGCAGGTGAGCGCGCTGGATGAGCTGGGCATCCTGGTGAGGGCGTTCAACCAGATGACGCATGACCTGGAGACGAACAGCCGCGAACTCGAGCGCCGCCGCCGGTTCACCGAAGCCATCCTGGAAAGCATTCCCACCGGCGTGATCTCGCTGGCGCCTGACGGCAGAATCCAGCGCTCCAACCAGGCGCTGGCCAGGATTTTCCCTGGCGTGCGCGTCGATTCGATGCAGCCCATCGAAGATCTGCTGCCCGCGGAAGAGGCCAAGGAAATCCGCTACCTGATGAACCGCGCGCGACGCACCGGGGTGGCGTCGCGGCAGCTCGACTTCCGCATGGACCGGCAGATGGTGCACCTGGCAGTGACCGTGGCCGCCCTCGAAAAGAAGGGAAATTCGGGTTTCGTAGTCGTGATCGAAGACACCAGCGAATTGCTGCGGGCGCAGAAAGCGGCCGCCTGGCATGAGGTGGCGAGGCGCATCGCGCACGAGATCAAGAACCCGCTCACCCCCATCGCCCTCTGCGCCGATCGGGTGGCGCGGCAACTGGACCGCGCATCCATCCCGCCCGAATCCAGCCGCGTGCTGCGCGAATGCTGCCAGACCATTCTGAGCGAAGTCGAGTCGGTGAAATCGCTGGTGGATGAGTTCGCCCAATTCGCCCGGTTCCCGGCCGCCCAACCGGCCCCCTGTGATCTCAACGAAGTGGTGGACAACGCTCTCGCTGTCTTTCGGGACCGGCTGGATGGAATCGAGCTGAGCAAGCTCCTGGCGCCCGACCTGCCGATGGTGCAACTGGACCGCGAGCAATTCAAGCGAGTGGTGGTGAACCTGGTGGACAATGCCGCCGAGGCGATGCAGGATTCGCTGGTGCGGCGGCTGACGGTTGTCACCCAGGCGCCGACCCCGGAAACAGTCGAGCTGATCGTCGCCGACACCGGGTGCGGCATTTCACCGGAGGACAAGGAAAAACTGTTCCTGCCCTATTTCTCCACCAAAGGCCGTGGCACGGGGCTCGGTTTGGCCATTGTGAACCACATCCTGGGAGAGCATCACGGGCAGATCCGCGTCGAGGACAACCCGCCGGCGGGCGCGCGGTTCATTGTCGAGATTCCGGCTATGGTGTCCGTCGAGGCGCAGGCATGAAGCGCCGCCGCATCCTGGTGATTGATGATGAACCTGGCATCCGGCAGTCGCTGACCGGAGTTCTCGAGGACGAAGGCTACGAAGTTCGCGCCGTGAAGACGGCGGAAGAAGGCCTCCAGGAGCTGGCCCGGCATCCTTACGATGTAGTGCTGATGGACATCTGGCTGCCGGGCATTGACGGGCTGGAAGCGCTGCTGCGCATCCAGGAGATCCCGCTCGACGACCGGCCGACGGTGGTTATGATCTCGGGGCATGGAACCATCGAGACGGCGGTGAAGGCGACCAAGCTGGGCGCGTTCGATTTCCTCGAGAAGCCGCTCACCCTTCAAAAGATCACAGTGGTGGTCAAGAACGCCATCCAGCAGCGCCGGCTCGAGCTGGAAGTGCAGCGTCTCAAGGAAGAGACGGGATACGGGCCCGAGATCATCGGCGACAGCGTCCCGATGAAAGCGTTACGCCAGCAGTTGAAACTCATGGCGGGCACCAACGGCCGCGTGCTCATCTACGGGGAAAGCGGAACCGGCAAGGAGCTGGTGGCGCACGCCATTCACGCCATGAGCCCGCGCGCCGCCGAGCCCTTCGTCGAGGTGAACTGCGCCGCCATTCCCGAGAGTCTGATCGAAAGCGAGCTGTTCGGACATCGAAAGGGCAGCTTCGCCGGCGCGCTGGAAGATAAGAGCGGCAAGTTCGAGAAAGCCCATGGAGGCACGCTGTTTCTCGATGAAGTCGGCGACATGAGCCTGAAGACGCAGGCCAAAGTGATGCGCGTGCTCGAAGAGCAGCGCTTCGAGCCGGTGGGCGCCTCCGAGTTCGCCCAAGTGGATGTGCGGGTGATTGCCGCCACCAATAAGAACCTGGAAGTCGAGATCGAGAAAGGGAATTTTCGCGAGGATCTCTTCTACCGGCTCAATGTGATCCCGTTCCATGTGCCGCCGCTCCGCGAGCGCGCCGAGGACATTCCTCTGTTGGCGGATTATTTTCTCAAGGAATTTATCAGAGCCTACGGGCGCAAGCCGAAGGAATTGACGCCGGAAGCTTACCAGGTTCTGCTCGATTACCACTGGCCGGGCAACGTGCGTGAGCTGAAGAACCTGATGGAGCGCATTGTCATCATGAACCCGCAAACCCGCATCGACGCGCGTCACATCCCTTTGAGCCCGGCGCGCCGTTCGGTCTTCGAGCGGCCGATGGATTTCTTCGGCAGCTTGCAGGAGGTGCGCGAAGCCGCAGAGCGCGAGTATATCCTGAAAAAACTCGAAGAGACGGGCGGCAACGTCTCGCGCGCGGCCGAGCTGCTCGGATTGGAGCGCAGCAACCTCTACCGAAAGATGAAGGCGCTGGCCATTGTGCTGAAGGAGAATCCGGAGCCGCGGGGTTAATGCTAGGCTGAGAGGGTTGTCGTATCGAATTGAGTATTCGCCGGACGCTGTTGATCATCTTCGCGGGCTGTCCGTGCGCGAGCAAGGGAATCTTGTCGATACCGTTGACGAACAGTTGGCGGACCAGCCGACAGTCGAAACGCGGAACCGCAAGCCTATGAGACCGAATCCGATTGCGCCGTGGGAGCTTCGCGCCGGGCGCTTGCGGGTATACTATGAAGTGCAGGAGGAACCGGAGCCCGTCGTTCTGGTGCTGGCTGTTGGGGTGAAGGATCGAAACGTGGTCCGCATCGGCGGTGAGGAGATCGTCCTATGAAGACTGTAGAGATAGACAAGGCGACGATGAGCTTGGCCGACTGCGCCCGTGAGGCGAGCCAAGAGCCGCTTGTAGTCACCGATCACGGTAAGCCGGTCGCGGTTCTTCTTCCCTTGGAGAATACCGACCTTGAAACGGCATCGCTGAATTCGAGTCCTCGTTTTCTCAAACTGATCGAGCATTCCCGTTCCCGCATGAGGCAGGAGGGTGGCATCTCGAGCGCGGAGGTTCGGCGACGACTCGGCCTCACGTGAGGGGAGTGCTTCCACTTGCTGCTGCCGGTCTGGGTGCACTTCCGGGTCTACGGTTTTCTGGAACGGCTTCTCGGGATTCGCAAGTTCGAAAGGGACGTCAGGAGTCAAAGCGTTCGACTTCCTCGAAGCGGACATATGGCCCCGACCGCACCGTCAAGGGACTTTGGCCGGCACTTCTACAAGGTAGGGCGTTATACGGTCAAGTGGCCATCTCGTGGGCATTTCCTAAACCCTAGCCGACGAGCCTAGTGCGGGCGGCAGTAATCTTCGCAGCCCGACGAATCCGCAAGCTCACCTTCGGCCGGAAGAACGACGAGCCCTTGATGTTCTACGCAGGGTTATTCCGGATGCTCGCCGGGTGGCGAAGGCGCAGAAGACGATTGCAGCCGGAGCAGTCGGACACACACTTGCAGCCCGTCCGTTGAATGCGGAACCGGGAACACTTCTTGCTTCAGCGTCACCTGATCGACCCCTCCCTTCGGATCGAACGACCGGCCAATTGCAATCTGCGCGAACGTGATCGTATCGACGTAGGGCAGGGGCGGGAGTTCGATTTCAAACACATCATTCGCGGCCTCGCCCTTGTAGGGCAGCAGGTTAGCAAAATTCTCAAAACTCTTTGACCACGGCTTCTCCTCGGTCACGATGGCTTCGGTTGGGTCGAGGTGCATCGGCGGCATGATCGGGCCGCTCTGCCCGATCTTCACATGCTTTTGCCCGCTTTCGTGATAGCTCACCTTCACGGACTCGCCTTTGCGGGGCTGATAGATGTAGACGTCCTTCCCCTTCACCCGCACCTCGCAGAAGCGGCGGACATCCGAGGCGTCTTTCAGGTTGACGCGGAGCACATATTCACTCGGATCGGGAGCGCAGGACATCCCGGCATCATAGCGCAATGGCAAAATCTGAATGACCACCGGCTTAAAGCCGGTGGGTTTTTTTGACGACTGAAAGTCGAGTTTGCGGCTGAAGCCGCCTCAAGCATCCCCGGCTCAGAGCCGGCTCAAGGCTTGGTGGGCGCGGTGATCTTGAACCCTTCGGCATCATCGTCCC